>JBOIDL010000034.1:0-24500 GCA_050740435.1 Gammaproteobacteria bacterium
TAGAGTCCCGAAGGGCTGGACTTCACCAGCGGTGAGATCCAGCGAAAAGCAAAACACTCACTAAACCCTATGTCCGACGCCATTTCCCGCCGCTTACCCCAGAATTTATGCAACTGGAAGGTGAACCTGTTTGGAGCGGCGGCTGGATACGCTGGTGCGGCATATCGATGCGCTGCGCGAGGCGGTGCGAGTGACACGGCGGGACCGGCCGTTTCACATCGACGCCTGGGTGGTCTTGCCCGACCACATGCATTGCGTCTGGACCTTGCCACCGGGAGATGACGATTTCTCCAGTCGCTGGAGGGCAGCCCGCGTAGGGTGGATGGATGTAAGGCGGATTAGCGAAGCGTAATCCGCCGAACGGAAACGGGCCAATCGATTCGACGGATAACAACGTGGATCGACTGGACCACAAAAACGGTGCGAGCCACGCTGCGCATGGCGGCCTGGCGGATTTGGCGGATTGCGAACTGCCGTCCTAATCCGCCCTACGATATGGTTTGCGATCAGACGCGGGTTGCTAAACGTACACGCCTCTCTACCGGCGTTATTAAATTTGCGGAGGATATCTTCCGTTCACGGTCAATCCGGTCGAGCGAAGCGGTGAGGCATGAGCGAGACATGGAATCGGATCTTCGCTTTCGTCGCGCGAGGTGAGATTCGCATATCGGATCATGGCTATGATGAGCTTGCCGAGGAAAATATCTTTGCCAGAGATATCGTCGATGGCGTGATGTTGATTGTTTATTCGCGAAATGGCGTGCCGGTGCGCCTGACGGCCGAACGGTGGCAGCACATCACGCATCGTCATCCGGAAATGGTGGAGCAACGGGAACGGGTGCTGGAAACCTTGGCCGAACCGGAATTGATCCAAGAAGGGGACTACGGTGAATTGCTAGCACTTCGTCTCTATACCGAGACGCCACTGACGACCAAATATTTGGTCGTGGTGTACCGTGAAATCGAGCAACGAGACGGCTTTATCGTGATTGCGTATTTTACCATCCGGCCGTCAAGTAAGAGGGTAATTCTATGGAAGCTTTGAAGATTCTGGAGAAACCAAACGAGATCACATGGGACTACGATGAAGAGGCGGACGTTTTGTATATCTCAGTAGGTAAGCCGCGCCCCGCCCTCGGTGTGGATATCGGCGAGGGTGTGGTCCTGCGTTACGATGAGGCCGCAAGGGAGGTGGTAGGACTAACCCTGATCGGGTTGCGTGAACGTCTGTTGCAAAGGCTGCACAACACGTAGCCCGCGTAGGGTGGATGGATGTAAGGCGGATTAGCTTCGCGTAATCCGCCGAATGGCCAATCGATTCGACGGATAACCCGCGAAAGGCGGAACCGCTCTGCGGGTTCCGCCGAATGGAACCGGAGATAACCGGAGACATTGTTGATGGATGGCGCGGCGTTGATTTGGATTTGGATGGATTGCCGTCGCTTGTGTTGGCGTCGACACGGGTGTTTGGCGGATCACCCTTCGGGCATCCGCCCTACGATTGGTATGGAGGCTTATGCCGGATTATCGGAGGTATCGGGTGCCGGGCGGTACCTATTTCTTTACGGTGAACCTGTTGGAGCGGCGGCTGGATACGCTGGTGCGGCATATCGACGCGCTGCGTGAAGCGGTGCGGGTGACGCGGCGGGAGCGGCCGTTTCATATCGGCGCCTGGGTGGTCTTGCCCGACCATATGCATTGCGTTTGGACCTTGCCACCGGGAGATGACGATTTCTCCAGTCGCTGGAGGGCAATCAAGATACGCTTCGTGCAGGCGCTTCCGCGCACCGAGCGGCGCTCGAAGGTTCGGATTGCGAAGGGGGAGCGGGGAATATGGCAGCGGCGCTTCTGGGAGCACGTCATTCGTGACGAGGCCGATTACAGCCGGCACGTCGATTACGTACATTGGAATCCCATGAAGCTTGGGTTGGTGCGGCGGCTGGTGGATTGGCCTCATTCCTCGTTCCACCGCTACGTTCGTCTGGGTGTGCTGTCGGTCGATTGGGCCGGTGGCGTTGAGGCCTTGCCGAACGGAACAAACGAAGATTGACTGACGTGCGCGATGTGCACGCGAAGCAGGACTTATGACCTTTGCTACGGGTGAGCAACGACATGAATCGTTATGGTGTGTTGAACCGGATCAGATGTGTAGATCACGCGCGAGTCACCCACGCGGAGCTTGAACAGACTCGCGAAAGCCCGCGTTGATACTGTTATCGGTGTCAAGTGAGATGAAGTGCGGGATTGAAAGGTTTTCAAGAATGCCGAAGGCGACATGGACAAGTTTACGCATCACGGCGCCGAGGATGATCATGGGTGGGTTTAAGTAATCCTGCCATCCGCAATGCTCTTTGCCGTTGGAATCACGGCGGCAACGTTCAAGACGTATCTCTGACTGTCCGCAATTCTTGACCTGGTTGCTACTGACCAGCAATCGCCAATCGGCAGCAGCGGGCGAGCCCATAGAAAGAATTCTGTGAAAATTTCACATTTTTTCTAGGCAATATTTCACAGACCCAATCCAGGCGCCTCTGTACATTTGAACGACAGTAGCCAGCGTAGAACGGCAAGGTGCGATGGTCATTCAATTTGGCGGATCACGCGATGCTGCGGTATGAGTTGCGATGTTGAACGCAGGCGGAGGGTAAACATGGATGCCGGACTATCGACGTTATCGCATGGCGGGTCGAATGTATTTCTTTACTGTCAACTTGCTGGAACGTTACCCGAACGATTTGCTTGTTTCAAGACTGCCTTCGCCAAGGCGCTGCTGGTCCACCAACGGCGCTCGGCGGCGCGGGGTGGATCGCCACGAGAGCCAGGGCCAGGGATTCCCTGCTTGGCGCGCTGAGGATGCAACGTGCAGATTTGACAGCCTCCTGTCCCGGCGGCTGCCCTTCGGGCGCGGCGCGTCGAAATCCGTTCCCGACAGATTTGTGGCAACGGCCGTACTGTGAACACCTGATCCGCGACGAGCGGGATTTGCGCGGCATGCGGACTACATCACTGTGAAACATGTTATGTGACACGGGGGTGGCGGATTGGCCTTATTCGGCGTTGCACCGTTATGTGAAAGCTGGCGTGTAGACAAACGATTGGGCAAGTAACGATGTGTCGGATGGAGAGGACTTTGGAGAATAGATTGCGGCGCATGGAGTGCACAGCGCTCCGTCCCGGCGGCGCTGACCTCGGCCCTCGAGCCGGACGGCGGACAGCCCATGGCGCTCGAAGACGTCCAAGTCGCCCACGTCCTCGACACGATCCTCCAGCTGCGCAGCGAGAACGTGCGCGCCGCACTGAACGCGGCGGTCGACGACAACACGATCGCCGACATCGACATCGATGCGGCAGCCAAGCAGTTGCACGCGCTGCGCATCGCGAACATTGCCGCGCGGCCGTTCCGGGTCGGCAAGACGCCGTTCCGCGACGTCTTGGCGACCTCGATCGCTGACCCGGTCGCGCAGGAGCGTGTGTTCGAGGCCTTCGCCGCCCATGGTACCAGCGCCGAGTTCTGGATCGATCTCGAGAAGGCCGAGAGCTTCACGGCAGAGAAGCTGGCCGATCTGCGCTTCACGCTGAGGGCTACGGTCCTGGTGCGCAACCACCTGCCGTTGTTGCAACATGTCCAGAAGCTGCGGGTCGATAAAACCATTGCTTCGACCAGCGACCTGGCAAGGCTCGACGAGGCGGACTGGGCCAAGCTGCTACGCGAGACCGACCCCCAGGGCGAGCACCTTGCGTTCACGGCGAACCTCAAGTTCAAGACCGTCGACGAGCGCATCGACCACTTCGCGCAGATGCTGGCCGCGCGATTCGAGCGCCGCCACCCAACCGCGGCGTTCGCCGGCCGGCTGGCGAAAGACCGCGGCGATCTCAAGCTCGCGGGGCCCCAGGGCGTGCAGCGCTTCCTCGACAGCAACCGCTCGTTCAGCCTGCGGCGGACCTACATCGATCGCTTCCTCCAGGACAACGGCCCGTCGGCGCTCGCTGGCTGACGACGGCACGCAGGTCGTCGCCGACCTGAAGAAGATCCAGCGCGTATACAAGCTCACGCCGCGCTTTGCGCACGCGAAGGCGATGCTGGCCGCCGGCCAGACCAGCGCCCACTCGATCTACGCGGGCGGCCGCAAGCGCTTCGTCGATACGCTCACCGCGGCGGGCGCGACGCGCAGCGCCGCTCGCGCCATCTACGCCCGCGCCACGCAGGCCCACGCCACCACGCTGGCGCTGCTCGCCAACTACAACAGCGCGTTCACCAACGTCGCGCCGAGCGCCGTCGCCCAGCCGCTCGCGGCCGCTACGCTGCAGCCAATGCTGGCCAGCTTTCCCAACCTGCAGTCACTGTTTGGCGCCAACGACTACTGCTCGTGTGAGCACTGCCGCTCGATCCACGGTCCGGCGGCCTACCTTGTCGACATCCTGCAGTTCCTGAAACAGCGCACGGCGGCGTCGGGCACTGCGCGCGACGTCCTGTTCGCCAGGCGCCCAGACCTCGGCGCGATCGAGCTGTTGTGCGACAACACCAACGGCGTCATGCCGTACATAGATCTGGCCTGTGAGGTGCTGGAAGACGCGGTGTCAGCGCCGAGCCAGGACACGGTTAGGGCTCGCCAGACCTCGGGCTCGCCCGAGGAGCTGCGGGCCAACCCGCGCTTCGTCAACGAGGCTGCGTACACGACGCTGCGCGGCGCGGTGTTTCCGCATACGGCGCCGTTCGACCTGTGGACGGCCGAGGTCCGCGCGTTCCTCCGCCAGCTCGGCGTTCCCTGGCACGACCTCCTGGCCGCGTTCCAGGTGCCGGCCGCGAGCCCGACCGACACCCAGATCGCGGGCGAGCGCCTCGGCTTCAACACTAGCGCGCTGACGCTCGTCACTACCGCCGCCCCGGCGCAGCCGTGGACGCACTGGAGACTCCAGGAGACCAACAACGCGGTTCCCGATCCGCGCAAGCCGAATGACACGACCGCGGTCGTGACCGGTACCTGGTTGCAGGTCCTGGCGTTCGTGCCGATCCTGCTCCACCACGCCGACCTCCGGCATCGTGAGCTGGTCCAGCTCCTCGCCACCCGGTTCATCAATCCGGACGGTGCGATCAAGATCATCGAGACCAGTGCGGACGGATTCGCGAGTTGCGACACCGGAAAGCAGACGATCGCGACGTGGACCGCCGACGCGCTGTCGCGGTTCAACCGGTTCCTCCGGCTGTGGCGCCAGCTCGGATGCACGATCTGGGACCTCGACAAAGTGTTGACCACGGCGAGCGTGGGCAACAACGCGATCGACGCCACTGCGATCGCGCAACTCGGGCGCTTCGAGCAGATCGCCAGCCGCCTCGGCATGCCATGGGACGAGCTGCTCGGCCTGTGGTCGGACGTCGACCGCTTCAGCTACCTCAACGTGCTCGACGACAGCGAGGTGGTCATGAAGTCGGTGTATGCACGGCGCTTCCGCAACGCCACCGTCACGCAGTCCTCGTCGGTCTTCGTCGAGGATCCGACCACGCTGCAAGGACCGCTCGGCAGCGCCGAGGCGGTCGCCGGCATCTCGGCCGCGCTCAATCTCTCGGGCAATGACATCCAGCGCATCCGCGCCGCCGCAGGTCTGGGCGCCGCGACCACCGCGCTCAACCTCACGAACCTGAGCGTCCTGTTCCGATATGCCATTCTCGCCGGCGCGCTCCACCTCAGCGTGGCCGAGCTCGTGATCGCGATCGCGGTCACCGGGGTGAACCCATTCTCGAGCCCCGCGAAGACCCTCGAGTTCCTCGCCGCGCTCGATCACGCCCGAGACTCCGGCTTCACGCTGCCAGAGCTGCACTACCTCCTGCGTCACGGCTTCACCCTGGACTCCGGGATCGCGCTCGCCGACTCAACGATCGCCGGCTGGCTCGAGGATCTACGTAAGGGCGTGGTGCGCCTCGGCAGCGGCGGTGACGACTTCGTCCTGCGGCGAATCAGCGATCTCTTGCCGCTCGACCGGCGCTGACTCAGCGGGCGATGCAGGCCACGCTGCCCGGTGGAACCTCCACGATCGCAGCGCTGTTCACCGATCCGCGGCTCACCCAGCGCTTGGACGATGGCTCGTTCGTGACACCGTCCGACCGCGCGAGCTTCGGTGGCATCTTCGATGCCTTCGTCGTGCTCGACAAGCTGCGCACCGTGCTGGCGCGCTGGCGCGTCGGTACCCGCGACGCCGCCTGGCTGCTGGAGCGGGCCGGACAGGTCGGTTGGCTCGAGCTGCACACGCTGCCCGCGAGCGCATCGTCGGCCGTGGCGCTCTCGAAGCTCGACATCCTGCGCAATAACGTGGTCGTTCAGCAGACGCTGGTGGCCGCTAACGAGTCTCGGTTGTTCGACGTCGTGTTGCAGCAAGCCGGTGCCCGCGACGTGGTGGCGGCGGCCCTGGCTGCGCTCGGCGGCTGGTCGAGCGATGACGTGATCGCGCTCGCCAGCCGCTTCGGATGGACCACGGGCGCATCGCTCGTCGCCAACGCCACTGCAGCCCGCATCCGCGACCTCCTGGCCTGGCCGCGCAAGCTCGGCACCGACGTCGTCACGAGCTTGACCTTCATCACGACCAGCGTGACCGCCGCCGAGGCGCGCAAGGCGCGGCACGCCCGCCTTCAACTTCGTGACCGAGTACAAGCCGACCACCGCGGTCCGGCCGCGCGTCGCGCCCGACGCCCCCTATCCGATCGAGGACATCGACTACTCCCACGACGGCGCGTACGCCAACTACAACTGGGAGCTGTTCTTCCATGTTCCGCTCCTGATCGCCAAGCGCCTCGCCGACAACCAGCGGTTCCACGACGCGCTGCGCTGGTTGCACTACATCTTCAACCCGACGGTGACCAGCGGGGGAAGCGCGCCACAGCGCTACTGGATTCCACGCGTGTTCCACGACCTGACGTCGGACGACTACGCGCGGCAGCAGATCGAGCGCCTGCTCCAGCTGGTCAGCCAGGGCGACGCCGAGCTGGAGCGCAAGATCGCCGAGTGGCGCAACGATCCGTTCGATCCTCACCTCATCGCGGCGTCGCGCCCCGTCGCGTACCAGAAGGCAGTCGTGATGCAGTACATCGCAACGCTGATCGCGTGGGGAGACCAACTATTCCGTGGTGACACCATCGAGTCGATCAACGAGGCCACCCAGCTCTACCTGATGGCGAGCGAGCTGCTCGGGCCGCGGCCGCAGGACCTGCGGGCCCTGCAGCCGCGCCAGGCCAAGACCTACAACGAGCTCGCCCCACATCTCGACGACTTCTCCAACGCACTGGTCGACATCGAGAACGTGATCTCGATTCCGCCCCCGATGGGCTCACCCAGCAACACGCCGCTGCCGCAGCTCCATACGTTCTACTTCTGCATCCCGCCCAACGAGAAGCTGCTCGGCTATTGGGACACCGTAGCCGACAGACTCTTCAAGATCCGCCACTGCCTCAACCTCGAGGGCGTGGCGCGTCCGCTCGCCCTGTACGAGCCGCCGATCGATCCGGGACTCCTGGTGCGCGCCACCGCGGCAGGCGTCGACCTGGCGACCGCGCTGGCCGACATCGACGTCGCGCAGCCGTGCTACCGCTTCACCACGGTCTGGCAACGCGGGCACGACCTGTGCCAGGACGTGCGCAGCCTGGGTTCCTCGATCCTGTCCGCGCTCGAGCGCCGGGATGCCGAGGAGCTGTCGCGCGTCCGGGCGACCCAGGAGGTCGCGCTGCTCGAGGCGGTCCGCGCGGTCAAGACCAGTCAGCTCGACGAGGCCCAGGCCAACCGCACGACACTCGAGACCAGCCAGGAGATGGCGGTCCTCCGTCGCGACTACTACGCGAGCCGCGAGTTCGTGAACCAGGCCGAGACCGTCGGGCTGACCCTGAGCGGTAGCGCGATCGCGACCGAGGTCGCCGCGCAGATCGTGGATCTGTTCGCGTCTGCCGCGCACATCTTGCCCACCGCCACGGCCGGCGCCGCTGGTTTCGGCGGGACGCCGACGGTCCACGCTGACGTTGGGCGGGCAATCGGTCGGTAGCGCCGCATCGTCGGCAGCAAACGCGCTGCGCGGTGTCGGCGCCATCCTCAACCAGGGCGCCGGTCTGGCTAACACCGTGGCTAGCTACCAACGCCGCAGCGACGACTGGGACCTCCAGCGGAGGACGGCCGAGAAGGAGATCCAGCAGCTCGATCGTCAGCTGATCGCCGCCGACATCCGGATCGCTCTCTACCAGCAGGAGCTCGATGCCCACCTGCTGCAGATCGACGACGCCAAGACCACCTCGGAGCTGCTCGAATTGAAGTTCACTAACCGCGAGCTCTACGACTGGATCCTGTCGCAGCTGTCGACGACGTACTTCCAGGCCTACCAGCTCGCCTACGACTTGGCCAAGCGCGCCAGCAAGTCCTACGCGTTCGAGCTCGGCACCACGGATCCGCGGTTCATCCAGTTCGGCTATTGGGACAACCTGTACAAGGGCCTGCACGCCGGCGACAAGCTGCTGCTCGACCTGCGCCGCCTGCAGGCCGAGCACCTGAACCGCAACCGCCGCGAGCTCGAGCTGACCAAGCACGTCTCGCTGATACAGCTCGATCCGGCGGCGCTGATCAAGCTGCGCCAGGCCGGCGAGTGCTTCATCAACCTCCCCGAGTCGCTGTTCGATCTCGATCAGCCGGGGCACTACCTGCGCCGCCTCAAGTCGGTGAGCGTCACGCTGCCGTGCGTGACCGCTCCGTACACCGGCATCAACGCGACCCTGACGCTGGTGACCCACGCGACGCGGCGCTTGGCGGTCCCGGGCAACCAGTACCTGCCGGCCGTGGACGCCGACGGGGTTCCACTCGAGTCCGACACCCGTTTCTCGCGGGGTACCGGTGCCGTCCAGTCGGTGGCGCTGAGTACCGGGCGCGAGGACGGCGGCCTGTTCGAAGTCAACTTTCATGACGAGCGGTACCTGCCGTTCGAGGGCCTGGGTGCGATCAGTCACTGGCGGCTCGATCTCCCGAAAGACTGCAACCGCTTCGACGTCTCGACGCTGAGCGACGTCGTCATGCACCTGCGCTATACCGCGCGTGATGGCGGACAGGCGCTGCGCATCGCGGCCTGGCAGGCGGTGGTTTCAGCGCTGCCGCGCAGCGGGACGCGGCTCCTCAGCGCGCGGAGCGAGTTTGCCAACGCCTGGTCGCGCCTGTGGGCGCCCACGGGATCCGGCCAGCGTCTGGAGCTCGCGCTCGGCGAGGAGCACTTCCCATACATCGCGTCGAATCAGCAGCTGAAGGTCAGCGCCGTCTCGGCGTTCCTGCTGTTCAGCGTCGACAAGACCTACGTCGACTACCAGAGCGCCGGGGCCGCGCAGCGGCTCAAGGTGCACATGGGCTTCGCGACCGCCGATGGATCGCCGCCCGCCGCGTCGACGACGTTCGCGCCCGACCCCAACCTCGGGCAGCTGCCGGTCGCGCCTCTCGCGCTGCCCGGCAATGTCGGCGTCCACCGAGGCCAAGCGCAAGCGGGACGAGCGCGTCGAGTTCCTCCTGGCGCCCCTGCTGATCCCCATTGACGTCAACGTCTACACCCCGGCCGAGTTCAATGAGGAGTGCCGCCAGCCGTTCGGCTTCGCCCGCACCGCGACCGAGCTTCAGGGCAAGCTGGTGTACAGCCGCGAGCTGGGCGACTTCGCGTCGCTCGGCCGCCGCTGGGACAGCGAGCCCAGCGCCGCGCGGCACCAGCGCCTGTAGAAAGCGCCCGCCGAGTGGCAGCTGTACCAGGCGCAGTGCGCGCGTGAGGCGCGAGGCTGGCCGGAGCCGGCGTGGACCTCATCGGTGTGGGCCAAAAGCCGAATATCCACCTCGGTATAGCGCCGTGGGAAACGCGACCGGGGACGTTGTCTTCGCCCCAGCCGTCCCTTTTTCCGGTAGTCACCAATGAGCCGGGTGAGCTGTTGGCGGGAATAGTCCGTGATCCTCTGCAGGTAGCGCCAAAGCAGATCGTTCATGCTGGTCTTCATCCTCCTTCCACCATGAACAGCCGCCCTACTCTAGACTCATCCTGTGTTAGAAATAACCCCCTCCCTTTAGACTCTCTTGCATTGCAAGAGACTGTCCCAGTGGCTATTTTTCACGTACAAAGTGGCTAACAACCGCTTCGGCTCGGTCTGCCTCCATCGCTGCGCTCCAGTAAGGAACGCGGGCTAGTCGCGTCGTAGCCGATCCGAGACCGCGATAGGGGTGGGATACCGCAGCACGATCACATACGAGGAGATGATAAACGTTATTAAGGTCGTGATCTGCACCAGATATGAAATATCGTCGCCGACGAACTTCGATTCCGCCGCCAGCACCGCGATGAGGAGGGCGAATTCGCTGTTCTGGCCGAGCCGTACCCCGATTTCTTGTGAAATATCGGGTTCTTCTCCGGCCCGTTTTAACAGCTCTCGAAACACCCATGGCTTTACGACCAGTATGGCGCCGGCAATCACTAGCGCCGGAACCAGGAGGTGACCCAGCGCGCCCAGATCGAAGGCGGCGCCCAAGGAAAAGAAGAACAGGATCAGGAAAAAGTCGCGCACGGGTTTCAAGCTCTCGGCGATGTAGGCAGCGATCGGGCTGGTGGCCAGGGTGACGCCAGCGACGAAGGCCCCGATTTCATGGGACAATCCTAGAACACGAGCGAGCTCCGCGATGCCGAGACACCAGCCGATCGCAAGCAAAAAAATGTATTCATGGATCTGATCGAAGCGCGTGATGAGCCTTTCCATGACTAGGCGATCGAGCACATAGGCGATCAGCACCAGCAGCGGAAAGGCTGAAAGCTGCATCACGATGTCAACGCCAAGCTGTCCACCTTTACCATATCCCTGCAAAAGGAGCAGTATCACGATGGCCATCAGGTCTTGGAGCAATAACACGCTGATGATGACCTGTCCGGTGTGCCGATGGTGGAGCGCCGTCGTCGGGAGCAGCTTAACGCTGATGATGGTGCTGGAAAACATGAGCCCGCAGCCAAGAAAAGCGGCATCCGCGGGAGACCATCCGAAGAGGAGCCCCAAAGCGCCTCCTAGCAGAGCGAATACCACCGAGCTTAACAAGGTCACCCACAAGGCCTCACCGAGTAGACGCCACAGTTGTTGCGGGGGAAGGTTGAGGCCGATGAGATACAACAAGAACATGATCCCGATCGCCGCGACGTCCTCGATCCACGCGGTATCCGAGACCAGCCCGATACCCCACGGGCCAAGCACTACACCGAGCACGATATACGCGACCAGCATCGCCTGACGGGCGTAAAGAGCGAGCGTGGCTAGAAACGCCGCACCCGTGAAAACGAGGAAGAGCGAGAAGACGATATTTTCCCCCGCCATCCTTAGGCGACCCGTCCCGCGGCAGGCAAACTCGCCTGGACCCGGTTCCATTGTGCGTTCAGCCGAGTTTCGGAGACCGGACAGGAGGTGCCGAGGTCCTGGGCGAAGAGCGAGACCCGGTATTCTTCAACCAGCCAGCGGTAGCGGATGAATTCCGGCGCGCTATCCTTAGCCCGTAGCCGTTCCAAGCATCGATTCCAGGGAATGGTGATCGAGGCGGCGCGTTGGCTATGTTTTAAGGGATCGCGTTGGAACCTCTCCAACCGAAGACCGGCGGCCTTGAGAAAACGCGGTAGCTCGGGCAGCCATTCGGCGGGCGTGGCGGAAACAAAACCGGGGCGGACGAGATAACTCAGTTGCTCGCGCACGTCCTTTTGCGCGCTCGGATGCGCGCCGGCGAGTTTCTTCTGAACGGCCTGCCACTCCACCAAGACGGCGAGCACGAGATCGACAAGGCCATCAAAGGTTTGAATTAACTCCCCGCTCCCCTGTGCCAATCGCTTGCGGAATTCGTCTTCCGCCCGGATCTCGGCAGCCGAACCTAGAAAGGCGCGATCGATGGCGGCATCGATGAGATCCCGGAGAAATGCGTCCCGACTCCCGAGCGGCCGGTGCAACAAGACCGCTTTCTCGATCCGTGGGGTCGTTTTCTTCAGATATTTGATTTGCTGGGGTAATTCCAGGGCGAATAAGCGCCGCAAGCCGGATCTATGCTCGCGCTCGGCGCGCTCCTCCGAGTCGAACACCCGGATCGCCACCGCGTCTTGGCAATCCACCAAACCCGGGAACCCGCGCAGCGAGACACCGCTGGAGCTGGTTTGCACCTGCCGCGGAAGCTCGCCGAAATCCCAGCGGGTGATGCGCTCGCGTTCGAGCGTCCAATTGGCGCAAAACGACGTGCGCGCACGATCGCCGAGCTGGCGTTGCAGCGGACCGAGCCGGCGGCCTTCCCCGAGTACCCGCCCCTCGCCATCGACCACGCGAAAATTCATCCGCAGGTGATCCGGCAGCCGGTTAACGTCCCATGCGTCATGAGGGATGAGAACGCCTGTCAGACGCTTAAGCTCCGCCGCCAGGGAGTCTATTAACGAGCCGCTATTCGGCCGCAACGCCCTGGCGCACACGGTGGCATAGTGTTCGATCGGTATGAAATCCTTGCGGAGCGCTTTAGGCAACAGGCGAATGAGCGCCGCGATTTTCTCCGGCAACCAACCCGGAACCAGCCAATCAAAAAATGATTCTTGGACTTGATTCAACAGTATGACCGGGAGCGTGACGCTCAGCCCGTCGGCGTCATGCCCCGGTTCGAATCGATAGCTTAAGGCCAGTTCGGTACCATCGACCACCAGCCGCGACGGATAGTTCTCTTCGGTTTCCACGCTGCTACGCATGAGCATGTCGGTGTTGAAAAAAAGATGGCTCGGGTTTTCCCGCTCTATCTCGGCGCGCCAACGTTCGAAGCTCGCGACGCTACAGACGTCCGGCGGGATCCTCTGATCGAAAAAATCGTAACGCGCTTGCTCGTCCGTCAGGAGATCGAGCCGCCGTGCGCGCTGCTGGAGTTCCTCGATGTCCGCGACCAATTGCCGGTTATGGGTAAGAAAAGGCGCCGCCGTCTCATACTGTGCCTCGACCAAGGCCGCTTGAATGAACAACCGCCGTGACTCGACCGGATCGATCGCGGCGTAGTCGACCTTGCGGTTCGCGATCAACGTCAAGCCGTACAGCGTGACTCTCTCATAGGCGCTACAGCGCCCCGTCTTGCGCTCCCAGTGCGGTTCCGAATAACCGCGGCGCACCAAATGGCGCGCGGCGTGCTCGATCCATTCGGGCTCCACCGCACCGGCGGTCCGGCCATATAGGCGCGAGGTGTGTACGAGCTCCGCGGCGACAATCCAGGCGCCCGATTTCTTGAATAATGACGAACCCGGGAACACGTGAAATTTCGCGCCGCGCACGCCGAGGTATTGGTTTTTCTCGTATTTGAACCCTACCTGATCCAAAAAACCCGTGAGCAAGGCCTTATGCATCGCATCGTACTCGGCCGGCGCCGCGTTCGTCACGAGACCGAGATCGTGCGCCAATGCCCGCAGTTGGCCTTCGACTTCGATCCACTCCAGCATGCGAACCGGTGAGACGAAATGGTTCTTGCACAATTGCCGCAGCTTGTTTTTAGAGAGGTGGCGCGCTTGCTCATTATAGAATTGCCAGAAGCGCAGGAACCAAAGAAAGTCCGAGCGCGGGTCTGCAAACAGCCGTTGCGCCAGGTCGGCCTCATCGCGAGCATCGAACGGCCGCTCGCGCGGATCTTGGATACTTAATGCGGCTGCAATGATCAACAATTCCGCTAGGCAGTGATATTCATGCGCACTCAGGATGATCCGCCCGATACGCGGGTCAACCGGAAACCGCGCAAGCTGCCGCCCCAACGCGGTAAGCCTCTTGGCGGCATCGGTCGCACCGAGTTCTTCCAGCAGTTTGTAACCTGCCTTGATCGCGCGGCTGTCCGGGGCATCGAGCAACGGGAAGCGCTCAAGCTCCTCCATTCCCAAGGCGCGCAGCTTGAGAATCACCGCCGCCATGTTGCTACGCAAAATCTCCGGATCGGTGTATTCCGGCCGCGCCTCGTAGTCTTCACGTGCGTATAGGCGAATACAGATCCCCGCGCTCAAGCGTCCGCAACGCCCCTTGCGCTGTTCCGCCGAGGCTTGCGAAATCCTCTCCGTCAGCAAGCGCTGAACCTTGGTGTTGGGGTTAAAGCGGTTGATGCGCGCGAGCCCGGTATCGATTACGTAGCGGACACCCGGTACCGTGACGGAAGTCTCCGCCACATTGGTGGCCAAGACGATACGGCGGCCGGGGTGGCCCGTGAACACCCGGTCTTGCTCGGCGGCGCTCAAGCGCGAATAAAGCGCCAGGATTTCGGTCATGCGCAGATGGCGCAAACTCTCCGCCGTTTCCCGGATCTCCTTTTCCCCGGGAAGAAAAATCAAGATGTCTCCCGGCGGCTCGCGCGACAGCTCATCGACCGCGGCCACGATAGCTTGCCCCAGATCGCGATCCTGCGCGCCTTCCTTGTCCGCTTGCAGCGGCCGGTAGCGAAGTTCCACCGGATAGCCGCGCCCGGAAACTTCAATGATCGGCGCATCGTTGAAATGCCGCGCGAAGCGCTCGGGATCGATGGTCGCCGAAGTCACGATCACTTTGAGATCGGGGCGTTTGGGTAGCAGATCTTTTAGATAACCCAGCAAGAAATCGATATTGAGCGTACGTTCGTGGGCTTCGTCGATGATGAGCGTGTCATAGGCTTCAAGCCGGCGATCGCTTTCGATTTCCGCGAGTAGGATCCCGTCGGTCATGAGCTTGATATAGGTCGCGGGTCCGACGCGGTCGCGGAAACGCACCTTGAATCCGACGGCTTGCCCGACCCCGATACGAAGCTCCTGAGCAATTCGGGAGGCGATGGTCCGGGCGGCGATTCGGCGCGGTTGGGTGTGGCCGATCATGGCGCGTATACCCCGGCCCAAGGACAGGCATAACTTCGGTAATTGGGTCGATTTTCCCGAGCCTGTCTCGCCGCACAGGACGATAACTTGGCGCGACGCCAGCGCACTGGCGATATCTTCGGCGTGCGCGTAGATCGGCAAGGACTCCGCGAATTCCACGCGCGGGCAGGCTTCGGATCGCCGCCGGGCGGTATCGATCGATGCCTGAATCTGCCGTTCGAGTGCGCCGAGCGCGTTCGGATCCGCTCCGCCGGCCGCTTGTGCGGCACGCATGCTCTTCAAGCGGCGCCGCAGCGGACGCTGGTCGCGCAGCATGCATTGCCCGATGGCTGGATCCAAGCGCTCAAGGGCTTGCATAATTTGGCTCACCACCATGAGGCCACGCCGATCAGCGGATTCAGATAGGCATGTTTCGCGCATATAATCCCGTGTCATCAGTCAAGCAACACGCCGGTTCCCGATAGCTTTATTTAGTTTGATAAACTAACCTAGTTAAAATAACCCCCCGCCAACGCTTTATAACAAAAGTCTAAAGCCCGGTCGATTACCCACGATGTCAGTACGGTTCGAGCTTGCCGGATCACAGATCACCGGCCGCCGCAATTCTCAGGAAGATGCGTTTCTAATCACGTATCTCAGCGAGAAATCGGATACCGGCACCGACGCCGTCCTGATCGTGGCCGACGGCATGGGCGGCCATGCGGCTGGTCATCTTGCCAGTAATCTCGCGGTACAGACCTTCAATCGGCACGTGACCACCCACTACGCCGAAGGCGATATTCCGGCCTTACTCCACGAAGGGATAGCACACGCCAACAAAGTCATTGGTGACACCGCTAAGGAAATGAGCGCCCTGCAAGGCATGGGATGCACCTTGGTAAGCGTCGTATTATCAGGTTCTCATCTCTATTACGTGAGTGTCGGCGATAGCCACATTTACCTATTGCGCAATCACCAGCTAAAAAAAGCCAATGCCGATCATAGCTACGGCGGTTTTCTGGATCGCATGGCGGCTTTGGGCCAACCCGTGGAACCCGAACCGGGGAGCACTAGAAACATGCTCTTAAGCGCGTTGACCGGCGAGGATATTTTTGAGATCGACTGCCCCGGCGAGCCGCTGGAGCTCCTGCCGGGGGACAAGGTGATCCTGGCTACCGACGGTCTCGATACCCTAGCCGAGGATCAGATCGCAGCTCTCAGCGCCGACGCAAGCACGGCAAATGGCCTAGTCGATGGACTGCTCAAAGCCGCGGAAAACGCCAAGGCAAAGCACCAAGACAACACTACCGTGCTCGCCATCAACGTTCTCGAACGTGCGGAGCCGGTAAAAAGCGAGCCCGCCCCCTCGATTCAAACCGAAGCCGTCGTGCGCCCTGCGCCACCGGCGGTAGACGAGGTACCGGAAGTGGCCGCGCCGGAACCGCGGCGGGCCCGGCCGGTATTCGTCACAGCCGGCATCGCAGCGGTGTTGGGCTTGATCGCGGTCCTATTCTTCAAGTATACGCAAGACCTCTTTCTCCCCGACGCGGCGCCCCCCGATCCGGTGCCTATGAATGATCCGGCCGCCGGTGAGGGGTTAGCGCCCGGCTTACCGACGCCGGAAATCGATCGGCCCCAAACGGGTTCGGACCGGGATACTGAAACGGATCCCCCGGCCGCCGAGTCAAGCAAATCAAGCGCGACGGTACCGCTACGTGCACCCGAGGTTTTTCGCGACTCGCTGGGCGGCCGCGGCCAGGGACTCGAGATGGTATGGATCCCGGAGGGTTCCTTCCCGATGGGAAGCACTAAGCTTGCGGCGGCCGCCGACGAAGGCCCCCGGCATCAAGTCGCCGTGAAACGCTTCGCGATGAGTCGTCACGAAGTCACCCGTGCCGAGTATGCTGCGTTCGCACGGGCGACACGGCGATCGTTAGACAAACGTTCCGCACGAAACGTCGATCGAACGCCGGTGGTCCTCGTTACTTGGAATGATGCCATGGCCTACACGCGCTGGTTGGCGCAGGCGACCGGACATCGTTACCGGCTCCCCACGGAAGCGGAATGGGAATATGCCGCGGCGGCCGGTACGCAGACGCCCTACTGGTGGGGTTACCAGATCGAAAAAGGTAAGGCGCACTGCCATGGGTGTGGTAGCGATTTCACTACTCAACGACCGGCGCCCGTCGGCAGCTTTAAGGCCAATCCGTTCGGTCTGCATGATACCGCCGGGAACGTATTGGAATGGGTACAGGATTGCTATCATCCGTCGTACACGGGCGCTCCCTCCGATGGGAGCGCCTGGGAGACGCCCAAGTGTAGAATGCGAGTGGCCCGCGGTGGCGCCTACAGCACACCGGCGAAATCCCTGCGCTCGACCAAGCGCTTTCGGCTCAATGCCGGCGGCCGCTACGATGACGTCGGGTTGCGCGTCGTCCGCGAGCCTTAGTGTGTCTGGTTTCCCAAGGTCATTCAGCGCTGGACCTGGCCCGAAAAGAGTCCAAGTACCAAGCAACTTCACCCACGCGATAGGGTCGAATGAGCGACAAACAGAGATCCGCAGCATGCAAAGCGATAAGCGAAACACACGCGTCAAGTACATCGTTCTCTGCGCCTTGGCTTCCGTTTCCATGGCAGCCATCGCCGGCGATCGAAGCGCTATTTCGGTATACGGATATAGCACCGATCAGGGTACCAGCACCAAATCTATGGCGGGGGCAATGGCGTCTATCGCTATTTCTCATCGCCTAACCAAGATGCTTGCAACCAGCCGTACGGAGGATTTTATGGCCGCTGCGTCCAGGGTGGCGCCTACCAGGGGTATTCCCAACCGCCCTATTATTCCCCTTCTCCCTACGGTGGATATCAACCGCCGTATAACCCCGGCTACTCTGAAGGTTTTCACGACGGCTACCATCAAGGGCAGCATCATCCGAGCAAGCCCAGGCACGGCACAAGGTTCAGTAATCGGCGCTCGCGGCACTGAGAAAGGGCATCGTCAGTAGTCGCCGGTTCAGCATAGCACGGGGATCGAAGCTGCCCTCGGACGAAAGAGCGCTATAGAGGCGCCCTTAATAGGTTGTTATCTTTGGGGCCAGAGAGAATTAGTATACATTGTCGCTGCGGGGGCCCAGGCTTTGGCGCGCGAAATAGAACGTAAATTCTTGGTTAAAAACGACGCTTGGCGGCAGCACGCCGCCGCACCCGCGCGCATGCGTCAAGGTTACTTAAACAAGAACGGGCCTGGTTCGATACGCGTGCGCGTCGCGGGGGACCAGGCCGCCCTGAACATCAAGAGCGCGACACTGGGTGTGTCGCGCGCGGAATTCGAGTATGCGATCCCCTTGAGCGACGCGGAATACATCTTAGACTTCCTGTCCCTCAAACCGCTGATCGAAAAGACACGTTATAAAATCGAGTATGCCGGTCACCTGTGGGAAATCGATGTCTTCGAGGGAGACAACGCGGGCCTCGTGGTCGCGGAAATCGAGTTGGAAGCTGCCGAAGAACCTTTCCGTCTGCCCGATTGGGCCGGCGCCGAGGTTTCCCACGACCCGCGGTATTATAACGTGTGCTTGGTGTCTCACCCTTACAAGAACTGGTAGTTCGGCCGTCAGGACGAGGCCTCAGGTCCGTGCTCGTCACCAACCGGGGTTCAGAGGACGACTTCGGTAATGGATGACGACGCCCGTGCAGTGCGGCCGACGCAAACATAATCAAATCCTATGGCCGTCATCCGCTCGGGCTCATATACATTGCGCAGATCGCAAAAAACCCTTCCTTTCATCCGCGCCAAAACGTCCTCTAGATCCAGCCCGCGGTAGGCGTTCCATTCCGTCAGCAGCACGACCGCATCGGCTTGCTCAAAGGTCTCATACACGCTGCCGCAGTAGGTAATGGAATCGGGCAAGAGTTTTCTCGCCTCCGCCGTTCCGTGCGGATCGTGCGCGCGCACCATGGCCCCTTTCTCGACGAGTGCGGGTAAAATGGATAAGGCGGGAGCATCTCGCATGTCGTCGGTCTCCGGCTTAAAGGTCAGCCCGAGAGCTGCGATGGTCTTGCCCGCCTCGCTGCCGCCCAGCGCATCGCGGATCTTCTTGATCATGCGCGCCTTCTGTGCGGAGTTGACCTCGATGACCGCCTCCACAATGCGGCTCGATACGCCTTGCTCTTGGGCGATCCTGACCAAGGCTTGCGTATCCTTTGGGAAACAAGAACCGCCATAACCTGGGCCGGGGTGCAAGAATTTGCGCCCGATCCGATTATCGAGCCCCATCCCCTTGGCCACGGCGTGGACATCGGCGCCGACGGCTTCGCATAGCATCGACATTTCATTGATAAAGCTGATCTTGGTCGCGAGAAAGGCGTTCGAGGCGTATTTGATCAACTCGGCGCTTTCTAAATCGGTCTTAACGATCGGGGTTTCGATCAAGTTCAACGGACGATAAAGCTCGCGCAGCAACGCTTCTCCGCGCGCGCTTTCCACGCCGATGACAACACGGTCGGGACGCATGAAATCCGAGATTGCCGCGCCCTCTCTTAAAAATTCCGGGTTTGACGCAACATCGAAATCAGCGGCCGGGTTCTCTTCTCGAATAATGCGCGCGACGTTGCGCGCCGTGCCGACCGGGACCGTGGATTTATCCACGACTACCGTGTAGCCCTTCAAATGTCGCGCGATCGTTCTTGCCGCCTCGTAGACGTAGCTTAAATCCGCGAAACCATCCCCATGCCGCGATGGTGTCCCCACCGCGATAAATACCAGATCGCCATTGCCAATCGGCTCCACGAACTTTGCCGTAAACCGCAGCCGCTGCTGTGCGACATTTTTCTCCACGAGCTCTTTGAGACCAGGTTCATAAATGGGGATCTCGCCCCGCCGCAAACATGAGATCTTATCCTCGTCGACATCGATACAGGTCACGTTCGCCCCAAATTCGGCTAGACACGCCCCTGACACCAAACCCACGTAACCGCTGCCGACCATAACCACATTCATCCTGACGATCTCCTCATAGGCGCCACAAGGTAATGTTTTTCGGGCATTCACTCCTCGGCAAGACGGCTTTCACGTCGATGACCGCGCCCGCGCCATCTCTCAGCAACGGGATGATCCGCTGCCACCCTTGCGCAAGATATTCGCGATGCGGTACGGCAAGCACGACCGCCTCCGCGGGTTCGAGCCGCGCTTCGCTCAGCAATTCGATACCATATTCCTTTTTTGCCTCTTCAGGGTCGGCTAAAGGATCGTGCACTTGTACCTTGACTGAATAATCCATCAGCTCATTGGCGATATCGATCACGCGGGTATTGCGTAGATCGGGCACGTTCTCTTTGAACGATAAACCCAGGATCGTGACCGTGCTTCCCTTGACGCTGTGTCCGCGGTGAATGAGTTGCCTAATGATCTGGTTGGCGACATAACCACCCATGTCATCGTTGATTTTGCGTCCGGCCAGGATGACCTGAGGAATGTAACCGAGCACTTGGGCTTGATGAGTGAGATAATACGGATCGACGCCGATACAGTGCCCGCCGACGAGGCCCGGGTCAAAGCGCAAAAAGTTCCATTTGCTGCCTGCGGCGGCCAGAACATCGCGCGTGTCTATATCCATTTTGTTGAAGATGAGCGCCAGCTCGTTCATGAGCGAGATATTCAGATCGCGTTGTGTGTTTTCTATCACCTTCGCGGCTTCCGCGACTTTAATCGACGGCGCTCGATGCACGCCGGCGACCACCACCGAGCTATAGACTTCGGCGACGGTACTCAATGTTTTCGCATCCTGCCCCGAGACGATCTTGGTAATCGACTTGAACGTGTGTTCCTTATCCCCGGGGTTGATTCGCTCCGGCGAGTAACCCACGAAAAAATCAGCCCCGTTTTTTAGCTTGGACTCTCTTTCTAGCACAGGGACACACTCTTCTTCCGTCGCACCGGGGTAAACGGTGGATTCGTAGACCACGATGTCGCCGCGCTTCAACTGCGAGCCGATGATCTCCGATGCGCCGATCAAGGCGCCGATATCAGGCCGTTTCGCCCGATCGATCGGCGTCGGCACGGCGATGATATGAAAATCGGCGGTCCTTAGATCACGAGGATCCGAGGTATACAGGACGTCCGCTTCCGCCAGATCAGCCGGCTCGATCTCATGCGTCCTGTCGGTTTGTTGTTTAAGCTCGGCAATGCGCACTCGATTGATATCGAAGCCCACCACGCGTTGCCGCTTGCCGAATTCCACGGCGACAGGCAAGCCGACATACCCGAGCCCGATAACGGAAATTTTTCTACCGTGTTTCATGGTTTCCAAAATAGCCTTTATACCAGCCTACAAACTTTGCGATCCCCACATCGATCGGCGTCGACGGCCGGTAACCTACATCCCGCTCGAGATCGGTAATATCCGCATAGGTATCGGGAACGTCGCCGGGCTGCATCGGCAGGAAGCTTATTTGCGCCTTTTTCCCTAGCGTTTTCTCCAGCACTTCGATGAACCGCATTAAGTGTACCGGTTTATTGTTCCCGATATTGTACAATCGATAGGGCGCGCGGCTGGAGCCGGGATCCGGCTCGTGACCGGACCATTCCGGGCTGGGCGCCGCGACCGTATCTATAACGCGAATGACGCCTTCGACGATATCATCGATATACGTGAAATCGCGCCGATGCTCGCCGTGGTTGAAGACATCGATCGGCCGTCCCTCGATGATATTACGCGTAAAAAGAAACAAGGCCATGTCGGGTCTGCCCCAGGGGCCGTACACGGTGAAAAATCTCAAGCCCGTCACGGGCATGGCGTATAGATGGCTATAGGTATGCGCCATCAACTCGTTGGCTTTTTTTGTCGCCGCATACAATGAAACCGGGTGATCGACATTATCGTGAACGGAGAACGGCATCCGGGTGTTGGCTCCATAGACCGAGCTTGAGGAGGCATAGACGAGGTGCTCGGCGCCGTAATGTCGGCACCCCTCGAGGATATTTACGAAACCGAGGAGATTCGAATCGACATAAGCGTGGGGGTGGGTGAGTGAGTAGCGCACCCCAGCTTGCGCCGCTAGATGTGCAACTCGCGCCGGCCGCTCCGTATTAAACAGCGCGTCGATGCCCGGCCGATCGGCAATGTCGAGCTTAATGAAACGAAAATTCTCGTGAACGGCAAGCCGGTTAAGACGCGCCTCCTTGAGGCCGACATCGTAATAGTCGTTCAGATTATCGACGCCAAGCACTTGGTCGCCTCGATCGAGCAGGCGCCCGCTGAGGGCCGCGCCGATAAAACCAGCCGCGCCGGTCACTAGGATTTTCATTGCTATTGCCTAAGCTGCCTGCGTATGTTCATCATTATAGATTGCGGCCTTTCAAGTTCGAGCGATCCCGGACGATCATTGGTATGCGCAACAGGCGGCATTCCGCGCCACACTCCGGGCTTCCTCGACGGAGGCCGCTATGCATGCCGCTCTCCTCAACAGCTCAGGCAATAATAGATACCATGACTATTCGATGCACGTGGAAGCTCGCCGGTGCTCTCCTCATCGGTGTCACCATTTTCTTCTCACTTGTACCTTTACCTTCGGCGCAGGCTCCAGCGATGCTCGATAAACTAGTCCACGGCGCGGTTTACGCCCTGCTGATGCTATGGTTTGTCCAGATCACGCGGCGCAATCGTTGGGCTGCCCTCGCGCTTGCCTTATCGCTGCTCGGTATCAGTCTGGAGCTCGGTCAAGGAGCCGGTGAGTATCGCGCCTTTAGCTACCTGGATATCGCCGCTAACATCTTCGGCATTGCGCTCGGCTGGATCTCAGCGTTATTAGGATTGTCGTCCATTTTAACGCGTCTAGAAACCGTCTTGGCGATCCATAATACCCGCCGCAGCACGCCGTAAGCGCGCGGCCCGTAAAATCATCGCGGTGGACTGACTGCCGAACGATTGGCGTCCCCACAAAGGTGCCGTAGTCATAAAGCGAGCGTCAAACAAGGGTCCGAGCTTCGTGCAGCCCTCGAATCGATAGCTCTTCGAGCCATCAGCGCCCCGCACCAGGTCACACCGTATCGGCGGAAGATCGCCCGGATCGCTTCGGCTTCGGTGTCGTTGATACGGTAATCGACGTGTGAGCGCGTGCGCTCGCCGTTAGCGGCGGTGGTGTACACTTCGACATTGTCGTAGCCGTACACGCGGCCGCCCGTATTCAGCCCCCGCTGCGCTTTGCGTAGCATCACCTCGCGCACGCGGCGCTCGCTTTATCGCGCTCCATCTCCGCCACGAATGAAACCAGCGACGCCATCATCTTCGCCTGCGGTGAGTCGAGAAGTTCCTCTGCGTCGTTGCTGTAGTAAAAGATCCGCTTCCCGCTGGCGATTAAGTCATCGAGCAGCACCATTGTCCTCGGCCCGTCGCGCCCGAGTCTGTCAGTGTCGCGCAAAACGAGCACATCGAAGTCGCGTGTGTGTGCTAGTAAGCGCATCAAGCCGGGGCGGTCCTTGAACTCCGCGCCGCTAACCCCATCGTCAACGAAGACCGCCGCCGGGTCTACGGTCCAGCCCTTCGCCGCGGCGTAAGTGGATGCGAGCTCGACCTGGCGTGTGGTGGAGCGGTTGTCCTCGGCCTTAGCCGTGTCGTCGGTGGACTTGCGTGCGTACACGGCGCAGCGCAAAGGGATGTTAGTTTCGTGATCGCACTCATACGGTCTATCCCCTCTCGGTTAGTCGCTCGGTTGTTTGTCGGTGGTGGGTTGGGTTATACCCAGCGAGCGGTTGTGCTCCCTCACCCGCTCAACCTCACGGTTGTACCGCTCCATCGCACGCTTATGCTGCTCCATCCGGGCCGCGTTCCGTGCGGTATTCGCCTTGATGCGATTCGCTTCAGCGCGGTTTAACCCCTCCGCCGCGTGGTTCTGCGGGTTATCTAGCGGGGACACGGGGATCTCAGCGCGCTCATGCGTAGCAAGGACCGGTAGTGAGGCGACAACCAAAGACCAAAACAAAAACTTAAGATTATTCATTACATCCCTTCCTCATTTTCAAAAGTTAAAAAAGTACTTGAAACACCCCCTGGAACAACCTACTTAAGGAACCCATTGAGCGTCGCGCCCGTGCCGACGAACCCAGGCGGTTCAGCCAAGCCGCGATCGCGCTCGGCTTCTTGCCGGCCGCCAACCGCCGCCGGATCTCGGCCTGGCGCGCCTCGAATATCTGACGGTTCTTTTCCTGCACGGGATCGAGCTTCCGCCGCTTGCGCCTGACGGCTGGGGTGCCGGCGCGTGATATGTCACCGCACCGTTCCGCGTTACGGGTAAGCGCTCGCCTCGAAGATATGTACGGATGTGCGCCGCTTGTTCCGGTGCGGCGTAGGCCGAGAGCTTCGTCATGCCTTCAGCGCGCTTCCGCGCTCTGTATCGCGCTTGCTTTTCGGCGTTGGTCAATGCCATGGTTGCTCCCCTGTGACTGAAGCGTAAAGCGCCCACCGTAAAACCCGTAACCGCTCGGACAGCGGGCGGTTTGTACCGCTGCTCGGGCGCCCGATTGCGGTCCGTCATATAACGTGTTTCCTCTCGCTTAGGCTGCTCGCGGCCGCACCTCTTTAGCGAGCCGCCCCCGGAGCGCGGCGCGCGCCCGCTCGACGTCGTAGTGCGATTGGAGGTTCATCCACAGCTCGACCGACGTGCCGAAGTACCGCGCG
>JBOIDL010000035.1:0-24279 GCA_050740435.1 Gammaproteobacteria bacterium
ATCTCGGTTTAATGCGCGCGGTAGAGAAGTTCGATCCGGAAAAAGGGTTCCGCTTCTCAACCTATGCCACCTGGTGGATCCGGCAGACCATAGAACGCGCCTTGATGAATCAGACCCGGACCATCCGCCTCCCGATCCACGTGGTCAAGGAAATCAACCTGTATATGCGCGCGGTCCGGCAGTTGGCCCAAAGCTTGGATCGCGAGCCGACCGTCGAAGACGTCGCACAGCTCCTGGATCGGCCGATTGCGGTCGTGCAAGAGATGGCCGGTTTAATCGAGCGCGTCAGCTCGGCGGATGCACCGGCGGAGCGCGATTCCTCGCGGACGCTGATCGAGACCATCCCGGACGAGCACAACATCGACCCCTCCTTGTTGCTGCAAGACAGCGATATGCACCGGCATCTCGAGGTGTGGCTCTCGCAACTCAATGAGAAGCAGCGCGCCGTGGTGGAGCGCCGCTTCGGCCTCGGGGGAAGGGAGATCGCCACCTTGGAGCAGGTAGGTTGCGAGATTGGCGTGACCCGGGAGCGCGTGCGCCAGATCCAATTAGAAGCCTTGCGCAAATTGCGCCACATGCTGGAAGGCGAAGGCTACTCGGTGGATGCGCTTTCCCCCGGGCCATGAGAGCTTGTGAAAAAATCTGCTGCGCTCGGGATCTCGCGTTCCGGCGGTGCTCGGAATCCTCATGTATTTCAATATACACTCCGGTTCCTGCGCTCCGGCGAAACCCGACCTCCCATCGCTCGCGACGATTTTTTCACAAGCTCTGAGGCCTCCGACTCAAGCTTCCGCCGCCGGCCGCGTAACGCAAGACCAACCGGAACGGAAACAGGCGTTCCACGGTCCACCCCGGGGGAGCAATCGCGGCCAGCTCTTGATACGTGTAGCTGCGCTTGATCGAGATCAAGCCGTCGTGCCGGATATAGGAATCGCGAAAAACAATAGCGCTCAGGAGCGCGAAACCGAGATAGGCCAGATCGCCGCGTTGCACGTCAACAAACAAGACTTCCCGGGCACAAAGCGCGGCCGCGCTCGCGAGCATTGCCGGCAGCGCGGCGGTATCGAGGTGGTGTACTAAGTGATTCGAGAACACGAAATCATACCGTTCCCGCTCTGCGCGGAGCTCGCTCACGTCTGCCACCCGAAATGTGACGCCCTCGGGCCAAGCGAGGGTTTGCGCGTAGCCGTACGCGCGCGCGTCGATGTCGATGCCCGTGATCCTTAGCCGCAAGCCATCGGCACAGGCCCAGCGGTGGAAGGCGCGGGCGATATCACCGCCGCCGAAACCGATATCGAGCAAGCTGTAGCTGCGTTCGGGAATACGCATCGCCGGCCGGATCCAGCGCTTATATACGGAACGAATTCTGGATAGGGCGGCGTTGACCGCCCTAAACTGCCGATAAGTGCGGTAGAGCCGCTCGCGATCGCACCGGGGATCGTCCATGATCTCGGTGCTCCGCGTGTCCCGCTGCGAAAGAAAGATGGGCATGAGAATTTTATGTTTTATTCGCTGTCTCCCTCACGCCCCTGCCTGAACGCTGACTCCGCCATAGGGACCCGCGCCCTCGCCACCGGCGCGCGAGGGGGAGAACCACAAGCAAAAATGTGAACATTTCACAAAACTGCCGCACCCGCTTTGCTATAATAGATACGGAATAACCATATAAGCCAGAGAATGACCGGTAGACAGGCTAAAGAAGGTGGCATTGTAACCCACCGCCAACTAATGAAAACGATAGGGAGAACTGAGATGCAGGGTTTAACATTTGTCTCGATTTCAACACTATTTTTTCTGATACAGGGGACACCAGGGTTTGCTGCGGACGGCCAATCCGACCCTCTTGCCCTCTCGTATGCGGAACCGGAAGACGCCCCTGTCGAACTTTTCCGTCAGGAGGCACAAAGAACAAAGAAACAAAGCCTACGTCAGTTGGAAATAAATAGGCTACGTCAGGCGGACTCTTTATTGGCACCTTTGGGGAGCCCGGATGCTCTTCTGCTGGCACCTCTTCTGCCCGCGACCAGTGGGGCGTGGACGGCTCAAGGCCCTGGGCCCACCCGAAACGGGCAAGTCGAGAATGTCACTCCCAACGATGAAGTGGTCGGCGCCATTCATGCGGTTGTCGCCCACCCAACCGATCCCAACATGCTCTGGATCGGAGGAGCTAATGGCGGTATCTGGAGGACTACTAACGCGACGGCCGCGAGCCCAACGTGGGTACCGCTCGCCGATGCCTTTACTAGCCTGTCCATCGGGGCGATGGAGAGGGACCCTACAGACGCGACGAATCAGACGCTGGTGGCGGGCATTGGCTTGTTCAGTTCCTTTGGTAGTGCTGGCGGACCGCTCAGTGGCCTTTTGAGAACCACCGACGGCGTGAATTGGACGCCGATCGGCCAGGCTGACCTTACCGGGAGGAATATTACCGGGGTAGGTCCCAGAGGGAATACGATCGTCGTATCGGCCAGTACTCGAGGCGGCGGCATCGGCCCTGGCATCTACCGCAGCACTGACGGTGGAGCAAACTTCGACCTGATCTCAGGCACCAATGGATTACCAACTGGTTCCGTCTTCGATCTGGTAGGTGACCCAGGCAATGCGAACCGTTTTTATGCCGGGCTGCAAGCGGGTATCTTCCGTTCGGACGATGGCGGCCTGAACTGGACGAATATCACGGATGCCGCGATCGGTGCCGTGATCGGGGGTAATACCAACAATATCGAATTTGCGGTACACAACAATGCGGGGGCGGGAACCAATGCCGTCTACGTCGGCATCGTCAACATTGGCCAGTTGGCCGGTTTTTTCCGTTCAGCCAATCAAGGCGGGGCATGGACGGCGATGGACATCCCGCAGACGAACGAGGGTGGTCCCACGGTCGGTCTCCAGCCGCGCGAGAAACCAGGTTCGCAGGGGGCAACACACTTCTCGATCCTGGCCGATCCGAATGATGCCAACGCGGTTTATGTCGGTGGAGACCGGCAACCGACAAATGCGGGGGCAGACGGGATCCTGGGCAATAATGACGATACGTTTCCGAACTTCATCGGTGCGAACGACTTTTCCGGCCGTCTCTTTCGAGGCGACGCAGGCGTTGCCCCTACGGGCGGTGTTCCATCGCCTCAGTGGGAACATTTGACGCATTCGAATGCGATTGCGGCTATCCCCGGGGGGGGCACGGCCAATAACAGCGCTCCTCACGCCGACTCGCGCGAGATGGTGCTCGATGCCAATGGGAACATGATCGAGGTGGACGATGGCGGCATCTATCGTCGGACCAACCCCGCTAACAACACTGGCGACTGGTTCTCGATAAATGGTAATGTGCAGACTACAGAGTTTCACGATATTGCCTATGACAGTGCTTCTGTCATCCTTATCGGCGGTGCCCAGGATACCGGGACGCACGAGCAGAATGCCACCGGAAGCACGCAATGGACCGATATCCGCACGGCGGATGGCGGCGACGTCGCGGTTGACGATACTAGCGTTGCCGGCCAGTCCACCCGATTCTTCAGCACCCAGAATCTCGGGGGATTTAGGAGGCGTACGTGTAACGCGGCTAACGTTTGCGGCGCCAACACGGTGATCGGTCTCAATGTGACCAGTGGGGCCGCGCTCGTTCCGCAGTTTGTGACCCCCGTCGAGTTGAACGTGACGGATCAGACCCGCCTTATTATCGGGGGCAGCAATTCCGTTTACGAATCTCCGGACCAGGGCGACAACATTGCCGAGATCAACGGGCCGGGTGCCAATAGTAACGCGATGGCATACGGACACGCGAGCAACACGGAACTCATCGTCATCGGTGCGGGGAGCAGGGTGTTTGTTCGAACCACCGCCGGTGGAAATCTCGTCGCCACCCCAACTGGGTTCCCGGGCGGGACTGTTCTTGACGTTGCCGTGGATCCCGCCGATGCGAACCGGTTCTTTGTCATCGACACCGACCAGGTGTTCGAGACGCCCGACGCCGGAACGACATGGAATGACGTCACGGGTAACCTCACCGCGGATGAGGCGGGAAATTTCCGGACGATCGCCTATATAGACCAGGGTAACGCCGATCGCATCGTGGTCGGCACCAATGCGGGTGTCTTCTTCGCATCGGTCCTGGACTTGGAGAACTGGGCCGAGCTCGGTACCGGGCTTCCCCATGCCCCGGTGTGGGACCTCGACTATGACAATCCCGATGACCTGCTGGCGGCTGGGACGCTGGGTCGCAGCGCGTGGACCCTGGCGAACGCCTCGGAGGAAAATCTGGCGCCGGTGGCGATGTGCAAGAATGTCACCGTGCCGACAGATCCCGGCATTTGTACAGCCAATGCCAATATTAATGACGGGTCTTTTGATCCTGATAACGATCCGATAGTGCTTAACCAGGTTCCACCTGGCCCATACAATTTGGGCGTGACCAGTGTTGCGCTAAACGTTACGGACGACGGTGGGCTGACGGATTCCTGCGGGGCTAATGTAACCGTTGAGGACCTGGAACCCCCGGTGATTCAATGCAATGCGCCGGCCACGATCACACCGCCGGATGCGCCTATCTCGTTTACCTCAGGTGCGCAGGACAACTGTTCGGTTGCGACTGTACAGATCACCGCCTTCGATTGTTTCACGTTTACAAAAAAAGGGAAACGCATTGACAAAAAGGGCTCTTGTCAGGTTTCGTTCAGTGGTGACACCATCACCATCAATGATACGGGTGGGGTGAATGACCATATCTCGTGGACCGTCGAGGCTACGGACGGAAGCGGCAACACCTCGGTCGGTAATTGTGAGGTTCTCGTGGTTAATCCAGGGCAGAACTGATACTGCATCATCGGCACTTAGGGGGGCGGCGCGAATTATGCGCCGCCTTTTTCTTGCGCGTTACACCCGCCAGGACTTGAGGATGCCATAGAAACCGGACGAATTAGGGCACTTCCGGACCACCAGGAAATTGCGGTGGATACGGCCCCCGAAAAGCCGTATCGCGAAAAGGCCTCTCCCAGACTTGGCGACTCGTCCGGAAATCTATCGCCCGGAGCTTTAAGGGCTCATCTACCTGCTTGCCGTCGACAAATTGGTCGCGCGGACGCGACTCGTGGATGAGGGTGGATCGCCCGATGAAGAACCACGCCGCCAGCATAAGATTTTTAATTTCCGCCAGAGCCGTACCGGTCTCGACGAAATAAATCGACCAGAGATATTCAGCCTCGTCTACGTTGTGCGACCCAATTAACTTGCTTGCAAGGACATGCCGGCAGTCGGCAGAGAAATACCTGAAAGTGAACCCGGGGCCAAAAAGAGGGATGTCAGGTAGGGGTTCGCCGGTCTTGGCATCCCAGCGCTTAAGCGTGACACGTGGTTCACCGCTGTCTCCCCCGCGCTTGATGGCCGTCAGGAGGTTATCCGTGCGGCACAGAGGAGTCGGAACGCCACCCTGCCCAATTAGTCGCTCAAGTTGGCCCGGCAGACGAGGTTCAAGGGGGGGCGGCTTCTCGTCCGGCCGGAGCGATTCGACGTGCCCGGTTTTAAAATCAACCCGAACGGCCCCAGCGGCTTCGTAATCGAACGCCGTTGTGTCCTTGTCAGGCGCAACGCCAGTGATAATCTGTCTGTAAAACATCCAGGAAAGTATGAGATCATCTTGGTGCGTGCGGGCAGTCACACGGAATGAGGTACCCAAGCCGTCGTCTATCAATGCCGACACTTCGTTAGGTAGCTCGAAGGATGCTTCGAATACAGGATTGCCAATATCTTGCGTATTTAGCGCGACGATACGTAGGATGTTAACTCGACCTCGGTTGCGTGCTTGGGCAATCAAAACCTTGTCGCAGAGGAACAACGGTTTCGCGGCCTTGTCTGAGTTCCATACTAAATTTCCGGACGAGAGGTCAAGTGCGTCAATTCCTCCCTGTGGGTTCATGAGGTACGCTAGGTGAGTACTCATATCCACGATGACGCCAGGGCGAAATTCGAAGATATTGCGGTTCTTACACATTCCATTATCTCCCTTATTGTTTCCTTGAGGCACATCCTTTTCGGCCAAGCTTATTATCGTATTCTCTAAAGGCTCCTGGTGATTTTTACGTCTATCGAGGAGATAGGCTTCCGAGGGGCGCCATGCGGATTGTACGTCGTTGAAGCTCGGAACATCGGCGTGCACGGCTGCACTCACGAGTAAAAGCATACTATAAAGAACGTGTCTCATCGCGTATCCTTGACCTCGACCGGCGCGTTCGAGAGTTCGCCCAGCATCTCCGGTGCATAGAGCGCCTCTAAGTATAGGAGATTCAACGCGGGCTTGCAGTGGAGAATGCTTGGCCGGACGGGCCAGGGGGTGATTGACCGTCGGCGCCGGTCAGGAGTGGAGGGCGCAGGCGATATCACCGCCGCCGAAACCGATATCGAGTAAGCTGTAGCTGTGCTCGTGGATACGCATCGCCGGCCGGATCCAGCGCTTATATACGGAACGAATTCTGGATAGCGCGGCGTTGACCGCCCTAAACTGCCGATAGGTGCGGTAGAGCCGCTCGCGATCGCACCGGGGATCGTCCATGATCTCGGTGGTGTCCCGCTGCGAGAGCAAGCACGGCATGGTGGGTACGATCAGCGCGCGACAATCAGGATCCCGCGGCTTGCTTCTTCGGCGCTTTGCCCGGCTTGTCCCCGGCGCTAGACTCGCGCGCGATCTTCGCGATCCCGCGAATGCTCGCGGTTTTGTAGCCCAAGGTCTCGGCCTTGGTGAGGTTCTTCGCGCCCTCGGCATCGGCGCCCAGGGCATAGTGCATGACCGATAAATTGAAATACGGGAGCGGGGACTCGGGGTCCAACTGCGTTGCGGCCTTTAGCAACGATTCCGCCTTGTCGGAATCTTGCAGCCACATCGCCGATACGCCCATGTTATTCAAGGCCATGACCTCCACATTGGAAGTGTAGAACCATTGGCTAAACCAGATTAAATGCCTGAGCTTGGGCCGCTTTCTGACCGTTTCCAAAAATCGCTCGAAGTGGGCCAATGCTTCGGAATGCTTCCCTTTGAGCTGCAGCCGTTGGCCTTGGAAATAGTCCTTCCAATAAAATTGCTGCACGCGGCCGGGGATCAGCAGGATGGCCGCGACCGCGACGAGTACGTAGATCTCGACATTCTTAGTGTCCCCGTTGATCTGAATGAGAGTATATCCGGTCCCGACCAGGATCCCAGCAACAACAAACAGCGCAAGGGCGTATAAGATTCTATTTTTTATGGTTCGATTGGTTGGCACCAATGTTGGCAACTGCATCGACGTTCCTCTATGAATCACCGAGTGACGGCGCATCAAGTATAGGTCCCGTAAAGCGCCCATTACCATACGTTGTTCAATCCTAAACATCAACGCTCGGACCGGGCGGTGAGCTTACGGCGCGTTTAACGCCGGGAACAATGGCCTATGCACGCGCAGGCGTTGAGCAGGGGCGCCAAAGGGGAGAGCTGCGCCTCTCCCCTTTAGAAACCCCATCGCTAAGGTCCCCGCGGCAAGACCGCGGGGAATAGATCTAAACCGCTGCCGGCCGGAAAGTACGCGGACGGTCTTTTGGTTTAGCGCGCCACTCAATATACTGCGCATACCTTTCGCATGGATCCTCGCCTCCCCCGGGGTCTTGAGGCGAGCGGCGTGGGGTGGGCGATCAACGTAACGACCTGCATGAAGGCAGCGCTCAAGGGTTGGGCAGCACGGCCGGGCCGTTGGACGGAGATCGACCCGTGATCCATAATTGGCGTGAAGTGAAGGCAATGACACAGCAGCAAGCCGCGGCCGGCGCGTCGAGCGGCGATGACGAAAAAATAATCTGGCAAGACACGATCCTGTTCATTGTCCTGCACCTGTTGGCGGCGTATACCATCGCCCTCCATTTTCAATGGCAATGGGTGGCCTTGGCCATCGCATCGTATTACATTCGTATGTTTGCATTGAGCGCCGGCTTTCACCGCTATTTTTCTCATCGCTCTTACAAGACCAGCCGCCCATTCGCTTTTTTCCTGGCGTTCCTCGGCGAATGTTCGCTGCAAAAGGGGGCACTCTGGTGGGCCAGCCATCATCGCCATCACCATCGCTACTCCGATGAGCCGCAGGACGTCCATTCCCCGGTGCGTAAGGGGTTCTGGTGGTCACATATGGGATGGATCCTTTGCCGCAAGTACAAACATACAAGGAGTGATCTGATCAAGGATTTTACCGTGCTGCCCGAGCTCAAGTGGCTCAACGAGAATACCTGGTTACCGGTAAATCTTTATATCGCCGCGCTCCTCTACGGGTTCGGATGGGAAGGTTTTCTATGGGGTTTCATCGTCGCCACCGTGTTCTTGTGGCATGGCACCTTTTCGATCAATTCCTTAGTGCACGTGTGGGGAACGCAACCGTATCGGACCGGGGACAATTCAAGAAATAACGTCCTGGGAGCGATCCTGACGCTGGGGGACGGATGGCACAACAACCACCATCACTACCCGCTCTCGGTGCGCCACGGTTTCCGCTGGTGGCAGTTCGATCCTTGCTACTACGCATTGTGCCTGCTCGAGCGGCTGGGGGTGGTCTGGGATCTTAAACGGCCCCGTTTCGCCCGTGTGGCGAGTGTGTCGGCTCAGAGCTTGTGAAAAAATCTACTGCGCTCGGAACCTCATCACAACCTCTCAGCCAAAATACCGCGCCTTTTTGACCGTTCAGGCTGCATACAACGCCGAAACTATTTCCTTATGCAGAATCAAGTGCGCGATCAGGCCCTGGCGCTTGCCGCTGTGTTCCAAGCCGCGCTCTTGGTGGATCGCTTGGCGAACACCGGCGCCGTTCCGAACGAGAACCTCAAGGCATTGGTCCGGAGCTTGTTCGAGTTCGACCCCCAGAGCACAGAGGAGGTCTTCGGCGGAGAGCAGGATTACCGCTTTGGATTGAGCCTCGGCATCAACGCACTCAAGGACATCTTCGATCGCAAGCGGCGCGGACCCAAATACGGCGACGCAGTCACCTATGTGATCGGGTTGTTGCACCTGGAGAATGTGTTGCGCAATAACAAGAGTATGTTAAATCTGCTCGGAACCCGATTGCGCGCGCTGCAACAACAGATGCCTGCGGAGGGGTTTACCGACGATAGCACGCTGGCGGCGATCGCCAGCAGTTACCAAGAGACGCTGAGCACGCTTAAATTCCGAGTCCAGGTGCGCGGCGATGCGCGTTTTCTACGCGATCCGGAGGTCGCCAACAAGGTGCGGACGGCGTTGTTGGCGGGGGTGCGAGCCGCGCTCTTATGGCGTCAAGTCGGCGGGCGGCGTTGGCAATTGCCCTTCTACCGCAAGCGCATCGTGGAGGCATTGCAAACGCTGGCGTGAGATGTAGGGAGAAATTGAGCGCACCGCAGATCAAACCGTTGATAAACGACCTGAGCCCTGAATATGTTGATGGTAAGGAGAGCTACCTAGCTTATCGTCAATGAGTCGGCCTATTAGAGCTTTTTCCTCGTCGATGAACTGGGCAATGGCAGTTCGAAAGCGCGCATGAACAATCCAATGCGCACTGTAGTTAAGTTCCGGGAGAAAGCCGCGCGGGAACTTTTGTTCGCCTTGAGCTCCGGCTTCAAAGAGTGTGATTTTATTGCGTATGGCATAGTCGATGGACTGGTAATAGCAAAGCTCGAAATGTAAGTGCCTCACGTATTCATCAGCGCCCCAATAGCGGCCGTAAAGATGATCCCCTTTGCGATAATTGATTGTGCCGGCTATTTCCGTTCCCCGGTCGTACGCCAAAATAAGGACCAGTCGATCTTTCATCGTTGCTATTACCGTATCGAAAAAGCGAGACGTAAGATAGGGATAACCGCCCATTTTATCTATCGTCGAAAGATAGAACCGGTACATGATGCCGGCATGTCTAGGACGAATAGCCTCACCCGTGACCACTCGGATCTCAAGCCCTCGTGCCATTAACTGTTCTCTTTCCCGTACGATCTGTTTTCTTCGTTTTGTCTTAAGATGGTCCAAAAAATCGAAAAAGTCCCGATACTCTCTATTAAACCAGTGGTATTGAAAGCTATGCCTTACTAAAAAACCTCTTTCATAGAGATGAGGGACTTCCTCCGGCGGGAGGAAAAGACAATGCACGGAATGACACCCTTTCTCTTCAGCCAAAGCCAGCACTGCAGAAATAAGTGCGCGTGAGGCAGCTTCTCTGTCCGCATTCGGGTGTAACAGGATCTTGGCACCCGTAGCAGGAGTAAACGGTATGGCGGAAACCAGCTTTGGATAGTAAGGCAGCCCGCACCGATGATAGGCATCTGCCCATTTCCAGTCGAAAATGTATTCTCCATAACTATTAGTTTTCAGATAAACAAAGGTTGCCCCCACAAGCTCGGCTCCCTGCCATACAGTGAGATAGTGAGGTATCCAGCCCGTTTCACTCCCGACACTCCGACTCGTTTCAAGCGCCAGTAGGTACTCGTAATCTGAAAAAGGAAAATTAACGGGGGTAATTTGACCCCAGTCCGGTTTCTGAATATCTTTCATGGAATGAAAGATTCTTATTTGGTAAGGCGATATGGCCATGAGTAAGTTCTGGTCGCTCAATGAGTTAGAAAGTATCAGCTCCGCTACCATTGAACATTACAACGCAAATGCCAATAGTTTTTGGCACGGGACGAAAGATCACGATGTGACGCAAAATTATGAGGCATTATTGTCCGCTCTGCCCAACCAAAAAGGTCTATCGCTATTGGATCTGGGGTGCGGTCCGGGGCGCGATCTTCTCTATTTTAAGAAACAGGGACATCATGCAATTGGCTTAGATGGAAGCCATGAATTTTGTGAGATGGCGAAATCGCTGACCGGTCTTCTGGTGCTCCAGCAAGATTTCCTTAAACTAGACTTGCCCGAGCAGTTTGTCGACGGTATTTTTGCAAATGCTTCGCTCTTTCATGTTCCTTCACAGGAAATGATCAGGGTCCTAAAAGAGCTAAGGTCCGCACTAAAACCGCAAGGAGTACTTTTTTCTTCAAATCCCAGAGGAAACAGCGAGGGATGGCAGGGAAATCGCTACGGCACTTACCTTGAGCTCGCTGCCTATCAGCTACTGCTGGAATCGGCCGGTTTCGAGATCATAAGACACTACTATCGACCGCCGGGACTACCTTGCGCTGCACAGCCTTGGCTTGCCGTTGTCAGTCGGAAAGCGGCTTAATTGGTTTTCGTCGGAACACCGTAACATCCTGGTTTACGCTCGCGCGGTGATCCGTCATCATACCAGCTTGCCGCAGACCAATTATTAGAATGACCTTACGTCAAGCAGCGATGAACCGGGAACCCGGCAACCTAGCGCGCGCCCAGCACGCGGTGGCCTGTCCTTTCTGCAGCCTGCTGTGCGATGATCTTATCGTGGAGCGGGTGGGCGGCCGCGTGCGCGTCCTGAAGAACGGTTGTGGCCGGGCAGTTTCCGCATTCGAGAACTCGGACGGGCCCAATCAGCCGCGCCTCAAGGGCAAGCCCGCAACGGTCGAACAGTGCATCGAGCGGGCGGCGGCGATCCTTCGCGGCGCCCGCTTCCCTCTGTTCGCCGGTCTCGGGACGGATGTCGGCGGGATGCGTGCGGTGCTCAGCCTGGCCGAACGCACCGGGGGCGCGCTCGATCACATGCACGGAAGCGCGCTCCAGCGGAATATCGGCGTGCTGCAAGGCACGGGTTGGATGACGACCACCCTCACCGAGTTAAAGAATCGCGCCGACCTGATTATTTTCGCAGGCACCGATGCGGTGAGCGCGCATCCGCGTTTTTTCGAGCGCCTCGTTTGGAACCAAGCATCGCTATTCCAGCTCGACAGCAACGCACGCCAAATCATCTACCTCGGGGCCGGGCTCAACACCAATCCCGGCAGGAGCCCCGAGGGCCGGAAACCCTTGCATGTCCGTTTCGATCCGCCGCGCCTGGTCGAAATCGTGTCGGCGTTAAGCGCGCTCGCGGCGGGGTATCGGCTCCAAGCAGCCTCGATCGCCGGAGTAAGGATCCCGGTCTTGAATTCTATCGTCGAAAAGATGAAAGCGGCCCGCTATGGGGTGCTGGCGTGGTCGAGCGCCGAGCTTGATTATCCTCACGCCGAGCTTGCCGTTGAAGCTTGCGTGGAATTAGTCAATGATCTCAATGACACTACGCGTTTTTCCGGTTTGCCCTTGGGCGGCAACGACGGCGCGATCACGGCCAACAGCGTGTGCGCGTGGCAGACGGGATTTCCGCTCCGCACCGCGTTCGCGGCGGGGTATCCGGCGCATGATGCGCATCGTTATAGCACCGGCCACTTGGTGGCATCGGGATCCGCCGATGCCGTCGTGTGGATCTCGGCGTTTCGCGCGGCGCCTCCGCCGGCGGCCAAACCCCTGGTCGTACTCGGCGCCCCGAATACGCGTTGTCCCGAGGAGCCAGACGTTTTTATCCCGGTGGCGATCCCGGGGCTTGATCATGCGGCTCAGCTCGTGCGGCTCGATTCGGTGGTGTCGTTGTACCTCGAACGGCTGCGAACCTCGCCCCTGCCGAGCGTCGCGCACCTACTCACGGAAATCCAAAATGCGCTCTAGGACATCGGCGTCTTAACGCGCTTGAGCGGCGGCAAGGTCTTTCGACCTAAGGCAAACACCGCGAGACTGCCTCTCAGCCGCCATGCCGAGCTCGCGGAGGGCCGCCCGGTCCACCTTCCCCAGCTGCAACTTGCGATGTGAGAATGGCTCTAAAATTCGCAATGCTGCCATCGGCAAACATATTTTGCAGGAGAACCGGTAGCTCTGGTCGTGAGACGCCGACCGTTTCGCTCGCACAACGTTTGGTTTCCAGCAGTGCGTCCTCCAGTCTTTGCGAGCTCATCAATATCTTCTGCATGCCAGAGATAAAATGCGCGAGTTGGGGAGATGCCCACCAATAATTGACGGACACGGAAAAGCTTATAGTGTAAACGTAGTGCATCCAGAACGCTGGGATGTAAAGCATCTCGCCGGGCCTCAATATATGTTCGGTCGCTTTTGCGTTCACGAACCTCAGAAAAGACATCGCATCTGGGCGATTGACGTCGATGCGACTTTGACGATCATGTTGCGTTCCGAGGGGATTTAAGTACAACAACGAGTATTGGGATGGATCCCACAATAAGACTCGTTTTTCCCCCAAAATTTGTACCAGGATGTTTTCGGACAGATCGTAGTGAATTGGCGTGACATTCCCCGCACCGCTCATCCAGACGTTCTGAATAAACCCGCGGTTCGGACCTAGCCCTTCGGGTAAGTACGGAGGATCGTGAAGATCTCCCAGTATGTCTTTGAAATGCTCCGCGGGCGATTGGTACAGATAGTATTTCTCACCCGGCGTGATTACGGGGTTGAGTTTCAGCCCGTTCATCCGATCGATACATTCTGAGACCGTCATTTCCACGTTACGGTGTTTATTGTGGTCGTACGGTCCGCTGCCTCCTGGGAAGGTGCCATCCGCAGAAACGTAGACGTCTATTCGTCGGCTGCCGACGGTCGATTTTAGGTAAGTTGGAGTCCAGCGAGATAGCGCTCGCGAGCGGTTGACGCTTCCGGTTATGATTACCGGTCTTCCCTCGTGGGCTGTAAACTCCTCTCTCGTCGGGGAATCTGTGGTGGCCACTGGTCCTTTAACACGAGCCCAACTCAACGGGCTAGACATTTTGTTCCCCTCGCATATACAGGCTCCTAATGATTAGCTGAATCGAAAACCGCAGGCTCTCACGCCTAGCTACTGAGCACCGGAATGAAGGGTTGCCTGCGGATTCCGGCTAGTCTAGGAAGCGGGTGAAAACAGGCATTGTATTTCTTATCCTTTCCCTTTCTCGGGGTTAGGCGATGCGACAGAGGATTTGGTCAGCAGCACAAGTAGCATTGTGCCCGAAGAAGTCCGTATATCGAGCGTCTATCCTATAATGCTCCCTATGTTTGGACAAGAAATGGACGAGCACATCTTCCGCATCGACATCCTCAATAATGATGTAATCTCCCGTATGAAAAGAGGCGTGCAGGTGGTCCAGGATCCCAAGAATATTCACGTGAGAATCCTCGATCACAATCCACGGATGCGGTTGTTCTCCCAATACGGCAAGAGAGAGCGCCTCCTCAATCGCATTCGAATCTCCCTTCAGGAAAGTGACGCCTTCATATTGAAGTGACGGCGGATGGATATCCATCGTAATTACGCGCGGGGTCAAGTCATGGAGGCGCTGGAGATCTGCATACCATATTGCAGATGCTCCAGAAGCGGTACCAAGTTCGATGATAGTTTGCGGTTTGATCTCCTGCACCATGATCGCGGATAAAGCGAAGTCCCACACGGTTCTCATCATGGGCTTTCCCTTCCAGGAGATTGGAGCATAAGAGCCTTGTGATTGGATGTAGACCGCGAGTCCCGGAAGGCGACCCGCAAAGGCCCGCCGGTCGAAGTAGTCAACAAATCTCCCCGCATCTCGTAGGCTAACCCACTCCCTCAAGAACCTCTCGCCATGATCTTCGACGAAGCGTCGGTGAGGTGTTGAAAGGGACTCCAAGACAACTAACCGATTCTCTTTGACCCGTAGAAAGCCAAGCAATGCGCGAAGTTCAGCTAGATAGATATTCTCTTCAACATGGAAGAGATGAGATCCGCAACTTTCATTGAGATACTGCTCGGCCTTGACCAAAATAGCATCAATCCGAGATATCTCACGAAATCCCCTATACGTAACTAACTGGTGTTCTCCGGGGGTACCACAAGTTCTACAGCCTAAACACAAGTCTTTCCTGCATTTCGAGCAATAATAACGGTTCTCACTCAACAAGATTTCGCGACCACATTTATCGCAAGCAACTTTCATCGGCCTTAATAGTTCTGGATCGAACCTAGGTTGTCTCATTGTGAGATCTGCCCCTTGAATTTTTACACGCCTTCTTTTCTCCTCGACCGAGAAGGTTTTATCCCTCTGCCTCTTCTAATCCTTATCCCACCTCCCTGCTCGTTCAGTCAGCTAGGCTTGAAGCCCGGTCGCTTCTCACCCTTTCACCCTTCAAAACCGCACTGTCTTACCTTCTTCAAGAAGGGTAACCTCTTGATATACGTACCAAGGTACGTTACTTCTTCCCCTCCAAACCCCGCCTTGAACCGAGTAATCCCATTCCAATTCTCATCCTTCGTGTAACGATAACGTTCATCACGCACTCCATCGAAATCGAACCATCTACAACCCCTTCTCTTTCCTTCCAACATTCCTTCCCATACCACCAGGTTGGTCGCCAAATCATGTCTTCCTTTCGCGGTGGATCCATTCATTTGATACGATATCGTATCACCGTTAACAACAAATGATGCGACTGCCCCTAGCTCGCCGGTGTTTAGGTAGGCATAAATCAGAAAAAGGTTCTCGCAAAGAGTTTTAAATAACATCTCGATCTGCTTTCGAGGCATGCTTTTTACACCGATGCGTTGACAGTTCTGATGATACACGGCATAAAATTCACCTAAGTAATCGGCATTTTCTGCAATAGTATCCTGGTTAACAACTTTTGTTGTCACCCCTCTTCGCTGTGACAACCTAATGTTATACCTAGTCTTGGGTTTCATTTGCCTCAAGAGGCCCGTCTCCGATAAGCCAAGATCCAGCACCAAGGTCTTCGTCGGCACCAGGGCTGAGGTGTCCCAGTAGTACCCATACGCTCTCAACTCTTTCTCCCATAATGTGGCCTCTTTGCTACCCACAATAACTTTTGGCGCAACCCGCACGACCAGCGAACGATACCGCCGCGCTAACTGGTCAGCCAATGAGAGAGCCGTCGGATCCTCGACGCGCGGGATCCCCATCACGCTCACTAATGGGAGAAACTTCAGGCGCATCACATAGCCCACTTGACCCCTACTAAGATCTACAACGATCCAGCCAGTGTATCGGAAGGTCTCCCGATACCACGGGGATTGGTACAAATCCCTACTCATACCTGATCTCCCAATTTCTCCAGTGATTGCTTCATCTTGTCCGCCTTAAAAAAGGCAAATACTAGACATTGTCGGTTTTAAGGCGAGCTAAGTCGCGGCTAAACAATTAACGCGCCTTGTTTTTCAACTCGTTATAGTTCAGCATGTAACCTATTCCCGATAATGTCTAATGTTTAGACTTGGAGCAATCGCTCTGAGACCCTGGATCGCCCATAATCTGGTATAGCTCATATGAGTGAGTTGGAGGCGACACGTGGCTAAAATTGAGTGCTCCTTCGGCCGTGACGACGTAGTCAGCGAGAATAGATACCGTGAGCCTATTCTCAGGGATGGTCTTTTCTCCGACAACGACCTACTAGCAACCTACGATTGCTTACGAGCGGCGCCTGACAATCCAGGTGGACTATTTTGGTTTCCCATCGAAAAGCTCCGCAAAGTAAGAGCTGGAGAGAGCGATCCGGTTGAGGAGCTATCTAGATTCTTGGGAGAGCAGTTTGCCCGATTTTTTTATTCTTATATACAGAGACTCTTCTTCGAAATAATTCCGTCTGACTATGCGGAGTACATCGACGGGTTCGAGTTTTGGCACGTGAACAAAATTCGGCCAGGCCGTGGAAGTAGTCTGCACATTGATTGGGACCACTCATTTGGCGATTACAGAAAGAGCGCGCGACCCGTGTGGTCCACGATTCTGTATGTGGGGCCGCTTACCGGTTTGAAGGGTGGTGAGACGGTCGTACAGTCAGGTGAACCCGATCCGGCAGTAATGAATGCTTGCTTCACCAATCGACCTGCCAAAAAGCTACTTCGGTTGAGCAACAAATGGGTAGTCATTACGCCAAAGCCTGGCCGCTGTGTAATCTTTGCTGGCGATTCTCCGCACTTCGTGAACCCACTTCATGCATTGCCCAGAGGTTGTCCAAGAACCACTCTCTTGGTCAATTTCTGGCTTTATCGGCCAAAACAATTTGAGGAGTTGCGCACAATTAGTTGGCTCAAACCGAGCGAGATTAGACTCTTGTGCAGGATACGAGGTGACGAGCTTAACCTGGTCACGGAAGAGGTATATGTCGATCTTCTGACGAAGGCATCAGGCGTCAGACCTAAGATCCTTGTCGTAATGGCCCTGATGGCGCTGCGACGGATCTGGCGGTCCGTGAGGCGAATGATCGCAACACTGCCCGAGGCATCCTTGGGCGGACGCGAGATTCTGTCGTCACTTTCTGACCGCGATCAAGCGGAGCTTTTCAAGGTAGTGCGTAAGCTCTGCAACCTATACACAAGATATGCATAGGTGGCTCGGGATGAACCTCACGCATCTCTGCAGCCTTCGCGTAGCATCCACGTAGGCGCACGTTGCCAAGGACGGTCCTGAGGATCGCCGTATAAATGCCGTGTGTGCAGCGGATGGTTCTTGCACGGCGCTGTTATAGAGGTCCTGCCTATGATGTCTGTGGAACGGCACGCGAGGTTGTTTGCGGTTCATCAGGCGGACGTTGCCTGCGCCTCTGCTATCGGGGGCTCGCTGTGCTTGGACAAGCCAGCCTGTTCGGCCAGTCTCTGATAGCCGCTATCGGCCCTTGACTTCGCACCCGTCCGGCAATCACACGAGAGCCTGTACCTGATCACGCAGTTTCTTGTCGTGGTATATATCCTATTCCCAATAGCGCCTACTGATTTGGTATTAACGTATTCCGCCGTGTAAGTTTGCCAACCCCGGTGATTTTCTCCGTGATCGTCGGCTCCCCGGAATAGCTTACCGTTCCGGCGCCGGTGATCCTCACATACAGAGAGACAACCGGACTGACATCGATGCGACCGGCGCCACTCATGTCAACCGTGACCACCTTGGCGACAAGCTCATGGGCGTCCGCGCCTCCGACCCCGGCGAGCGTTAGCGCCAGATGGTTGGTTTGTCCGCTGAGTGTAACTGTGCCGGCCCCGGTCAGTATCGCGCGGAGGTTGTCATTGGCGATGCCGGTAGTAGCGATCTCACCAGCACCACCGAGCATTATGGCGGTGAGATTCGAAGCGGTGGCCTTGATGATGAGCGGCTGCACGGGGCGGATCGAGCGCGTTGCGCGGATGACCAATCTGCCGTCGGTGACCTTCGTTTCAATCAGCGGTAGGATGTTGTCGTCGCCACTGACCTCGAGCGGCTGCAGCTCTCCAATCGTAGCCTCGATGCGGCCGACCCCGAGAAGCTCAAGCTCCGTGAAATTGTCGACCTCACGAGTTTCTCTCCCTTCGTTACCGCTGCCGATCATGCTGCCTCCTGATATATAACCGAATACCGACACGCATACGAACAGCGCGAATGCCGTGGTCACTATCCCCATGATGAGGTTAAATTTCAACAAGGGTACAAAACTCTACAGGATCGGCTTACGGGGTTTAAAAATCTGCGCTTAGTTGTATGGAGAACAGACTGAATACTCCTGTTACTTCTATACTAAGCGCCAAGCTTTGGTGAATGGATAAGCTCCGGTTCGCCAGATACTCTATCATCAGGAATCGCATCCGGCAGCTCGTCCTCGACTAGGCGCAGGCGAGGGTAATGGTAGGCAACAACCGTCACTATCATTGTGAGCGTGCCCATAACCATAAACATAAGGCCGATGCCGCGACCTGGACCTACGCCGATGAGTTGTCCAACGCTTTCGGCCAGGGGACCATCAGGGACCATCAAGGGCTCGAAGACGTAGTCAGCTAACGGCCCGGCAACCAAGTAGGCAAGGGGTAAGGATGCACCCGTGATCCCTCCTCTTAAAGCAAAGATCCTTCCCTGTACAAAGGGCACGACTTTCCTTTGAAAGATAACCTGCGTACAAACGTTGAGGACTGACGTACCCGAGAAGAATAGAAAAATGACGATGCCGAGGACAAGGATAGAGGTACCCAACCCGGCAACCGATATGCACAGTCCGCTTAGCAGCATGACCCTAAACACAGCCTGCATGCAGCGCTGCGGCCCTCCCCAGATACTCATCACCAAGCTGCTGATCAAAGTGCCAATACCAGCGATGGACAGGAGGCTACCAAGAACAACAGGCGAGGCGAACGATAGTACTAGCGGTCCGAACAGTACTCCGACAATACCCGCAAGGAAGCTGCTGACGGTGAAGAATATCAGCAGGGCCAGGAGCCCAGGTTGGGAAGCAAGATAAGCCCAGCCGTAAGCGATCTCGCGTAGTAGTGAGTCCTTTTCAGGCTTCCCAGCGGGAGGCGCGCTGGCTCTCGGGAAGCGAACGCTCAGCAGGGTTACGAGAGCGAAGAGACATGTGGCAAACTCGAGCAGGACGACACCCTGAAGCTGGATAATTTCCAGCAGCAAGCCTCCCAGCACAGGTGCAAGGAGCTGGACGATGCCCTGGCCCATCTGGAACATGCCGCCGGCACGCCCTAGGTGCTGCTTGGGAATCAACAGGGTGGTGGCGGCGGTATAGGCTGGCCATTGGAAGGCACCAAGGGTGGACATGAGGGCGGTAGCCACATAGATATGCCAGACCTCGAACCGTCCAGCAACTAATAACAAGAAGATCACCAAGGCGATCAGACCGGCCCCAATATCACTGAAAACCATGGTCCAGCGGTGATTCCAGCGGTCCACTAGGGCGCCGGCCAGGGGAGAAAACAAGACGCTTGGTAGTGCACCACAGAAGGCAGTGAGGGCAAACTGGGTCGCTGAGCCTGTACGTTGGTACACCCAGATGCTCAGCGCAAAGCCAGTGACTCCGGAACCGATGAGGGAAACCAGCTGCCCCAACCAGACGATGCTGAAGATCCATATCCCCCGGACTGCGGGGCGCTCATCCATCTGATAGCTGTCTCACATCGCAAACCTCATGAGGTAGGCCTGCAGCCGCCGCGGCCGCGAGACAAGCCGTCAGCCGGTCCGCAAGCCCCTGCACATAGGGCTTCGTCATCATAGTAATATGGTCGCCCGGGACCCAATGAACTGCCACCGGTCCAGCCGCAAACGGACTCCAACCCCAGCTTGGCTCTCTCATCCTCGCCTGCTGCTCCTCATCGATATGTTCTTCTGGAAGTTCGCTGGCTCGCAGCAAAGCGATGCGGCTCTTAAAAATGTCCTCGGGCGGCAAATAACGGATCCGGCCGTTGGTCACGAAAACCTCCACCAGTCCACGAAGCTGATCTCTATCCCCATCAGCCGGCAGCACCCGGGCCGCAGCCAAGTGCTCGTGCAGATAGTCCAATCGCTCATCGGCTTTCAGTGATCGCAAAACCTCTACCGCGATCCCTAAAGGCTTTCCTAACCAAGCCTCAAATACCTGGACAAAACCGACAAGCGGAGCGGTTTCGTCTTCATCCGCGCTTGCAGGCGGGTCGTAGGGATGAGGCGCTCCGGTATCGAAAATGACCAGGAGCGCAATATCCTGCCCCTGTCTTTGCAATTGTTGGGACATCTCAAAGGCCACATTGCCACCAAAGGAATGCCCCCCTAGCAGATATGGTCCCTGCGGCTGCACAGTCCGTATTTGCTCGATGTAACAAGCCGCCATGTCCTCGATGCGGGTATGGGGTCTCGATTTGCCATCCAAACCTACGGCCTGCAGGCCGTAAAACGGCTGATCAGGACCGAGGTGGCGCGCCAACTCGTAGAGGTAAATGACATTGCCGCCGCCTCCGGGCATGCAAAAGAAAGGCAGCTTGGCGCCGTTCGGCTGAATGGCGACCAGTGGTGACCAGGGCAGGTCAGGGCTCTGCTGACGCAGTATCGCCGCCAGTTGCTCGATCGTGGCCCCCCGCAGGAGGATGGCTAGGGGCATGGGCTTGCCGATCTGCTGGCCGATCCGGGCCAGTAAATGGACAGCTAATAGGGAATGACCGCCAAGGTCAAAGAGGTTGTCCTGTATACCGACAGGGGATACCTGTAGGATCTCTTGCCAGATCTCGGCCAGTTGCTGCTCCAGGCTATCGCGCGGCGCGATATAAGGTGCTTGCCGGGTTAGCAAGGGCCTAAATTGAGGAATCTGCTCGGTCGGAATTTGGCCGGCTAATGCCGCCAGTCGAACTTCCTGTCCCGTCAAGATACACCTTAGCAACCTGAGAAAGTGCTCAAGTATCCAACCGATATCGGAATCATCCGAGCGAGCGCGATCGTAGACTATTTGCACCCCCAGTCGGGGACCAGGTATGGCCAGGAGGGTGAGTGCATAGCGGGTCTGTGCCCCTAGCGAATGGGTTTCACTGATCCCAGGATTCAGTTCTGAGGAGTGTTGGAGAGAAGACTCATTGGTCGGATAGTTCTCAAAAACGACAATGCTCTCGTACAGGGGTAATGTACCCGGCAAGTCGCTCCATCGGTGAACCTGTCCTGCGGCACAATATTCATAAGGGCTGCGTTCTTGATTTTGAGTTTGAATCGCTTCAAGCCAAGACCACAGCGGGGTATCGGGGGCGAACTGAATTCGCACAGGCAACGTATTGATAAAGAGGCCCACCATAGATTCAACCCTGGGGAGGTCTGCCGGGCGGCCAGAAACGGTAGCGCCGAAAACAATATCTGCTTGACCGCTATAGCGGCTCAACAACAAGGCCCAGACCCCTTGTATTAAGCTATTCAGGGTTACGCGATGTCGCTGTACCAGAGCCTGCAGCACAGCGCTCTCTTCGGTGTCCAGACAGGCCTGCTGATTGCCGTAACGCGGTTCGGGAGGATCGATGGGTTTCCCCGTCATACCGAGCGGTGTGGGCTTAGTAAAGCCTTGCAGCAGCAGCCGCCAGAACGCCTCGGCGGCGGACGAGTCCTGCTGCCTCAGCCAAGCAATGTAATTTCGATACGGGGGGCTGGGCTCCAGCCATAGATCCTGGCTTCGGCGATAAACCTCATAGAGGCGCAGCACCTCCTGCTGGACCAAGGTCTTACACCAGCCATCCATCAAGATATGGTGACAGGTCCAGACGAACTCATGGGCCTGGCCATCGATTTGAAACACCGCCAGGCGCATCAGGGGCGCCTGGGTTAGCTTAAAACCCTGGGAGCGCTCGTTGTCCATATAGTGTTCCAACTGCTCCCGCTGCTGGCTTGGTGTCAATGAACGCCAATCCTGGTGCTGTAAGGGCAGTTTCACCCCTCGCAGCACTGTCTGAAGCGGCTCTTCTAAATCTTCCCACACAAAGGCCGTCCTAAGCACCGGGTGGCGCTCCATGACCTGCTGCCAGGCTCGGGTAAAAGCCTTCAAATCGAAATCGCTGTATAACCGCAAGACCGATTGCTCGACGTGGATTCCCGAGCGTGGTGCCGACAGGGTTTCGATGAGCATTCCTTGCTGCGAAGGCGACAGGGGATAGATTGCTTCGACGTCCTTTTTGGGATCGATCGAGTGGGCCTTGTTCTCCGAGGCCATCCTTTCCAGAATGCCTTCGAGCTGTTCCTGGTTGAGATTGATCTCGGGGAAATCCGAAGGCGTATAATCGCCCGCCTCGGGGGATTGGCAGTGGGCAATGAGGGCCTCCAGGGCCTCAAGAAACCCCCGCGCCAGGCGCTCCACGGTGGCCCGCCGATGGGCCCGGGTGCTATAGGTCCACTGCAACTGCAGCCGGCCCCCGGCGACAAACCCGTTGATATCCAAGAGGTGCGGGCGCTGCCCGCGGGGGCTGTGCGGCGGCCCACTCCCCTCGGGGGCCGGCCCAAAGAGGGAGCCGTCCGAGAGCATCGGATCTAATTGTCCGAGGTAGTTGAAACTCACCTCCGCTTGTGGCAGGCCGTGTAGGGCCGCCCTCACCGCGGGATCCGGGCGCAGATAGCGCAGCACCCCATAGCCGATGCCTGCGCGGGGGATAGCGCGCAGCTGCTCTTTGACCGCCTTCAACGCCACCCCCGGCTCCTCAGTCTCCAGCTTCAAGCGCACCGGGAAGAGGCTGGTAAACCACCCCACCGTGCGCGCGAGGTCCACGCCCTCGAAGAGCTCCTCGCGCCCGTGGCCCTCGAGGTCTAAGAGCAGGGCGGACTGGCCCGTCCAACGCCCAAAGCTCCCCACCAAGGCCGTGAGGAGCACATCGTTGATCTGGGTGTGGTAGACCGGGGGCACCTCTTGCAGCAAGGCCCGGGTCTGCTCCGCACTCAAGGCCACCCCCACCTCGGCGGCCGCGGCCACCGTGTTGGCCTCGGGCTCGGTTGGATAGTCCCGCGGCAGGGGGACAACTTCCTGGCAGACTCCCCGCCAGTAGTCCAGCTCCGCGCGTACCGCCGCTGAGTGCCGATATGCCCCCAGCCGCTCCGCCCACGCCTTGAAGGCGGTGGTCTTGGGCGGCACTTGGATCGCCTCCCCGCGGCTGAGCTGCCCATAGGCGTGCTGAAAGTCCTCAAGCAAGATCCGCCACGAGACCCCATCGACCGCCAGATGATGGATCACTATCAACAACCGCCCCGGCCTCCGGGGACCAAGCTGAAACAGCACCACCCCCAAGAGCGGCCCGGTGGAGAGATCGAGGCTCGCCTGCTGCACCTCCGCCACCGCCTCAAGGGCCAGGCGCTGCTGCACGTGAGCCAGCCCCGAGAGGTCGACCACCGCAAAGGGCACCGCCCCCTCCAGCCCCGCATGGACCTGCCGCCAACCCCCCGCCTCAGGGATAAACCGCAGGCGCAACGCATCGTGATGCGCTAATAGGTGCCGCACTACCCGCTGCACCTCGCTCGGCTTAAGCTCCGCCCCGACCTCGAGCAGGACCGCCTGATTGAAGTGCTGCGGCTCGGGTTGATGCTGCTCAAAGAACCACCGCTGGATGGGGGTGAGCGGCACCTCCCCGCTCACGACCCCTTGCTCGGCTTCCCGCCCCGGGCCTATACCAACCATCGCCCCCAATTCGGCAATGCTCTGGTACTGAAAGAGCTGCTTGAGGGTCACGTGCAATCCCGCCTGCTGGGCCCGGGCCACGATCTGGATGCTCAGGATGGAATCGCCCCCGAGCGCAAAGAAGTTATCCCGCCGCCCCACCCGCTCCTGGCGCAGCACCTCCGCCCAGATCCCCGCCAAGAGCTCCTCGGTAGGGGTGCGAGGCGCCTCATACGCCTCGGTCGCCCCCCCCCGCTCAGGCACCGGCAAGGCCTTCCGGTCCACCTTGCCGTTGGGGTTCAGGGGCAGGGCCACAAGCCCCATCAAAGCTCCCGGCACCATGTACTCCGGTAGCTTCGCCCGCAGATATCCCCGTAAGGCCTCGGGCTCCACCCCCGCCCCCACATAGTAGGCCACCAAGCGTTTCTCCCCGGGATGGTCTTCCCCTACCACCACACAGGCCTCCTGCACCCCGGGGTGCTCTCCCAAGACTGCCTCGATCTCCCCAAGCT
>JBOIDL010000036.1:0-24228 GCA_050740435.1 Gammaproteobacteria bacterium
CAGGAGGTCTAGCGTCTCGCATGCCCCTCTGCTTAGTTTCCGCTTCATGGTGCCACGCCGTCCGCTGGCCTTCGTAACTAGTTGAATAGGGGAAAGTATATTTTTACAACTGTCGAAGATGGGCCAGACGGTGGTGGATACGGAATCGCCCGGACCCCGGGCGCCGAAAGCCGTTGAAGCGTATTAAAGGTGTCAGGGTGGGTCACCCTCAAACTGCGCGCATTGCCAGCATTCCGCGAACTGTGGTTCGATCCATTCGCCGCACGCCGGACAGTACCATGGCTCCCTGTCGGTTCCGCCTTTCAAAACCGAATCGATGAGAGTGCGGGCGTGTGGCAGATCACTCTCTTCGATCACCCAGAGCTCGGGCCAGCAGGCGCCCGGCGGCAGCTCCCCGATGCCGCCGATGAGATATTCATTCTTGACCAGGCAGTCGATGCGGTGGCCATCGAGGACGCCTTTGAGAAAACCGACGAGTAGTCGATCCTCCGAGCAATAAACGCGTTTCATGATCCGTGCGCCGAAATGCTAAGCTAAGCCGCAGCCCGCTGCCCGAGTTGATCGAACAAACGATCGAGCACAGCGATGCGCGCATCGCTATCGGGCAGCGAGGCCGTGATCCGGATCTTGTCTCCTTGCTCGAACTTGTAGGTATGAAGGTGGGTCTGCATCAGTTTCACTAAGGCCAGCGGGTCGACCTCGGCCTGCGCGTGGAAGAGCACCCGCCCGCCATTCGCGCTGAGATCGATCTTGCGGACCCCGAGAGGCGCCGCCCGCTGCTTCAGCCGCGTGATCCGAAACAGATCCTTGGCGGAGCGCGGCAGCGAGCCGAAGCGATCGATCATTTCTTCTTCCAACCCGCCAAGCTCCTCAGGATCCCTGGCGTTCGCGATCCGTTTGTACATGATAAGACGGGTATGGACATCGGGGACATAATCGCCGGGGATCAGTACCGGAACATGGATCTCGATCTCGACCCCATGATCGAGCGGCCGGTCGAGCTCGGGCTGCCGCCCGGCCTTGAGCGCCTGGATCGCCCGCTCGAGTAGTTCCGTGAACAAGCCGAAACCGACTTCCTGAATATGCCCGCTTTGCTCCTCACCGAGGATCTCTCCGGCACCGCGGATCTCGAGATCGTGGGTGGCTAAGGTAAACCCGATGCCGAGATCCTCGATCGACTCGATGGCTTCGAGCCTCCTCAGGGCGTCGCCCTTGAGGGCCTTCCTGGACGGCACCACGAGATAGGCATACGCCCGGTGATGCGAACGGCCCACCCGGCCGCGCAGTTGATAGAGCTGGGCGAGCCCGAACTTGTCGGCGCGATTGATGATGATGGTATTGGCGTTCGGCACGTCGATCCCGGTCTCGATGATAGTCGTGCAGACGAGGCACGCAATGCGGCGATGGTAGAAACCGAGCATCACCTGCTCGAGCTCGCGCTCGCGCATCTGCCCGTGGGCCACGCGCACGCGCGCCTCGGGAATGAGTGCCGCAACCTCGCGAGCGGTTTCTTCGATCGTTTCCACCTCGTTGTGCAGGAAGTAGATCTGGCCGCCGCGGCCGATCTCGCGCCCCATGGCTTCGCGCAAGAGCAGCTGGTCCCACTCGGTCACGAAGGTCTTGACGGCGATGCGCCTTGCGGGGGGCGAGGTGATAATCGAGAGCTCGCGGGTGCCGAACAAGGCCAAGTTGAGCGTGCGCGGAATCGGGGTCGCGGTCAAGGTCAAGATATCCACCTCCGAACGCAGGGCCTTCAGCCGTTCCTTTTGCCGCACCCCGAAGCGGTGCTCTTCATCGATCACGAGCAGCCCGAGGCGCTTGAAGACAATGGACTCCTGCAACAGCTTGTGTGTTCCGACGACAATATCGACCGCGCCGTCCTTGAGCCCCGCCGCGACTTGATCCTGGTCTTTCTTGCCCTGGAACCGTGACAGTAGCTCTATGCGGAGCGGCCATTCCGCGAACCGATCCTTGAAGTTCCGAAAGTGCTGTTGCGCCAGCAGAGTGGTCGGCACCAGGATCGCGGCCTGCTTGCCGCCCATGGCCGCGACGAAAGCCGCACGCATGGCGACCTCGGTTTTTCCGAACCCGACATCGCCGCACACCAGCCGATCCATCGGTTGCTCGCCTTGCAGATCGTGCAGAACCGCGCCGATCGCCGCCTCCTGATCCGGTGTCTCCTCGAAAGGGAACCCCTGTATAAACGCCTGGTATTGGTCCCGTTCCAGCGTAAACGCATAGCCTTTGCGCGCGGCGCGGCGCGCGTAGATCTCCAGAAGCTCCGCGGCCACGTCACGGATGCGTCTCAAGGCCTTGGCGCGGGCGCGTTGCCACTGACCGCTGCCGAGCTTGTGCAAGGGCGCATGACCGGGGTCCACGCCGGAATACCGGGTGATGAGATGAAGCGAGAGCACCGGAACGTAGAGGCGATCCGCATCGGCGTACTCGATGCCGAGGTATTCACCGGGAATGCCGTTGGTCTCGATCGGAAAGAGTCCCAGATAGCGCCCGACCCCGTGATGCTCATGCACCACCGGCGCACCGGCGTGGAGCTCGCTGAGATCGCGAATGATGCTTTCCGGGTCCCGTGCCGCGCGGCTGCGGCGGCGCTCTTGCCGCGCGCGTTCCCCGAACAACTGGGCTTCGCCAACGACGGCGATGCGCGGACTGCCCAACTGCATGCCTTGATCAAGGGGGGCGATGGTCAATCCGATTCGCGCGTCGTCCCTAAGAAACGACGCCCAATCCGCGTAGCTTTGGAATTCAATCTGGTGCTGGCGCAGGATCTCCGAGAGCGTCTCGCGGCGGCCTTTCGACTCGGCGGCGAACAAGACCCGTCCGCCGAAAGATTGCAAATAGTGTTTGAGGACCGCCAACGGATCCGCGGCCCGGCCGTCGATAGGAAGCTGTACCGGCATGCTGCTCGAGAAGCTCACGGCATGCTTTGGCGCCGCGAGCCCCTCGATGACGATCGCCGGATGGATTTTTAGCCGAGCGGAAAGCTCCTCGGGCGGGAGAAACACCTCATCGGGGGGTAACAACGGCCGCTCGCGATCGTGGCGGGCGGCTTCATAGCGCTGACCAATCTCAGCCCAAAACGCCCTTGCAGCCTCCAACGCACCGTCATCCAGCACCACGACGCTCCCCTCGGGCAGATAATCGAACAAGATCGCACCGCCGGTAAAAAAAAGCGGCAAGTAATACTCTATACCCCCGGGCGCGAGGCCCTGGCTCACCTCGCGGTAGATCGGGCAATCCCCGGGCGCGCCCTCGAAGCGCGCGCGCCAATTCGCGCGGAAGCACTCGAGCGCCTTCGGGGTTAGAGGAAACTCGCGCGCGGGTAGCACCTCGATCCGATCGCTGCTCTCGATGGAGCGTTGCGTTTCCGGATCGAAGAGGCGCAGCGTATCGATCAGCTCGTCGAACCAATCGATGCGATAAGGGAACCGGCTACCCATCGGATAGACATCGAGTAGCGATCCCCGAACGGCGAAGTCACCGTGCTCCAACACCTGCGAGACGCAGCGATACCCTGCGTGAATCAACCGCTCGCGGAAACGCTCGCGATCCAGGCGCTCGCCCACTTTGAGCACGAGGGTGTTGGCTTCAAGATAGTCGCGCGGCGCCAACCGATGCATCAAGGTGGCGACGGAGGTGATTAAATAACCTGTTCTTAGTTGCGGTAAGCGCGCCAGCGTTTCCAGACGCCGCGAGACGATGTCCTGATAGGGTGAAAAGCGGTCATAGGGCAAGGTTTCCCAGTCAGGAAAGGTAAGGATCCCGGCTGCGTGACCACCGCCGCTAAAGAACCCAAGCTCCTCTTCGAGGCGCTCTGCATGCAGCGCGTCCTTGGCGATGACCACCACCAGGCCGATCCATTTCTCCGCGAGCCTTGCGACGGCAAGCGCCTTGGCGCTTCCGTACAAGCGCGTCCAATAGAGCCGTTCACCGGCCGGACGCGGGGACGGGGGTTCGAAGACGCTGTTTTCGGGTCTTGATTCGCTCACGCTCATCGCGTTGCTCAGTTGCCGTCGAGATCATCAACCGGCCTCACGCTGTTCCAATGCTTGCAGGTCGGGCATTGCCAATGGTGCGTCTTCGCCAGGAACCCGCAGTGCTGACATTGGTAATTCGATCGTTGGCGTAACAAGCGGCCTACGTAGTCGCTGAGCACCGCCAACTGTGGCATGGACAACGGCGCGCCGTGTGCGTTTGAATACTCGAGCATTTGGTTCAATCCGCGTAAGGAAGGCCGCCGGTTTAGCTCCTCACTCAAATAGCTTATTGCCGCTTCGATGCCATGCTCTTCCGCGATCAGATCCGCCAGCATCAACATGATCTGAACGCCGAAATTCTTGGCGACGAGCGTCTGCAAATACGCTATAAACTCGTTCGATTGTCCCAAGCTTCGATAGCATTCGAACAAGTGCGGTAGCGCTTGTACCAGAACCGAAGGATCCTGATGCTCAATCCTTTTGAACGCCATGACCGCCGCGCGCATGTCGCCGGACGCCTTGGCGATTCTACCTTCCATCAGACTCGCGCGCGCACAGCCAAGATCAACTTCCAACCCGCGTTGCAATAGTCGGATGGCCTCGGCGGTCTGGCCTTGAAGCTCGCACTGGTGCGCCCATTCGCAGTAGAACTGGGCCATCATACGGCCCATATCCTCTTTGCATCGGGTCTCGATCTCGCGCGCGCACGCGATCGCCTTATCCCAATCTTGTTCTTGCTGATAGATATCCAGCAACTGCATCAATGCCTTCTTCGTATGGGTTCCGGAGTCCGACAAGCCTTTGAATAGCCCCTCCGCCCGATCAAACAGGCCCGAGCGCATGTAATCCATTCCTAACTCGAGCGCCGCCAGGGAACGTTGCTCGCCGCCCAACGCGGAATGCGTAATTAGATTTTGATGGATGCGGATGGCCCGATCGACTTCGCCGCGCCGGCGGAACAGATTGCCCAACGCAAGCTGAGTTTCAATCGTGTCGCTCTCGACCTCCAGCATCGCGATAAACACGTCGATGGCCTTATCCGGCTGTTCGTTTAGGAGGTAGTTTAGGCCTTTGAAGTAATCCTTGGAGAGAGGGGTGGGCTCGCCACGGCGGTAAGCGCCGCCGCGGCTTGCCAGATACCAACCGGACGCCGCGGCAAGCGGCAATAGCAACCAAATGAGGTTCGAGAACGGCTCAGGAGGCATCCTTGAGCGTGGTGATGGATTGGCCTCTCGTTAACTGCTGATCCACGGATTTCAATGAACGCTTGAGCTCACCAATCTTACGCCGCAAACGCACAACGACACTGAGATTTACCAGGACGCCCAGAACCGCTCCCACGAGCAACATGCAAGCGATCAATAGCGACACCGGCAACTGCACCGTACCCAAATAATAATCGATCACGACTAATTGATGATTCTTGACATGCAGCTCAAGGCCGACGAGTACGACGACCAACAGAAAGATTATTTTTAGAACGCGAACCATAGCCACACGCCGTAGTGAGTCAATTTAGATTTCGCCACCACGGGGTTGCAACCCCGTGGGGCGACCAAAGCTGCGCGTCTCCCCTTGGAAACCCAATCGCTAAGGTCCCCGCGGCAGGACCGCGGGGGATAGATTATGAACTTAGCACGCCCCTCCATCGAATCCGCCTCCCCACGGGGCGGGAAACCACGCTTCGATTGCTTTCCGAGAACTATTTCACGCCGTTGACGCGTTCTCTCATCTGTTTGCCGGGTTTAAAGTGCGGCACGTATTTCGCCGGCAGGGGCACCGGATCGCCCGATTTCGGATTGCGTCCGATCCGGGCCGGGCGATAATGGAGAGAGAAACTTCCGAAGCCGCGGATCTCGATGCGTCTTCCCGTCGAAAGCGTATACGCCATGAGCTCCAACAAGGTCTTAACCGCCAACTCAACATCTTTATTCCCCAGTTGGATCTGCTTATGCGCGAGGGATTCGATGAGTTCCGACTTAGTCATCTGTGCTTGCCTTAGCCGTATCAAAGAGGCTTATCGGGCGGGAAGAAACCCCTGCCATCATTCATGCATGGCGCGCCTTCAATCGGGCGACTCTGCACCGTCTAGGCGCTGCTTGAGCAAGTCGCCGAGCTTGGTGGTCGCCATGCCGGCCCCCGCCCCGTAAGTCTCCAACGCTTGCGCCTGTTCGTGAACTTCCTTCGCCTTGATAGAAAGAGAAATCATGCGCTTCTTCCGGTCGATCGCAACAAATAGGGCCTCGACCTCTTGCCCCTCCTTGATCACTTTGCGCGCATCGTCCACGGGCTCTCGTGAAAGCTCAGAGGCGCGAATATAGCCCTCGACGCTTTCCGCGAGGCGGACCGTTACCCCTTGCGCATCGACCATTACGGCGACGCCCGTCACGATACTGCCCTTTTCGTGCTCGCCCAGATAATTGGAAAAGGGATCCTTCTCCAATTGTTTGATCCCTAGCGAAATCCGCTCCCGCTCCGCATCGATGGCGAGAACCACCGTTTCGACTTCTTGACCCTTCTTGTAATTTCGGACCGCCTCCTCACCCGCACTCGACCACGAGAGATCAGACAGGTGCACCAAGCCATCGATGCCCCCTTCAAGCCCTACGAAGATACCGAAATCCGTAATGGACTTGATGATTCCCTGGACCTTGCTGTTCTTGTTGAATCTTAGCGCAAACTCCTCCCAAGGATTCGGCTGGCAGTGCTTCATTCCGAGCGAGATGCGGCGCCGTTCCTGGTCGATGTCGAGAACCATCGCCTCGACCTCCTGCCCCACATGGACCACTTTCGAGGGATGAACGTTTCTGTTGGTCCAGTCCATCTCCGAGACGTGAACCAAACCCTCGACACCTGGTTCTATTTCCACAAAGCAACCATAGTCGGCGACGTTCGTGACTTTGCCGAAGATACGAGAACGCTGCGGGTAGCGGCGCGCGATGTCGATCCAGGGGTCCTCCCCAAGCTGCTTGAGCCCCAGGGAGACGCGGTTGCGCTCGCGATCGAATTTCAGGACCTTAACATCAATTTCGTCGCCGACATTGAGGACCTCACTTGGGTGCTTAACGCGCCTCCAAGCCATGTCCGTGATGTGGAGCAAGCCATCGACGCCACCGAGGTCGATGAATGCCCCATAATCGGTAAGGTTCTTGACGACCCCCTTGACGACCCCGCCCTCCTCGATGCTGTTCAACAGCACATCGCGCTCGGCACCGCCCTCGCATTCCACCACGGCACGGCGGGAGACCACGACATTGTTACGCTTATGGTCAACCTTAATCACCTTGAACTCGAGCGGCTTGCCTTCCAGATAGGTGGTATCGCGTACCGGCCGGACATCCACCAACGACCCCGGGAGGAAGGCGCGGATGTCTTCTATCTCTACCGTAAAACCGCCCTTCACGCGCTCCGTGATCACACCGGTCACGTTGCTACCGGCCTCCAAAGCTTCTTCTAAACGCTTCCAGGCCATGACGCGCTTCGCCTTTTCCCGCGACAGTTGAGTGGCGCCGGACCCGTCTGCGATCGCATCGAGCGCGACATCGATCCGATCGCCAATGGTAACTTCGATGGCCCCTGCCTCGTTGCGGAATTGCTCGATGGGGATCACCCCTTCCGATTTAAAGCCGGCATGAACAACCACGGCATCCGGCCGGACATCGACGACGATACCGGTCACGATAGTGCCCGGACGCATCTTGTGCTCGATTTGACTCTGCTCGAATAATTCCGCAAACGTTTCAACCATAAGTTCCCGAATCCTCAAACGACTATTGATTCTTATCCGCGCGCCGGTCGCACGCATCGAGTAAGTATATAACACGCTCAAACACCGCTCCGAGATCAAGGCGCGTGGTGTCGATGAACACGGCGTCGGGCGCGGCCCGTAAAGGCGAGGCGCCGCGCTCACTATCCCGGGCATCGCGTTCCAGGATACCCTCTAAGAGATCGCGAAGATTAACATTGACTCCCTGATCTTTCAACTGCTTATAGCGTCTTTCGGCGCGCTCTTCCGGGCTGGCCGAGAGATAGATCTTAAGCGCGGCGTCGGCGAAAACCGCCGTCCCCATGTCGCGGCCGTCGGCCACCAAGCCCGGAGGCTGCCGGAAGGAGCGCTGCTGCGCAAGCAGCGCCACGCGGACCGCGGGCAGCGCCGCGATCTGAGAGGCGGCGTGCGCGCAGGCTTCCGAACGGATGCTCCGAGTCACATCCTCTCCCCGGCAGATCACGCGCACCTCATCCGATCCCGGTGCAGCGTCCCGAAATTCCACCGCAAGGCGCGCCGCACGATGAGCCAGCCGCGCCACATCATCGAACGCGACAGCCTCCCGTATCGCCAGCCACCCCAGGGTCCGGTACAAGGCCCCGCTATCGAGAAAATGCCATCCTAGCGTCCGTGCGAGGCGCCTCCCGAGGCTGCCCTTGCCCGTGCCGCTCGGACCGTCGATGGCGATGACGGGAATCGCCTCGCTGTTCACGATCCGCCGCCCGCGGTGATTCGGAGACCCGCTTCCCGCGCCAGCGTGAGGAAGTTTGGGAAAGACGTAGTGATCATCGCGCAGTCGGCGATGACAATACGCCCCTCGGCCCGCAATCCCGCGATCGCAAACGCCATCGCGACGCGATGGTCACCGCCGCTTTCCACGCGGCCCCCTCGGATCGCGGCACCCTGGATGTGCATCCCGTCAGGGGTGGGCCGCGCCTCGATGCCCAGCGCCTTGAAGCCCTCTGCCATGCAGCTTATCCGATCGCTTTCCTTGTAGCGAAGTTCTTCGGCGCCTTCCACGAGGGTTTCGCCCCGGGCGCAGGCCGCGGCGATGAAAAGGATGGGAAATTCGTCGATGGCCGCCGGTACCAGATCGCCAGGAATATGGATCCCGTGCAGATCGCTTGCGCGCACGTAGAGATCCGCAACGGGTTCACCGCCCTCCTCTCGCTTATTTTGAAGCTTGATGTCCGCCCCCATGCGCCGCAGGATCTCGATCATGCCGATGCGCGTCGGATTGACGCCCACCTCCTCGATCACGAGATCCGATCCGGGGGCAATCGCCGCGCCGACGATGAAAAACGCCGACGAAGACAGATCCGCCGGCACATTGACATTAGTGCCCGCGAGCCGCGCGTCACCGCGCATGCAAAGCGCGCCGCCTTGGTGTTTTATCGGGCAGCCGAAACGGCCCAACATGCGTTCGCTGTGGTCGCGGCTTGCGAGGCGTTCCCTCACGCACGTTCGCCCCTGCGCGTACAGAGCGGCGAGCAAAATACCGGATTTGACCTGGGCGCTCGCCACCGGCATGTCATAATCGATGCCGCGAAGTCGCGCCCCGCCGAAGACCGTTACCGGCGGCGTGCCCGCGGCACTGCACTCGATCCGCGCCCCCATGCGGCGCAAGGGCTCGATGACGCGCATCATGGGCCGCTTCGACAACGACTCATCGCCGGTCAATGTCGTGTCGAAGGGCTGGCCCGCGAGAAGCCCCGTCATTAACCGCATCGAGGTGCCGGAGTTGCCTAGATCGATCGGCCCGGGCGCCGGCCGCAACCCGTGCAAGCCCACTCCGTGGATCCTTAACCCGCCCGCGCCGAGCCGCTCGATGCGCACGCCCATCGACTCGAAGGCCCGTAGCGTCGCGAGCGTATCTTCACCCTCCAGGAATCCCCGGATTTCGGTGACACCCTCGGCGACCGCCCCGAGCATGAGCGCGCGGTGGGAGATGGACTTGTCACCGGGCACGCGCAAGCGGCCGGCGAGCTTCCCGCCCGGTTCAACGCTAAGCAGGTGCGGGCCGAGAGTCACCGCTTTTTTTACCCACGAGATCCGGCTCGATCCGCTGCTCGGCGGCCAAGGCATCCCGTGTGTTCTTGGCCTCGTCCAAGAACGCAACGACCGCGGGACCGTTCTCGGCCTCGATAGCGTCGCGGAGCAGCGCGAGATCCTCGCGAAAACGTTCGATCATCTCGATGAGCCGCTCGCGATTGGCGAAAAAGATGTCGCGCCACATGACGGGGTTGCTCGAAGCGATGCGGGTGATGTCCGCGAATCCTCCCGCCGCATAACGCAAGAGCGCGGACCGGCCGCTCGCGCGCGCGGCGGCGCGCACCAATGCATAGGCCAGCACATGCGGTAGATGGCTGGTGGCGGCGAAGAGTTGATCGTGCCGGTCGACCTCCATGTTCTCGACCACGGCCCCGGTTTGTCGCCAGAGCCAACGCACGCGCTCCAGCGCGCGCGGGTCGGTCTCGGCGAGGGGGGTCAAAATCACCCGCTGTCCAAGAAAGAGCCCGGCACAAGAACTCTCCACGCCGCTATGCTCGGTGCCCGCGATGGGGTGTCCCGGCACGAAACGCGGTAGGTGACGGCCGAGATACCGGCGGGCGGCATGCGCCACGGAAGCTTTCACGCTACCGACATCGGTGATCACCGCGTGCTCGTCCAAGTGTCCTGCGACACCCTGAAAGACCTCCGGGACGGCCCCGAGCGGCACGGCGATCACTATGATCTCGGCGCCCTCGACCGCACCGCGGAGATGGGCGCACGGCTCATCGATGACACCGAGCTCATGCGCACGCCTCAGGGCCATTGGGTCCGTGTCGTATCCCGTCACGCGCTCCCCGGCGCGCTTCAAGACGCGGGCGAGCGATCCGCCGATGAGACCCACACCGATAATGGCGGCCCTTGAGGGCGGCACGATGGCTATTGTGCCTCCCTAGGATCGTTCATTCAGCACCGTCCTCAGTGCGTCGATGAAGCGCGTATTTTCCGGCTCCGTTCCAACCGTGACCCGGAGGTGGTTTGGCAAGCCATAATTGGCGATCGGCCGCACGATCACGCCGCGCCTGAGTAAAGCCTCATGGAGGTCGCGCGCGCGGGGGCCGAACTCGATGCAGAGAAAATTCGCGGCCGAAGGGATATAGCCGAGCCCCAGTGTTTCACATGCCCCAGTCAGTTGAGCAAGGCCAGCTTTGTTGAGCACCACGCTTGCAGCCACGTGCTCCTCGTCGGCGAGCGCGGCCTCCGCCGCCGCGAGCGCAACGCTGTTGACGTTGAAAGGCTGGCGCACCCGGTTCATCAACTCCGCCACCTGGGGATGCGAGACCGCGTAGCCGACGCGCAGGCCGGCAAGGCCGTGGATCTTGGAAAACGTGCGCGTCACGACCAGGTTCGGAAACCGATCGATCCACCGAAGGCCATTCGGATAACCCGGCGCCTGCACATACTCAAAGTAGGCTTCATCGAGAACGATCACTACCCGCGGCGGTACGCACTGGATAAATTCCCGCAGCTCCGGCTCGTCGATCCAGGTGCCTGTCGGGTTATTGGGATTGGCGATAAAAATGAGCCGGGTGCGAGCATTGATCGCTGCTCTGATCGCTCCGAGATCGTAGCCATAGTCGCGGGCGGGCGTCACGATGGCTTCGGCCCCGATGGCTTGGGTGGCGAGCGCATACACCGCGAAGGCGTGTTGGGAAAAGATCACCTGGTGCGAAGAGGTGACGAAGCTGCGCGCCGCCAACTCCAGGACGTCGTTCGAGCCGTTTCCCAAGGTGATGCGATCGCTCCCAATCGCCAGGCGCGCGGCCAATGTTTTTTTCAAGGCATAACCGCCGCCGTCCGGATAGCGGCCGATATCCGCGCACCCAGCCCTGATAGCGGCGCGGGCGCGTGGTCCCGGACCGAGCGGGTTTTCATTCGAGTCAAGCTTTACCGCCTCGGTGATCCCATACTCCCGCGCCAGCTCCGCGAGCGGCTTGCCGGGTCGATAGGGATCGAGCGCGCGCACCCCGGGCGCGGCCAGCGCAAAAAAATCGATAGGGCTACGTCGATCGTTTTCCATGGGCTGCGCAGTAGATTTATTCACAAACGCTCAGAGTACCGCCCGCGGATAGGAACCAAGCAGTTTGAGCATGGCCGCGCGCTGCCTGAGCGCCTTCAAGGCTTGTGCGATCACCTCGTCCCGCAGGTGACCTTCGATATCCACGAAGAAAAAATACTCCCACATGCCGCGGCGCGAGGGACGCGATTCGATGCGCATCATGCTGATCCCGTATTCGGCGAACGAGGCGAGCAGGTGATAGAGGGCGCCGGGCCGATTCGGCGTCGAGAAAATCAGCGAGGTCTTGTCATCCCCGCTCGGGGGGACCGACTGGTGGCCGATGACGATAAAACGCGTCGTGTTGTCGGCCTCATCTTCGATATTCCTCACCAGATGCTCCAAGCCGTAGATCGTGGCCGCCGCATCCCCGGCGATCGCGGCCGCCGCGGGCTCCCCGACGGCGCGCCGCGCGGCCTCCGCATTGCTCCCGAACGCCACCCTTTCGGCGTGCGCGAGGTGGCTATTCAACCAGCGGCGGCACTGAGCCAAAGCCTGCTCGTGGGCGAATACGCGTGTGATTTCTCGCGGCGTGACATTCTTCCCCAGCAGGTGATGGTGAATGCGCAGTTCGACCTCACCGCAGATCTTGAGCGGTGAATTGACGAACATGTCCAAGGTGTGGTTGACCACGCCTTCGATCGAATTCTCGATCGGCACGACCCCGTAATGGCAAGCCCCCGCTTCGACTTCGCGGAACACCTCGTCGATCGTACCCATCGGCAAGGCATGCACGGATTTACCGAAATGTTTATGCACCGAGGCATGGGTGAACGTGCCCTCGGGCCCGAGAAACGCCACGTTCAAGGGCTGTTGCAGCGCCAGACAGGCCGACATGATCTCGCGGAACAACCGCGCCATCTCTTCGTCCGACAAAGGCCCTTTATTCTTCGAGATGATCTTTCGCAAGACTTGGGCTTCGCGTTCCGGGCGATAGTAGGCATCGGGCTCATGATCGTTACCCTTCGCGGCCGCGACTTCCTTGGCAAGCTGCGCCCGCGCCGTGATCATGTGCAGAATCTCCGCATCCACCTCGTCGATGCGCGTGCGCAAGCCCTGCAATCGGTCGTCGTTAGGGAGGTCCACGCGGGGGTCTATTCGTTATCGTTATCGCTAACGTTATAATCCGCGACGCGCTCGATCCCGACCAAGCGCTCGTCATCGGCGAGGTTAATCAACGTGACGCCCTGGGTATTTCGGCCGACAATCGAGATATCGTTCGCGGCGGTGCGGACCAGCGTTCCCCGGTCGCTCACCAGCATGACTTCCTCATCATCGCGGATCCCGATGGCCCCGACGAGCTTTCCGTTCCGGGCGGTGGTCTGGATCGCGATGACGCCCTGGCCGCCGCGGCCGTGCACCGGATAGTCGCCTACCGGCGTCCGCTTGCCGTAGCCGCGCTCGGTCGCACAGAGGATCTGGCTCTGCGCCCCGGGGATAATGAGCGAGATCACTGCATGCCCGGTCCTCAGTCTGATACCTCGTACGCCCTGCGCCGCCCGGCCCATCGCGCGCACCTCCGTTTCGCTGAAGCGGACCGCCTTGCCCGAGGTGCTGAACAGCATCAGCTCCTGACGGCCATCGGTCAGAGCCACGCCCACCAGCCGATCGCCATCCCTCAAGTCGATGGCGATAATACCGCTCGCGCGCGGCCGCGAGAACTCCGCTAACGGACACTTCTTGACCACGCCGCGGCTGGTCGCCATGACCAGGAATCCATCCTGCTCGAAGGACTTGATGGGAAGGATGGCAGTGATGCGCTCCTCGTTCTCCAACGGCAAAAGATTGACCATCGGCTTGCCGCGCGCGGCGCGCCCGGCCTGAGGCAACTCATAGACCTTGAGCCAGTATGCCCGGCCGCGGTTCGAAAAGCATAGGATCGTATCGTGGGTGCTGGCCACGAACAGTTTCTCGATAAAGTCCTCCTCTTTCATCGCCGTGGCCATCTTGCCTTTGCCGCCGCGCCTCTGCAGGCGGTACTCGTCCATAGGTTGCGCCTTGGCGTAGCCCTCATGCGACAAGGTCACCACCACGTCCTCGACGTTGATCAGATCCGCGAGGCTCAACTCTACGTGCCGTTGCCGGATCTCGGTACGGCGTTTGTCACCGAACTGCTCGCGGATTTCGATGAGCTCCTCGCGCATTACTTGGGTCAGCCGTTCCGGCCGCGCCAGGATCTCCAAGAGATTCGCGATGGTTTCAAGGCAAGCTTGATAGTCCTGCACGATCTTCTCTTGCTCCAGCCCGGTGAGCCGGTGCAGCCGCAGATCCAAGATCGCCTGCGCCTGGGCTTCGGACAAGCGATAGCCGTTCGGCGTCAAGCCGAACTCGGGCGCTAGATTTTCCGGACGAGACACTTCGGCGCCCGAACGCTCCAGCATCCGCACCACCGCCCCCGGCGCCCACACGCGCGCCATCAGTCCCGCCTTGGCTGCCGCGGGATTGGCCGAGGCCTTGATGAGGGCGATCACCGGATCGATGTTCGCCAAGGCCACGGCCAAGCCTTCTAGATTATGCGCCCGTTCCCGCGCCTTGCGCAGATCGTAAACGGTACGGCGGGTGATCACCTCCCGGCGGTGGCGCAGGAAGCACTCGATCAATTGCTTGAGCGACAGGATCTGAGGCCGGCCCTGGATCAGCGCGACCATGTTCACGCCGAATACCACCTGCATGTGTGTCTGTTGATAGAGGTTGTTGAGCACCACCTCGGCGATCTCGTCGCGGCGCAGCTCGACCACCATGCGCATCCCGTCCTTGTCGGACTCGTCCCGCAGCTCCCGGATCCCTTCGAGTTTCTTGTCCTTGACCAACTCCGCGATCCGTTCCATCAAGCGCGCCTTGTTGACCTGGTAGGGCAGCTCGGTCACGACGATGCGCTCCCCCGCATCATCGGACTCGACCACGGTGCGCGCGCGCACGTGAATCCTTCCGCGCCCGGTCTCGTAGGCTTCCCGGATCCCCTCGGTCCCATTGATGATCGCCGCCGTGGGAAAGTCCGGTCCCGAGATGATTTCGAGCAGCCCGCCGACATCGATATAGGGGCGATCGATTAGTGCCAGACAGGCGCTAATCACCTCGCCGAGGTTGTGGGGCGGAATATTGGTTGCCATGCCCACGGCGATGCCGCTCGATCCGTTGATCAAGAGGTTCGGGACGCGCGTTGGAAGGATCGTGGGTTCGGTCTCGGAGCCGTCGTAGTTGGGAGTGAAATCGACGGTCTCCTTGTCGATATCGGCGAGCAGCTCGTGGGCGATGCGCGACATCCGCACCTCGGTGTAACGCATGGCGGCCGGCGAATCGCCGTCCACGGAACCGAAGTTGCCTTGCCCGTCGATCAGCATGTAGCGCAAGGAGAAAGGCTGCGCCATGCGCACGATGGTGTCATAGACGGCGACATCCCCGTGGGGATGGTATTTACCGATGACATCACCGACCACGCGCGCCGATTTCTTGTTCGGCTTGTTCCAGTCGTTGGCGAGTTCTCGCATCGCATGGAGGACCCGCCGGTGGACGGGTTTCAGGCCGTCCCGCGCGTCCGGCAGCGCCCGGCCCACGATTACGCTCATCGCGTAATCCATATAAGACTGGCGCATCTCGTCTTCGATATTGACAGGCGAGACTTCTTTGGCGAACTGGATCATCAGGTACGCTTCACGGCTGGATCAACCTCTGCCGCGAAATGCTACCATAACCTGGGACGAGATACCGAGGTATAGGATTTTTAACGTGATTTTCAGCGTCAGGCACGCGTCCCGAGCACAGCGCACGCCCGAGGTGCCGACCGCAGCAAATTTTAAGACTGCTTCTTACTGCTTCTTGGGCAGTCGCCGGGGAGTTTTTGCCGAACTTTTTGAAGCACCTGGGGAAAGGGTCTCCAGTTGCGTCAAACGGCGCTCGTGGTCGAGCAGCCAGTCGGCCAACCGGTCAACCCGCTGCGCCGTGTCGTAGACCCGCTCGCGGAGCACGGCGATGCCGACCAGGCGTTCCAATATCTCGGTAACCAGGCTCACGCCGCCTCCCGATCGGCTTCGGGGATACTCTTCGCACGCATGCGCTCCAACTCGGCGAAAACGGCATCGAGTCTTCTATTCGTCCCCTCCAGCCGCTCGGTCATCGCTTGGATATGTTTGGCGGCCTCGCGTGTTGCCGTATCCAACAGCGCCAATTCTTCTTTGGATATACCGGCGAGATAGGCATCGATAGCATGACGGATCTCCTCCGCCACCTTCGTCCCCTGCGCTTTGGCCCGCCTCTGGAGCGCCTTCCGCTGCTCGGGCGCGACATAGATCATCATACTTTGCATCGTGGCCATGGAATGCTCACTTTCTAGGAATATATATCAAGTATATATCATCGTTTTGACACCTGAACGTCGTGATCCTTCGCGAGCAAGGCGTTCAGGTTGGCGGTATTGGGATGCTCGATGGCGCCCTTCTCGGTCACCAGCACATCAATTAGCTCCGCCGGTGTCACATCGAAGACCGGATTCCAAATATCTACGCCAGGTGCGGCAACTCGTTGCCCGGCGAACGCCACGATCTCCTCCGGCTCGCGGTTCTCGATCGGGATCGCGCCGCCATCGAGCGCCTCCGGATCAAGCGTCGAGATGGGGGCAGCGACCATGAATCGAACCCCGTGCGCACGGGCCGCGACGGCCAGGCCATAGGTCCCGATCTTGTTGGCAACATCGCCATTGGCGGCGATGCGATCCGCCCCGACGATGACCCAATCGATACTGCCCCGCTGCATGAGGTAGGCCGCCGCGCTATCGGCGAGCAGGGTGACGGGGATCCGATCGCGGAGCAACTCCCAGGCGGTCAAACGCGCGCCTTGGAGCCAGGGGCGGGTCTCGCCGGCATGGACCTGCGCGATCTTCCCGCAGGCGTAGGCCGAGCGGATCACGCCCAGCGCCGTCCCATACCCCCCGGTCGCCAAGGAACCCGCGTTGCAGTGGGTCAAGACGCGCGCGCCGGATTTGAGGAACGCCGCGCCGATCGCGCCCATGCGCCGGTTCGCGCCGATATCCTCGTCGTGGATCGCTTTGGCCTCGGCGAGTAAGGCGGGTTCGGGATCTCCGGGACCCTCCGGAAACGCCGCGCGCATGCGTTCGATGGCCCACCCTAGATTCACCGCGGTCGGCCGCGCGGCCCGCAAGCTTTCACAATCGGCAACGATGGCCTGCCGCCAACCCTCGCGCGCGTTCGCGTAGGCCTTGCGCGCCGCCAGCATGACCCCATACGCAGCCGCGATCCCAATGGCCGGCGCCCCGCGTACCACCATGCTACGGATAGCCCTGGCCACGGCCTCAGGCGTATCGAAACTCAGATATTCGCACACCGCCGGCAGCCGCCGCTGATCTAAAAGCCCAAGACGCCCTTCGCGCCACATGATGGCGCGCACGGTATCGTGATGATTTTCTGGCTTATCCAGCAACGCGCTCGCTCCGGATGTCATGGTGCGGAGTTTCACCTACGATTTGCAACCGGCAGATTAAAAAAAATGGCAACCAACCCCCTGTCTAAGCGCGCTGGATCGTCCCCATGAAACAACAAGAGTAGCGTGCGCCGTGCGCACGAAATAGAGGTTGGAAATAGGACGCTTGACCACGCGTCAGAACACCTGCTCCAGACTCACCGTTAGCCCGGAAAATAGCCTCGATTCCACCTGTCCGCCTGACACCGCAGAACTAACGAGGACCGACGCTCCCTGCTCGTTTTGGTAGACCTCGATGCTGTGCTCCATCGGATCGACAATCCAATACTCCTTGACGCCGCAGCGCGCATACACGGTTTTTTTGTGGCGCAAATCATAGTATGCCGTGGCGGGTGACAGGATCTCGATCACGAGGTCGGGTGCCCCTTCGATTTTCACCTCCCCGATGATGCCAAGCCGATCCCGCCCAACGACGATGATATCGGGCTGGTAAACCTCCATTTCTCCTAAATAGACATCGGTCGGAGCAAGAAACACCTCGCCAAGGCGGTGGGTCTTCTCTATAAACTCGACGAGTAAAAACCCGAGTTGCTTCAAAACCCGCTGATGATAAGTATTAGGAGCTGGGGTCATGATAAGGTCGCCATCGATAAGCTGATACGGCACACTTTCGGGCAGCGCGGCGTAGTCGGCATAGCTGTGACGCGTTTTCCCGTGGTGAGGCGCTGGAGTTGCCATGAAGCTTGCTCAGGCTAGGAATGAGTAGAACGAACCCGCCATCGCTTTAAGGGAGTCCGAATTATTATCAGCATACCATCTAGCACGAGGATCCCGTACCGCGAGCGCCATTCTCATGCAAAAATCTGCCGGACGAATTCTAGACACGTTCGCGTCACCGCGCATGAGGACGCGCCTCGTATGCGCCGATGAGATTGCTGGTCACCCACTCGGCCTCTATGCCACGGCCGCGATCATCGATCACCCGCAGTACCAAGGATGGATCGCTCCGATACCCGAGTGTGGAATCGATTAAGGCCAAGCCGATCGGCCGCAGCAACGGCTCCCCGGTTTCCATTGCATCACCCTCTCTATCCGATTTCCAGGAATACGGCGCCACGGTCCCCGAGCTCACATAACCAAGAAATTCATCGCCGCGGAAAACTTTCGATCCGGCCCTGAAAGGCCGCTTGTCAGTACGACTCATGATCGGCCGCACCAAGCGCTTTAAGATGCGGTCGCCAAGCGGCGTGTGTAACTCGCCTCGTTTAATCAATCGCAGCTCTTTTCTCTGATCGTCTAAGCACGCCTGACCAATGTAGTCATGTCGATCGGGGACCCGGACGGCAAAGCTCGCAAATGTATTGGCGAAAATAGGGATGTCATTGCCGTCGTGATCCCGGCCCAATTCGTGACCGTAAAGCGGCAGTCCGGCTTCGATTCGAAGCGTGTCGCGCGCGCCCAATCCCGCGGGGACCGCTCCGAGGCTAATTAGCCGTTCCCAAAGCGCCGGGAGATGCTCCGACTTCGGGAACAATTCAAAACCAATCGCCTCGCCCGTATAACCGGTACGCGCGATGAGCAGCGGTTGCCCCTCGACCCTCGCGATACGGCAGCAATTTCTTCTGCTCTCCGGCAGCGCTTCCCTGCCAACGACCGATTCCAGGATGGATACAGAGGCAGGGCCTTGGATAGCGATCATCGCTGTCTCTTCACTCACATCCAAGAGATCCAGCCCCGCACATTTATGGCTCTGTAGCCATAGCCAGTCTTTGTCACGGTTAGACGCGTTGACCACGAGGAGAAATTCCCCCCGCGCCAGCTTATACAGGTAAGCGTCATCAATCGCGCCGCCCTGCTCATTGGCCAGGAAGGTGTATTGCGCCTGAAGTGGTTCTAGAGATCGCGCGTTATTCGTCAGCACCGTAAGCGCGAAATCCTCGGCCGTCTCTCCCTCGATCTTGAACCGCCCCATATGGGAGACGTCGAAAAGACCCGCGCGCCAGCGTGTGGCGAGATGCTCCTGCAGGATACCGCTGTGGTAATTTAGCGGCATCGTCCACCCTCCGAATTCGACCATTCTGGCGCCGTAGGCGGCGTGCCAGGAAAAGAGCGGCGTCTGACGGGCCGCAGATGGTGCGTTCGACATGGCTTCCAAATCGCTTTTTAGCGGTAATTCGAATTGTACCGGCTGCGCCGCGTATTCTCTAACGCTTCCCATCGGTGCCTAATCGAAGGCATCGGCCGGGTGAGGCGCGTACCCCGTAACCGACCCCGCTCGACGCGACTAGCGCGTCACCTTGAATTAGCGAATGCCCATAATGACAAGGTTGAAATTCATTGGCAGGACGTTGAAAATGCATGCTGGCGCACGCGCCTACCTTCGGGACACGAAGGTGCGAAACGTAACGAGCAAGCTCGTTTTTTATACATAACTTAAAGATACGGCTTTTATGTTGTTGATGATCGACAATTACGATTCGTTCACCTACAACCTGGTGCAATACCTCGGTGAGTTGGGGGCGGACGTGCGGGTATACCGCAACGACCAAATCGGCGTGCGGGAAATCGAGGCGCTGGCGCCGGATCATATCGTGATATCACCGGGACCGTGCACGCCGAACGAAGCGGGCGTCTCCATCGACGTGATCACCTACTTCTGCGCTAAGGTCCCCATCTTAGGCGTCTGTCTAGGTCACCAGGCAATGGGCCAAGCCTTCGGAGGGCGAATCGTGCATGCGCGCGAGATCATGCATGGCAAGACATCGCTGATCCGGCATTGCAGCACCGGCCTATTCCGAGGCCTGGAAGATCCGTTTCAAGCGACCCGTTACCATTCGCTGGTCATCGCCGAGGACAGCTTGCCGGACTGCTTGGAGATCACCGCGTGGACCGAAACCCCCGGCGGGGGAAGGGACGAGATCATGGGGATCCGGCATCGCGAACACCCGCTGCTCGGCGTGCAGTTTCATCCCGAGTCGATCATGACCCATCATGGCCATGATCTGCTCCGAAACTTCTTGACCCCGGCTGCCTGAACATTAGCGAATAACATAATCCCCGGCGATCCCCAAGAAAATCACGCTCCCGTACCACCCGTTGTTTATGAACGCCTTAAAACACCCGTTCCGGTCGCGATTTCGAATCAGGTATTGCTGGTACACCGCCAACCCTCCCGCTACCGCGAGCCCCACGTGATATACCCATCCCAGGCCCGTCTCCTTGCCGACGACCAGCAGCGTGATCAGCATGAGTCCCTGGATCATGCCGGTGATCAAGCGATCAGCCTCGGCGAATAGGATCGCGGTGGATTTAACGCCGATGCGGAGATCGTCTTCGCGGTCGACCATCGCGTACATCGTGTCATAGGCCACCGACCAGAGCAGGTTCGCGATCAAGAGCAGCCAGCCGACCTTGGGCACGCTCCCCGTCTGCGCCGCGAACGCCATCGGCACGGCCCAACCGAAGGCGAGGCCGAGATGCACCTGGGGAAGATAGGTGTAGCGTTTGGTAATGGGGTAGGTCGCCGCGAGCAGCGCGCCGGCGAAGGCCAGGATCACGGTCAAGGTATTCATCAGCATGACCAGCAGGAAGGCCATCAAGAGCAAGCCGAAAAATAGCGCGATGGCCTCCCTGGGGCTGACCGCTCCGGTCACCAAGGGCCGGTTACGCGTGCGCTCGACCCGCGCATCGAAATCGCGGTCGGCGTAGTCGTTGATAACGCATCCCGCCGAGCGCATCAGGATCACACCGAGCACGAATACCACGAGGACTCCGGGATCGGGACGGGCGTGACCGGCGATCCAAAGCGCCCACAGCGTCGGCCACAAGAGCAATAAAATCCCGATGGGCTTGTCGAGACGCATGAGCCGTGCGTATTGTGTCGAGCGGTCCTTTAACACCGGCCACCACGGGTGCGCGGTGACGCGCCGCAGCCACTTGGAAACTAGCGTTCGGGGACCATCGAAGACGAGCATAGATCCATGATCGCGTCGATCTCGATCGGCGCCGCCCGAGGTAACGCGGCGACGCCCACGACCGCCCTTGCCGGGTACGGTTCCTGGAAATAACTCGCCATGACCTCGTTGACCAGCGGGAAATGGCTTAAGTCGGTGAGGTAGACATTCAGCTTGACGACATCCGCGAGTGTTCCGCCCGCGGCTTCGGCCACCGCTTGGAGGTTTTCGAACACGCGCACGATCTGAGACCGCATCTCCCCTTCGACCATCTGCATGCTGACGGGATCGAGCGGGATCTGGCCGGATAAATAGATCGTGTTTGCTACCCGTACCGCTTGCGAGTAGGTACCGATCGCTTGGGGCGCTCGGTCGGTGGAGACAATAGTATGTGCCATGGTTTAGTAAAACGTATCCGGCTACGTACGCATCCGGATCACGCGCGTCACCGGTTGCAGGCGCCGGACAGCCCTCATGACGCGGGCTAGATGCAGGCGATCGCGCACTTCGACGGTCAGCGTCAACGCGGCGATCCGATCCTCGCGTTCATTCATGCCCACAAACTCGATATTGGCGCCTTCGGCGGCGATCGCGGCGGCGATCGTCGCGAGCGCCCCGCGCTCGTTGGTCGCCTCCAGACGGATCCCCGCCGGAAACGCGCCCTTCACGTCCGAACCCCATTCCACGTCGATCCATTTCTCGGGATGATTCCGGTATTCAGCGAGATTTTTGCACGATTGCCGGTGGATCACGATCCCCCGCCCGGAGGACACATAACCAAGGACGGAATCTCCCGGAATGGGGTAACAGCATTTCGGAAACGAGACCACCATGCCTTCCGTGCCTTTAATGGCGAGCGGCCCGGCGTGCGCCACCGAGGCAGTGCGCGCGCTGTCTTCGGCGGTGACCGGGATCAGATAGCGCGCGACGATGGGCGCCATGCGCTTGCCGAGGCCGATCTCCTCCAGCATCGCATCGAGGCTCTCGATCTTGCACTCCCTGAGGGCGGCATCCAAGCGTTCGCGCGGTAGCGCATTGAGATCGAGTCCAAGTTGTTGCAGCTCGCGATCCAGCATCCGCTGACCGAGACCCCGCGCCTCATCGCGCTGCAGGTTCTTAAGAAAATGGCGGATATTCGCCCGCGCCTTGGCCGTAATAACGAAGTTGAGCCAAGCCGGGCTCGGACAGGCACCGGGGGCGGTGATGATCTCCACGGTCTGGCCGTTGCTCAATGCCGTGCGTAACGGCACCAAGCGCCGATCGATGCGCGCGGCCACGCACCGGTTCCCGATATCGGTGTGCACGGCGTAGGCGAGATCAACCGCCGTGGCGCCGCGCGGCAACTTCAGAATGTCACCTTTGGGGGTGAACACGTAGATCTCGTCCGGGAAGAGGTCAATCTTCACATTTTCCAAGAACTCTTCGGAATTCCCGGCCTGGCTCTGGATCTCGAGAATGGTTCGCAACCATTCCCGCGCGCGGTTTTGCGCGGTATTGCTGGCGCTGTCGCCGCTCTTATAAAGCCAATGCGCCGCGATTCCGTGTTCGGCCACGGCGTCCATCTCCTTGGTGCGGATCTGCACCTCGATCGGGACCCCATGCGGCCCGAATAAGATCGTGTGCAGCGATTGATAACCGTTGGCCTTGGGGATCGCGATATAGTCCTTGAAGCGCCCAGGCACCGGTTTGAACAGGTGATGCACGACGCCGAGCACGCGATACGCGGCGTCCACGGTATCGACGACGATGCGGCAGGCGTACACGTCCAAAACTTCCGACAACGGCAGGCGCTTGGCGTGCATCTTTTTATAGATGCTGTAGAGGTGCTTTTCGCGTCCGGCGACTCCCGCGGGGAGGTCTTCCTGCCTTAGACGCCGCTCGATGGAGTTTTTGATGTGCAACATCAGTTCCTTGCGATTCCCCCGGGATTGCTTGATGGCGTTCGACAGGACCCGGTAGCGGTTCGGGAACATGGCCGCGAATCCGAGGTCCTCGAGCTCGCGGCGCAGCGCGTTGATGCCGAGCCGTTGCGCGATGGGGGCGTAGATGTCCAGGGTCTCGCGCGCGACCAGCCGGCGTTTCTCCTGCGGTAAGGCGCCGAGCGTGCGCATGTTGTGGAGCCGATCCGCCAGTTTGACCAGGATGACCCGGATATCATGGGTCATCGCCATCAACATCTTGCGGAAATTCTCCGCTTGCGCCTCGGCGTAAGTCTCGAATTCCATTTGCGTGAGCTTGCTCACACCGTCGACGAGCTTCGCTACCTCGTCACCGAACTCGTGGGTGATCTGCTGCTTTTCCGTGGCCGTATCCTCGATCACATCGTGCAGGATGGCGGCGGTCAAGGTTTCATAATCCATCCGCATCCCGAGCAGGATGCGCGCGACGGCGAGGGGATGCTCGATGTACGGCTCCCCGCTCATTCGCCGCTGACCTTCATGCGCCCGGGCTCCGAACTCGTAGGCGCGCCGCAGCGCCGCGACGTGAGCGGGCTTCAGGTATTCGCGGGCAAGCAGGCACACCTCCTCGATTTGGCGTAGCGCCGAGGCCGAAGGCGCGGGCGATTCCTTCGCGGCTCGGGTCGAAGCCAGGGGAAGAAATGGCCAGATCTTCATGTTGATGCCGCTTGCTAGCGAGCCTCGGCGTCGGTGTCCGTCGCTAGTCACGCTTGGTGGAATCGGGAAGCGGATAGAAAATGTCCTCTCCCTTCTCCTTGGCTTCGATGGCGGCCAAGGCATCGCGGGTAATCAAGCCCTCGGCGATCTCGCGCAGCGCAATGACCGCCGGTTTATCATTCTCCGCGGGCACCAACGGTTGCGATCCCATTGCTAGCTGGCGGGCACGCTTGCTTGCCAGCATCACGAGATCAAAGCGATTGTTAGCATAAGGAAGGCAATCTTCCACGGTAATTCGCGCCATAGTGTTTCCTCTGAGTCAATTTAGATTTCGCCCCACGGGGTATGCAACTCCGTGGGG
>JBOIDL010000037.1:0-24210 GCA_050740435.1 Gammaproteobacteria bacterium
CATGCTTTTGAGAGCCGATACACGGAGCTCAAGTTGACATCGAGCGTCGCGTACCATTCTTCATCCTTCATGCGCAGGAGTAAATTGTCACGCGAAATCGCGGCATTATTCACCAGTATTGTCGGTACACACTCACTCTTCGCTAGCTCGGCCATCATCTCCTGAATGCTTTCCGCTTTGCCCACGTCCAAAAGTAGCGCTTTGCCTGTTAGCTTACTATTATTGAAAGCCTTATTTATACTTTCTAATCCCCGCTCAGAGGTTGCGGTCCCGATGACATAGGCCCCGCGGCGGCCGAGACTCAAGGTGATGGCCCGACCGATCCCACGACTTGCGCCCGTGACAAGCGCAACCTGCATGTCCGAAGTCATCGTAAGACTATTGGTCTGAACTGGAGTCGCGTGACGGGAGACCAGGCTAGAGACACCCAGTATACGCGTTAGTATTTCAACAACGTTGCGCCCCAGGTAAAACCGCCGCCAAAGGCTTCCAATAGCAGTGTCTCCCCGCGTTTAATCCGGCCGTCGCGCACCGCAGTATCGAGCGCCAGCGGAACCGAGGCAGCGGACGTATTGGCGTGTTCATCCACCGTCATGACCACGCGGCTTAATGGCAGTCGAAGCTTCTTTGCGGTGGCCACGATGATGCGCGCATTCGCCTGATGGGGCACCAACCAATCGATGTCCTCGGGCCGCAGGTTATTCGCTTCCAACGCCTCATCCACGATTCGGTCGAGCGCTTTAACCGCCGCCTTAAAGACCTCGGCACCGTGCATCTTAACGTAGGCCTCGCCATTGGCAAGGCGTTCAAAACCTTGAGATACACCCGCGGGGACATGCAGTAAATGCTCGAAACGCCCATCCGAGTGCAAATGCGAGCTGAGCACACCGGGATCCTCACCGGCCTCGATCACCACCGCCCCGGCGCCGTCGCCGAACAACACGCAGGTGCTCCTGTCGGTCCAATCAATGATGCGCGAAAACGTCTCGGCGCCAACCACGAGGGCGCGCTGCGCCGTGCCGCACTTAATAAATTTATCCGCGACATCGAGCGCATAAATAAACCCTGTGCACACCGCCTGTATATCGAAGGCCGCACCGCGAGACATCCCAAGGCGTCCTTGCAGCAAACAGGCGGTACTGGGAAAGATCCGATCCGGGGTCGTGGTCGCCAACACGATTAAGTCGAGATCGCTAACCGCGATACCGGCCGCTTCGATAGCTATGCGCGCCGCCCGCTCCGCAAGATCACAGGTGCTCTCACCCGCGGCGGCGATATGCCGCTTACGAACGCCGGTGCGCGCCACGATCCACTCGTCGCTGGTGTCGATCATGCACTCCAGATCGGCATTGGTCAGGACGCGCTCCGGCAAATACCCACCGGTGCCGATGATTCGGGAATACCTCAAACGGCCCGCCTCTGATCGAAGACGAGCTCGAGGTCTTTGCTGATAAGGTCGGGTACGCGCTTCTCTACCTCCAAGACGGCCTCGTCTATGGCATATGCAAACGAGACTTGATCGGCGCTGCCGTGACTCTTGATCACAATCCCCCGCAAACCCAATAAGCTCGCGCCATTATAGCGCCGCGGGTCGATCCGGCGCACGGCCGCTTTCAATACCGGTCCCGATACCCATGCGGCCAGACGGGTCAAGGGGGTACGTAGGAATTCTTCTTGTGCGAAATGCAAAAACATGCGGCCCACGCCTTCGCTCGCCTTGAGCGCGATGTTGCCGACGAATCCGTCACACACGATCACATCCACCGACCCTTTGAAGACGGCGTCGCCTTCCACAAAGCCGACATAGTTCAGATTACTCTGCGATATCAACATGGCCGCCTCCTTAACCCGCCCGTCTCCCTTTATTTCTTCCTCGCCCACATTCAGTAGCGCCACGCTCGGCGCCGGTTTATTGTCCACGGCGCTCGTCAGAGCGGCACCCATCAGCGCGAATTGCAGCAACTGCTCGGGGCTCGAATCCACGTTTGCTCCCAGATCGAGCACATGCGAATGGCCCTGCATGGCCGGTAAGGCGCAGCAGATCGCCGGCCTATCGATCCCCGGGAGCATCTTTAACACAAACCGAGCCTTGGCCATCAGCGCTCCCGTGTTACCGGCGCTCACACACGCATCGGCCTCGCCTTCTTTAACCAGGTCGATCGCCACGCGCATGGAAGAGTCTTTTTTGGTGCGCAGGGCCTGTGATGGCGACTCATCCATTTCGACCTGCTGCGTGGCATGGCGAATCGAAACCCGCATACTTGGAACTCCTTGCTCGGCGCTCAAGGCCTTGGTCAGGATAGCCTCGTCGCCGACAAGAACTACATGTAAATTCGCATGCTTGCGTAAGGCTGCTACCGCGGCCGGCAGCACGGCCGGCGGTCCATGGTCCCCGCCCATCGCGTCGATTGCGATTCGCATCTCGTTCCCTTGCTCTACGCGTAGAGCTATGCCCCGGTCACGGCGCGCCGCGCATCGCGCGCGCGGTCGCGGATGAACCACGCGTTCCAAAGGAAGTCCGTTTTCAGTGGCTCAAACCTCCTTCTCTTTCTTGATCGAATAGGTGACTTTTTTCCCGCGATAATACCCATCCGGACTAATGTGATGACGCCTATGAACTTCACCGCTTTGCGGCTCGATGGAGAGCGCCGGCAGCGTCAGCGTGTCATGTGAACGGCGCATGTCGCGTCTCGAGGCGGACTTGCGATTTTGTTGTACGGCCATAAGAGTTTCCGTTAGTTTGAAGGTTAATGCCTGTGCAATAGCTCCGACGCCTCTGCGAGCCGACTCTGACTGGACTGTGCGGTCACAGTCGCGCCGCACCGGCCTTCGGGGTGCATCGGCGCGATCGGGAGCGCGAGTATCAGCTCGTCTTCGATGACTTCAAGCAGCGACGTGGGCCCCCGCGTCATGCGTACGATCTCATAATCGTCCTCCGGTTCAATCTGACTTGCCTTCTCGACGAATTGCAGTTTCAGCCCCGAGCGTATCGGCAGCTCCATCGGTTCCATACAGCGCTGGCAGCGGACGCTAAGCGTCCCCGACACCTCACCCTGCGCGCGATGCAGGCCCTTTTCAGTGTCGAAAAACGCCGCTTCGACCACGACGGATCCATCGGCGGTTTCGATCCACTCTGCGAGACGCGCCATGTTCGTGAGCCGCATTAGGCCACGTAAGCGGCGCCCCTGGCGAGCGAGCCGCGGCGGATAAATATACTCAGGCAGCTCATCCATTAGAACACATTATATTGCAGTTGCAGGAGCGGAAGAATATCGCGCGCTGCGTCACACCGGGGTCCGAGGCTCGTTGCGACAGGCTCGTCACGCGATGCGGAGCGGTTATCGAAAGGTAACACGCCGCCCGCCATCGCCTTTCAAACAACTTGCGGTAGACTAAATATTTTCCTAATCTTCGCGCAGTTTTTCACCGGGATGCAAAAGATGGAGTTTAACGCCGTCGCGCGCTTTATACGGCAGCATTTTCGGCATTTCAATGCCGCCGCATTAGTGGATGCCGCCGCGGGTTACAACAAGCACCTGGAGGGAGGCGGGCACATGCTGATTACGCTCGCCGGCGCCATGAGCACGGCCGAGATCGGCCTGTCGCTGGCGGAGATGATCCGCCGCGGTAAAGTACATGCAATCTGCTGCACGGGTGCGAATCTAGAAGAGGACCTCTTCAACCTCGTGGCCCATGAGCACTATGTCCGTATTCCCCACTATCGCGATTTGACCCCCGCGGACGAATGTTCACTCCTGGAACGCCATCTAAACCGCGTCACCGACACCTGCATTCCGGAACATGAGGCGATCAGGCGTATCGAGGCCGCGGTCCTTGACGAATGGACCGCGGCAGACCGGTCCAGCCGGCAACGTTTTCCCCATGAGTTCCTGTATCGTATCCTGCGCGAAGAACGCTTGAAAGCTGCTTATCAAATCGATCCCAAAGACAGTTGGCTGCTGGCGGCCGCGCAAAAAAAACTGCCGATCTTTGTTCCCGGTTGGGAGGATTCGACGCTCGGCAATATTTACGCCGCGCACTGTATCCAAAAGGAGATAAAAAACGTCCATACCGTGCGCACCGGGATCGAATACATGATCGCCCTCGCGGCATGGTATCAGGGCACCGCGGCCGAGCATTCCGTCGGCTTTTTCCAGATCGGCGGCGGGATCGCGGGCGACTTTCCTATATGCGTCGTACCCATGTTGGAACAGGATTTACAGCTAAAGGACATACCGCGCTGGGGTTACTTTTGCCAGATCGGCGATTCCACGACCAGTTTTGGGTCCTACTCGGGCGCCGTTCCAAACGAGAAAATCACCTGGGGGAAATTGGCGGTGGAAACACCGAAATATATCATCGAGTCGGATGCCACGATCGTCGCGCCACTCATCTTCGCCTGCGTGCTGGCGAACTGCGGCTAAAGCTTAACGCCTGAGACCAAGGAATTGCTATGAGTTCCATCAAAGAGCTTGAGTCAACGACTGAGGCCGCCGAGGCAGACGGACGCGCTGATTGGACCGTCGAGGATGCGGAGGAATTGTACCGCGTTAAGGCTTGGGGTGATTCGTTTTATTTCATCAAGGAGGACGGTCACGTCGCGGTCAGACCCCTGCAGCAACAGTCCCTGGCGATCGATATTTATGCTGTGGTTCAAGATCTGCGGCAGCGTAATGTTTCTTTCCCAGCTTTGATTCGCTTCCAGGATGTTCTCCAAGCTCGTGTCGTACGCTTGAACAAGGTCTTTATCAAGGCCATCCGTGATTCCGGATACCGCAATCGGTATCAAGGGGTATATCCAATAAAAGTCAATCAATTACATGAGGTCGTAGAGGAAGTGCTTGAGGCTGGACGCCCCTATGGGATGGGGCTCGAGAGCGGATCCAAGGCGGAGCTGGTAGCGGCGCTTCCCCATCTCGAACAAGACGGGGCGCTATTGATCTGCAACGGCTATAAAGACGAGATGATGCTGCGGCTCATCCTCTCCGGCCAGCAGATTGGTCAAAGCGTCATTCCGGTCATCGAGAAGTACGGGGAGTTTGAGCATCTGCTACGGGTTGCCCAGGCAATGAGCGTGCGGCCCCGCTGCGGGGTGCGGGTACGGCTCGGGACCAGCGGATCCGGGAAATGGGCCGAATCGGGCGGGGATCAATCGAAGTTCGGGATCTCGATTCCAGAGCTGCTCACGCTGATTCAGCGCTTGAAAGAAACTAATCATACCGATGCGCTGGTGCTGCTGCATTTCCACCTGGGAAGCCAGATCTCCGATATCCAGATCGTCAAGCAAGCCGTCAAGGAAATCACCCAGGTCTACGCCCAGCTTCTCAAGCGCGGCGTACCGCTTCAGTACCTGGATGTCGGCGGCGGCCTGGGGGTAAATTACGGAGCGGGTTACTCGGGCGATCACGATGGCGTCAATTACGCGCTGCAAGAATATGCCAACGCGGTGGTCTATTCCGTCAAGGAAGTCTGCGACGAGGAGCAGGTGGTGCATCCGATTCTAATTTCGGAAAGCGGCCGGGCCATTACCGCGCATCATTCGGTATTGATCGTGGAGGCGCTAGGCAGTTATAACAAAGATCTCGTGGATCCTGCATTCACCCCGCCGGCGGATATCAACCCGACGGTCCACGAACTGTATGAAATCCTAGGTAGAGTAAGAGACGCCGCCAGTCGCAGAGACACGCGGCCGTTATCGGACTTGCGCGAGGCTTTCCACGACGCGGTCGAAAAACGCCAGGAAGCGGATACCCTGTTCGCTCTAGGGTATCTCCCGATCGAAGAAAAAGCATTGGCCGAACGCCTGTATTGGTCCGCCTGTAAGGCGATACATGAGCAGATCGAGCGCCTTGCGCCGGAGTCGGTTCCCACTGAACTGCTCGCGCTCAACGACCATCTCGTGGATCAATACCTATGCGATTTTTCGGTTTTTCAGTCCATTCTCGATCATTGGTCGATAGGACAAGGATTCCCGATCATGCCGTTGCGATGTTTGAATGAACGGCCTGACCGCCGCGCCGTGCTCGTAGACCTCACCTGCGATTCCGACGGCAAGGTGTCTCATTACGTTTCATCGAATTCCGACAAGCGGTTTCTCGAAGTCCATGATCTCGTAGGTAGGGAACCTTACTATTTCGGGTTTTTCCTCATGGGCGCCTATCAAGACATCATGGGTGATTCGCACAACCTCTTCGGCCGCGTCGCCGAGGCCCACGTGTACGCCGACGCCGAAGAGCCCGCGGGTTATTACATCGAGAAGATCATACCGGGCACCTCGATCCAGGACCAGCTAGCCTTGGTTCAATACTTCCCGAACGATCTCCACCGCCGGATGAATAATCTCATCCGCCAAAAGATCGAGAAGGGGATCATTCGCCCCAAGGCCGGCGTGGAGCTCCTGGAGCAATACATGGAGTACTTCTCGCAAAGCACTTATTACAAGCCAGTGGACTGATCGCCGAGCCAGATAAACCTCCGGTGCAACCCATCAAGACCCTCAATGTCGGTCTCATCCAAATGCGCTGCGGTGAAGATCCGAGCGCCAACCTTTCCAAGGCCTTGGCGATGACGCGCCAAGCGGCCGGGCAAGGCGCCGATATCGTCTGTCTGCCGGAGTTGTTCCGTTCCCGCTATTTCTGTCAGACCGAGGAGCACCGATTCTTCGCCTTGGCTGAACCGGTGCCGGGCCCGTCGACCGAAGCGTTCTCGGCGCTGGCAAAGGAACTCGAGATCGTCGTGATCGTAAGCCTTTTCGAGCGCCGCGCGCCCGGTCTCTACCACAACACCGCGGCCGTGATCGACGCGAATCGCGGGGTCCTTGGGACTTACCGCAAAATGCATATTCCCGACGATCCGCGTTATCTTGAAAAATTTTACTTTACACCGGGGGATCTCGGCTTCCTCGCCTTCCGCACCTCGCGCTGCCACCTGGGTGTCTTGGTCTGCTGGGATCAGTGGTACCCCGAGGCCGCGCGGCTGACGGCGCTCCGCGGCGCCGAGATCTTGTTCTATCCCACGTCGATCGGTTGGCATCCGGAGGAACAAGAGACTCACGGCGTGCAACAACACCAGGCCTGGGAGATCTCGCAGCGCGCCCACGCCATTGCCAACGGATGTTACGTCGTGGCGGTTAACCGCACCGGGTTCGAGCCGACGCCCGGGGCGTCCTCCGGGCAGGGCATCGATTTTTGGGGACAAAGCTTTCTGTGCGCGCCGAGCGGGGCGGTGCTCGCCCGCGCCCCGGTTGCCGAGGAAACCATTCTCGTCACGCCGATCGACCTCGGCCAGGCGGAGCAAGCCCGTATACACTGGCCTTTTCTGCGCGATCGGCGCATCGATGCCTACGGTGATCTGAACCGCCGTTTCATCGACCAATAGCCTCCTAAGTCTCATACTCCAGGCACCGTAAGCCGGGGAAAGTTACTGCTCAACTTTACGGCCTAAACGCTCGCGGCTAACATTCGCCCTGCGGCCTAATGAAAGCAAAATCAACCGTCGTCGCCTTGCTGATCACGGCTGGATGCGCAACCGCGGATCCCCTACCGGACACATCGCATGCGGCCTCCGGCGCGAGCTTCGCCGTCTATGCACTCTCGCGAGGGAAAGGAGTGCCGGAACGCACGCGCGCCGTGTTCCAGGAAGCCGGGCGGATATTCGAGGACATCAAACGGCGGGGGGGGGTGGTGCAACTGGAACAGACTCGCATCGGGCTGGAAGGCGAAACGCGGTTGTGCGCGGAATTCGCTGACGCCGCCACGGCCCGTGATCTATTCGAGAGAATTCGCCGGCTCGCCGAGGGTGTGGATCTGCTGAATGTGGTTCTTGAGCCTTGCGCTAATCGGTAAGCGATCCGCAGTGACCGTCTCTCAAAACGGGGACGGCCAGCAAACCTGCCAAAATGCGCCGGGTGGCGATTAAAATCTATTTCCCGCGGTCTTTCCGCGGGGCCTTAGCGATGGGGTTTGCAAAGGGAGAGGCACAGCTCTCCCCTTTGGTCGCCCCAGGGGGTTGCATACCCCGTGGCGGCGAAATCTAAATTGGCTTCCGTGAAAATGTCACATTTATTTTGCGAACTATGTCACAGTAGAATTTCGCTCATCCGGATACCTTAGCGCTGACGGTAATCCACAGGAGATCAGACATGGCAACCATGGCACCCAGCAAAAAGCGGCTGCTGATCATTTTTCCGATTCCTTTTCTCCTTTTCGCCTGTGCCACCGCGCCACCCGCGACCACGGTGCCGCCTACCGAGGAAAAGACGGAGATTCCCGCAACAGAGGGTCCTCAGATCCGCCCGGCGAGCGGTGAAAAAGTAGTTGTGACCCCCGAGGTGTTCGAAGAAGACTTAATCCGGTTGCAATTGCAAGAAAGAAGCAATAGTGGCTACTGGAAGGACAAGAGCTTCGAAGAATTCGAGCGCACGGTTTACAAAGAACCGTTCGAGGGTGGAAAGTATATCGTCAACGGCGACACCCCCATCCCGAACAGAAAGCAGCTCAAAGAGTTTTTTGAAACGCGCGTCAAGAAACCAGGCGGGCAGCTTAAGGGGCTCATCGTGCATCAAGAGGGCGGGCAGGATACGGTTTGGAACAATGCTCAAAAACAGAATATCACGTATTGTGTCAGTCGCAGCTTCGGCCCCAGGTACAACAACGTAGTCGCGGACATGGCAGCGGCCGGAAACGCTTGGGAACAGGTCGCGGCGGTGAATTTCATGCACCTTGCTTCGCACGACAATAGTTGCACCGCTAACAATCAAAACGTGGTGTTCGACGTAAATCCGGTCAACGCCAACGGCGAGTATCTCGCGCGCGCCTTTTTCCCTAACGAGCCGCGCTCAGGTCGCAACGTTCTGATCGAGGATAGCTCGTTTGACTTGGATCCAAATGGAACGCTGCAACTCATCGGTGTGCTCCGTCACGAGTTGGGTCACACCTTAGGATTTCGCCATGAGCATACGCGGCCGGAATCCGGCACCTGCTTCGAAGATCAGAATTGGCGGCCGCTCACGAATTACGATCGCTTCTCCGTCATGCACTACCCGCAGTGTAACGGCGGGGGCGATCGCACATTGTCGCTAACAAGCGCTGACAAGAATGGGGCCGCCTGTCTCTACGGCGCGGCGCCGGGGTTCCACTCTACGCTCTGCCCTACGATCAGCGACGATGAAAAGCCGATTTCGCCCCGTGGCCCAAAGACCCAAAGCTTCGTGCATCAACGCGTCGCACGACAGGAACAGAAATCCCACGGTTCCTTCGCCGTCTCGCCCGGTACACGATTCGAGGCAAAGATGACTGGGGATGGCGCAATGCCGGGCGATCCGGATCTTTATGTCCGCTTCGGCCAAGCGCCGGGCCTGGAAGTGGGCAAATATTCGTGTCGGCCCTTTCTCAGTGGCGCTGATGAGACCTGCGCGCTGGATGTCCCCGCCGGCCAAACCCGGGCATTCGTGATGGTCCGCGGTTACACGGCTGGAGTTTATAACTCAACCATCACGCACACTCCCGGCCGGTAGCAATCGAGCCGGGCACGCGGCGGGAGAAGGATGCTCTCGCCGCGTGGCAGGGAGGCGGTAGCCATGACGATTAATTTCCTTCCAAACGATCCCCTGGCAAAGAACGCCCCAGCGGTACACACGAAGGCGCCCAGGCCCGATCCACGGAAAACCCAGGCAGGATTCAGTCACGCGGCCGCTTTTCCGGAAGGTCTGTATTCTCTGGGGACCCCGGCGTTCCTATTCTGGCAATGCCGAGAAGCGGCGCTGGCGGCATTGGAGACCTGGGCCATGCTCGAAGGACCGCTCACGCAGTGGCAGAACGGTGGCAAACTCTTGCCGCTCTCTCCCAACAGCGGGAGTGCGCTGAACGCCTATTATGACCGGCAAGGCTTGTCATTCTTTGAATGGAAAACAGGCGCCAAGAAGACCTTCTCCGGCGCCAGCGCCGACGCCGTGGCCCACGAAGCCGGACACGCGTTTTTGGACGCGATCCGACCCGAGCTGTGGGACAGCGTGTATGCCGAGGTCGCCGCCTTTCACGAGGCGTTCGCGGACTGTATTGCGCTCCTGGTGGGCTTCTTGGACTCACACTCCCGCCAAGCTCTCCTGCAGGGTGCTGCGGGTACGTCCGCCTTGCGGGCGCAAAACTTCCTGGAGGCGCTGGCCGAGGACGTCGCGGATGGAGTACGGCGCACGGATGGACCTGGGCATCCGCACGCCTCTCCGCGCCATGCCTTGAACAACTTCCGCTGGGAGTTTCCGGTCAATCTGCCTCCTGTTGCCGTGGCGGCGTCGCTATCCGCCGAAGCCCACAGTTTTAGCCGCGTCTTTAGCGGCTGCTTCTATGACGCTTTGTGCAATATCTTCGCTGCCGGGCCCAGCCAGGACGATGCGGCGTTGCTGAGCGCTGCCCGGATTGCCGGAAAACTCCTCATAGCGGGAACCAAGAAGGCCCCGGAGGTCACGCGGTTTTTTCAAGCCGTCGGCCGCTCGATGATCCTCGCGGACCAGGAACTCCACGGCGGCCGGCACCACCGAGCGATCCGCGACGCGTTTAGCAATCATAATGTCGCGTTAGGAAGCTCGGCCATGTTGGCGCCGACCTCCGCGTTATCAGGGTCTGCGCCGCGCCTCACTCCGGGTACGCCGCCGTTGGATACTCCTGTGCGCCGCGAGCTGCTCGCGCGCATGGGCGCGGCCCCGCACGCGAAAATGAGCGTGAATTTGGTGAGAATCGCGGGCCAGACGATCGTCAAAGCCGTCCACCAGCGTGCGATCGGCCTCGGGACCTTGGATCGGCGACTCAAAGAAATTGTGGCGATGGCTGCCGAATCGGTGTTGATCGGAGCGAGAGCCAAACGAGCCGCCGTGCTCGGGCACCTGCCCGATGTGGGTGCGACGAAAGATGAAGCCATGTGCTTCGTGGGTACGCTTCTGCGTCAAGGGGCGATCGCGTTTCAAACGATAAAACAGGATCGAGCCGCACCTGAGAATAATACCAGCCTTGCTAGGCTGCCGACCCACGCTATCCGTGACTGTCACGGGAAGAAGATCCTCGCCCGTCTCCGGTTCGCCTGCTGTCCGGGAGCTGAAGGCTCAGGTCGCTGAAGGCGCCCGCCCAATTGTTTTCTTGGCAGGATCTTGACGCGTCAGTCGAGCGCCACGCGCCACTGCAACAGCACTTGACCGAGCTCTGGATCGCCGGTGCCCACGGCGCCGAAAAGGTCTAATTTCAAGCTCTGATAGCGGTTCAATCGGTAGTTGATCCCATCGCGCAAGAACTCTTTTACGAAACCCGGCAACAGCGCGAGCACACCATCGTCCGCGGCGTCTGAATTCTCTCTGGACGAAAATGCCGATCCGTTACCCGTATCGAGAGGCTCGGCGTTGGTCTTGGCGCTACAGCTTATCAACAGGATCAGGCACAGCATGCACAACGGGCGCGCATCCGCATCTCGGGACCGCTTTAAGGATCCGCACGTTTCTAGAATCATCTCCTATCCCCCTCGGACAACAAGTGCGCCGGTGCGCCGAGGGTCCAGGCAAGCTGTCCTTAGCTTCTGACAAGATCCCGACAGCGAGTTGGCGTATGACCCGTAGGTGCAATCGCTGCGCCACAGGTTTTCAATGCGCGCACGGCTATCGATAGCTCAGGGTCTGGGGCGGAACTGCAACGGCGCACCCGTCGGCGCGTGTGTTGCTCATAACTAAAAACCGGAAACTACAGGGTCATGGATGTACCGAATGGTTTTCCAGTGAACCATGGGACCTTTGCAACGATTCTATTTTGTTGTAGCGTATGAGGAAAAGAACGGGGAGAAACCAATGCGCGCGGGAAAATTCGCGGCTTTTGCCGGCTTGGCGTTGTCCTGTCTCAGCCCTCAGCCTGTGTACGCATTCGGTGCCGTCGCAGTCGAAGGCGGCAGCGGTGATCGCGGAACTAACCGCTACGGGATCGCCTTGCAATGGGATTGGGGGGTGCAATGGCTGCGGCTCGGGGACTGGCATCTCGGAGGGTACTGGGAGCTAAGCGCCAGTTATTGGGACGGGGACGATGGCCGTACCGGTAACGATTCCTTGGGCGAATTCGGTTTAACCCCGGTGTTCCGTTGGCAGACACAAACGCCGATCTATGGCGTAATGCCGTATCTAGAAGCGGCCGTTGGTATCCATGGTATGACCGATACGGAGCTTGAGGACAAGAACTTCGATACGGAATTCGCCTTCGGATCGCATGGCGGGGTTGGTATACGCTTCGGGCACGAGGGCCAATACGAGATCGGGTACCGCTATCAGCATCTATCGAATCTCGGGATCGGCGATTCTAACCCCGGCATCAATTTTCATTTGGTGCGATTGAGCTATCATTTTTAGTCACGCTGGCGGGAGTCGCCGAAATTCTTCGCGGGTGAGGAGAAACTCCAGCACCGCGGTCAAGGCGCGATCGGCGACATAGGCATCGGCGCGGTGCTGCACCGCTTCGCGCCGGACTACCCCCCCAAAACCGACGGTGAAGATACCGTAGGCGGCGGGGTCGAGATCCGTGATCCCATCCCCGACGATCGCCGCCCGGCGGTCTCTTGCTAGGCGGTGGCAAACGGCGCCCTTGCCCCCGGAGCGCGTCAGCGGCGAGGATGCGTCATAACCGGTGTAGTTACCGGACGCATCATGAAACACCTCCACGGCATGCACGTGCGCGAGAGGGATGGAGAGAACGGCGGCGAGCGGCAGGACCGCCTGGCGGATCCCGCCGCTGACGATATGCACCTCTTTGCCGAGGGAGATCAATGCGGCTACCACCGCCCTCGCGCCCGGAACTTTGGCGGCCACATACTGATGTCCTAACCAGGCGATCGCCTGACGGTTCGGCCGGAGCGTCTCAAGGCGCCGGCCGTAGATCGACTCTAGGGGTTGGTGCCCGTCCATGGCCGCATGCGTGAGCGCGCCGATCTCATGCTCGCGGCCCGCGCGCGCCGCGAGCGCATCGATGCCCTCGATCGCGCTCAAGGTGCTGTCGCAATCGAAGAAAATGACCTCAAACCCGGCGCGCGCCGCCATACGGCCCGGCGGATCACAAGCTCACTTGATATACCTGGTGGATCGCCAGGAGTTGGGCGATTCGATCGCGCGTCGCTTGCGGTAACGGCCGCGAGATCCCGATCACCGCGATCGCCTCGGGACCCTGCGCGATGCCGACCTGCATGCGTGAGATGTTGACATTATCCTGGCCGAGCAAGGTACCCAAGGCCCCTATCACGCCCGGACGATCCTCGTGGCGCGTGATCAATAAGGTCCCTTCGAGCACGGTTTCCACTTCGTAGTCGTCGATGCGGACCAGACGGGGAGGTCTGTCACCGATCAGCGTGCCCGCGACCGAGGTTGATCCGCCGTTGTAGTGTCCCGCCGCGGTGATAAGCGACACATATTCCTCGGTATCCTCGGAGCGGCTTTCGACCAACGAGATCCCTTGGCGGTGCGCGAGATGACACGCGTTTACGCGATTCACCGGGATCGAGAGCTCGCTTTCCAGTAGACCGACCAGGATCTCGCTTGAAATCGGCCGTGAATCGAGCTCGGCCGCGCGCCCCCTTAATGTTACCTCGACCCGGGTCAAGGGCTGCGCGGTTAAGGCCGCCAGCACCCGCCCGAGGCGGCGCGCCAGCGAGAGATAAGGGTGCAAGCGCTTGAGATCCTCGGCCGGGATCCGGGGCAGGTTGACCGCGTTGATCGCTTCTCCGGTTTCCAGAAATTGCGCGACTTGCTTGGCGATGGCGAGACCGGCGGCGATCTGAGCCTCGGCCGTGGAGGCGCCGAGATGTGGTGTCAGCACGATTTTGGGATGTTCGATGAGAGGCGATCCGAGCGGGGGTTCTTGTTCAAAGACGTCCAACGCGGCGCCGGCGAGCGTCCCTTTGTCCAAGGCCTCGAGCAGCGCCGCCTCGTCAACCAGGCCGCCGCGGGCGCAATTGATGAGCCGCGCCCCGATCCGCATGCGCGCCAAGCGCTCGGCGTTGATGAGGCCGCGGGTCTTGTCGTTGAGGGGACAATGGAGGCTCACATAGTCGGATTGTTCGAGCAGTTCCTGGAGCGCGACCGCTTCGACGCCTGCGTGCAGCATCACCTCGTGCGTCACCAAGGGATCGTATGCGATAACGCGCATCTTGAGCCCGAGACAGCGTGAGGCTACCACCCGCCCTATGGCGCCGAAACCGATGATTCCTATGGTCTTGCCGGCGACCTCCGTGCCCATGAATTGGGTTCGTTTCCACTCCGTGGCGCGCACGGATCGATCGGCTTGCGGAAGATGGCGACTGAGCGACAAGAGATGCGCGACCGTCAACTCGGCCGTGGTCGTGGCGTTGGCATCGGGGGTGTTCAACACCACGATCCCGCGCTCGGTGGCCGCGCCGACATCGATATTGTCTACCCCGATCCCCGCCCGTCCGATGACCTTGAGCCGCGGTGCTCCGGCTAAGAGCGCCGCGGTCACGCGCGTCGCGCTACGCACGATCAAGGCATCGCAACTTTGGAGCCGTGCGGAGAGATCACCATAATCCGATCCGCTGGGAGCATCCACTTCGATCCCGTGACGCGACCCGAGATAAGCGATGCCGTCCGGTGCGATCGCTTCGGCGATGAGCACCCGCGTCATTTCTTGATCTCGATTGCGGTCGTCTGCAGCACTCGATACCCCCATTCCAACCACGGGAGCATGGCCACGAGGTCCGTGCGTTCCACCGTGGCCCCACACCAGATGCGAAGACCCGGAGGCGCGTCCCGGTAGGCGGCGATGTCGAAGGCGACACCCTCGGCCTCCAGCAAGCTGCAAAGATTATGTACCAGCTCCCAGCGCTTCGGCGCCGGCTGCTCGGTGAACCACGGGGCCGTGATCTTCAGGCATACGGAAGTCGTCGAGCGCGTGGCGGGTAGCGTGGCCAGAAAGTCGATCCACGGGGTCCGTTCCACCCACGCAGCGAGCGCGGCGAAGTTTTGGGTGCAACGTTGCATCAACGCGGGCTGGCCCCCGGCCATTTCAGCCCAGCGCAACGCGTCGAGATAGTCTTCCACGCAGAGCAGCGAGGGCGTGTTGGTCGCGCCGCCGCTAAAAATATCCTCATTGACCCGGCCTTTGCTCTTGAGGCTCAACACCTTTGGGATGGGCCACGAGGGTGTGTATTCCTCCAGCCTGCGGACCGCCCGCGGGCTCAGCACGATCATGCCGTGCTGAGCCTCGCCGCCGAGTACCTTCTGCCACGAGAACGTGGTCACATCGAGCTTGGGCCAGGGCAGATCGACCGAGAATACGGCCGAGGTAGCGTCGCAGACGGTGAGCCCAGTCCGCCCATCGGCGATCCAATCGCCATCGGGCAGCTTGACTCCCGAGGTCGTGCCGTTCCAGACGAACACGACGTCGCGGTCGAAGTCGACCTCGGTGAGATCGGGCAGCGCACCGTAATCGGCGCTCAGGCAGCGAACGTCCTGGATCCGCAACTCATCGACGATATCCCGCTGCCAGCTCCTTCCGAAGCCATCCCAGGCGAGACAATCGACGCCCCGCGCCCCGAGCAGCGACCACAACGCCGCTTCCACGGCCCCCGTATCCGAAGCGGGGACGAGGCCGATGCGGTAACCGTCCGGAAATCGCAAGAGCGAACGTGTGCGCTCCAAGAGTTCCGTAAGCTTAGCCTTGCCCGCGCGCGATCGGTGGGAACGGCCGATAGCGGCGCCCGCCAACGCCTCCGGGCTCCAACCGGGCCGTTTAGCGCAAGGCCCCGAAGAGAAAAACGGTCGCGTCGGGCGTATGGCGGGTCGCATTCTGGTCAACTATTGCCGCAGTGCACAAAAGCATCATTCTAGCGAGTTAACTCGCCGCGTCAACAAGATCGAGTGGACAAAAATCCGCGTTTGACGCGGCATCGGCAATAAAAAACCTCGCTCGATGAGCGAGGTGTTGCAGAGATACTGACCTGGTTTACCGTTCACCTTGGATTCGATCCCCGACACGACTGAAATACCGAAGGCAAAGCCGGTCAAGGATCTATCCGGTCGATGAAATAGGGCGCGCAGACCGCTTCCCAGATCGCCTGCTGTTACGGTCGTCCATGGGCGCACTTTAGCGTTCAATTGCTTCGCCCCCTCGATCACCAGCGGTTTCATGGGGTACGATCAGGCGGCTTCTACCATTTCAAAGTCCGATTTGGCGGCGCCGCAATCCGGGCAAACCCAGGTGTCGGGTATGTCCTGCCAGCGCGTGCCGGGCGCGATGCCGCCCTCGGGTAAACCTTTCGTCTCATCGTAGATAAAGCCACAAACAATGCACTGCCATTTTTTCATTGACGGGTCCCGCTGTTCGATTATTGTTCGGAAGCATGCTGTGTCGAACTAAATTCTACCAAGCCAGTCGAAAAATCGGTTAGCCTAGGTGCCGCCCATGCGAACGATGCCTCTGTATGGTCTGCTTACGCTGCTGCTGAGCGCGTGTCAGAGCAGTGTTCCGCTCGAGATCCGCGAGCCGGCTTTCCCGTCCTTGAGCGCCGTCGAGGTGCAGGCCAATCCCAAGCCCTTCGCGGGCAAACCTATTCGATGGGGCGGATCGATTGTCGCCATCGAGAATAAACCCAATGATACCTGGATCGAGATCCTGAATCAGGAATTGGATGACGAGGGCCGTCCGCAGCGGACAGACCTATCGTATGGGCGTTTCCTGGCAAGCGCGGGGAGTTTTCTCGATCCGGCGGTATACCGCGCCGGGCGCCAGGTTACGGTCTACGGCGTGTTGGAGCCTCCCGTGAACCGCACTATCGGCGAACGTCCGTACACCTACCCGATGGTCCGCACAAAAAATCTGTATCTGTGGCCGGACTACAGGGAGCAATGGCGTAACCGGCCTTATCGATACGATCCATTCTATTACCCTTACTATCCCTATTATCCGTACTGGCATCGCTTCCACTTCGGGATCCACCACGGGTGGTGACCCGCGGCGGCGGGCGCGCCGCTGCACCTAGCTCGCCGAGCGATGAACGTTTCGGGGACCGCGCCGCTATGTACTGCCATGCCCAGCAGCCCCCATCCACCCCAGCCCGCCGTGGATTTATCGGTCGAAGGGCGCTTCCTTGCGATTAACCGCGCCCGCTTACTGCGTATTCGAGAGCTGTTGTCGCCCCAGCAGAGCCGCTTCGTGGACACCCTCCCGGTGTTGTTTCACCTCAATGATCCGGCATTGCCCGGGTTCATAAGTAAACAGACGCCCGCGGGTATCCGCGAATATACTCCCACCTGGATCGAGCTCGACATCGCGGAGCAAATGACCGGCGCGGATCACATCCGCCCGGTGTTCATGGGATCCCTCGACATTATCGGGATCTACCTATTGGGGAGCACCGGTACGATCGCCCATTCCATGCACAGTGATTTCGATATCTGGATCTGCCATGCTTCCGATCTCGATGAGCCGCGCGTGGAACAACTGCGGCGGAAATCCGAGTCCGTCACGCGGTGGGCCAAACAACTCGGTCTCGACGCTCACTTCTTCGTCTTTTCCCCCGATCGGTTCCGCGGCGGTGAGCGTCCGCAGCTTTCCACTGACAGCAGCGGCAGCACGCAACGCTATTTGCTACTGGATGAATTTTACCGTTCGGCCGTCATCGCGGCCGGATTACCACCCGTTTGGTGGCTGACGCCGCTCGATGAGCAAGGCGATTATGCGCGCTGCATCGAAAGAATATACCTGCAATCGCCGGAACGCCGCGGCCAATACGTGGACTTCGGAAGCGTTGCGCAAATTCCCGCCGCGGAATTTTCGGGGGCGACGCTATGGCAGTTGTACAAGAGCCTAACCTCGCCTTACAAGTCCATCCTCAAGCTATTTCTGCTTGAGGCTTACGTGAGCAGTTATCCATCCTATGATTTGCTGAGCCTGCGATACAAACGGGCCGTTTGCGCCGGGATGGTCGATCTGGACACCTTGGACCCCTATCTTTTGATGTACCGGCGCGTGGAGGGGTACTTGATGGAGCGGCAGGACTGGCAGCGGTTGGAAGTTGCGCGCCGTTGTCTATGCTTGAAGTTAGGGGATGCATGGAGCCCACAGAATGCCGGCGGTTGGCGCCGCCGTAGTCTCGAGAACCTCTTCAGCGAATGGGGATGGGACGGAGACCATGTGAGCCGGCTTTGTGACAGGGATAACGTTTCCCTCGACACGATATACGGCGAACGGCGCGAGTTGGTCAAGGCGCTTACAACGAGCTTTACCGTCTTAGCGGAATTCGCGCGGCCTTATGCCGGAGGCGCTGGTATCGCGCGGCGTGATCTAGCGGTGTTGAGCCAACGCTTGCATGGGGCCTATGATCGGACGGCGAACAAGCTCGATGTCTTCAATCGCGGTACCGGTGCCGACCTGCGCGAACGGCAGATCTGCTTGCATGCGCTTCCGAGCGCGAATACGTGCGAATGGGCGCTGCACCGAGGTGCGCCGCCCGCGAGCGGTGACGTTACACCCATCAAGACCACTTCCGGGTTAGTGGAGATACTCGCCTGGGGCCACTTTAACGGCATCATCGATGCGGAGACCGAGATCTTCGTGATCGCGCCGGACCCGCAACCCGCGTTACAACGCGTAGACGTCATTCGACAAGTCCTCGGCAAGTATTTTTCGATCACTGATTGTCATGGCGATGAGGAAGGCGACGCGCGCCTAAACCCGCGCGTGACGCGCGCTGTTTTCTTCCTTGAACCGGGGCGGGCGTTGGCACATGAAATACCGGGCGACTTAGAGCGGCTCAAAATCCACGGCCCGGAATCCGTCGATCTCGTATTCACTACGAGTTGGGGTGAGTTGTACTGCCATCATTATGTAGACGAGCAGCGCCAAGGCAAGGCGCTGTTCGATAGCCTGCGTGAATACTTGCGTGCGTTTTCAGCGTCCGGTGACGCAGGCTGGCCCAAAATCAAGGTTTGCCTGGTTTCGAATCCGGGTGAGAATGCCGCTGCCGACGCGATGAAAAGATTCATCGACAACGTATCGTTCGCATCGGACCGCGGCCGCCTGGATGTGGTTTCCGCGCTCCGGGCGGTCTGTTAGGATACGTTCCGCGCAAAAAACGCCTGCCCATACCACGACATCCAAACTACCGCGTGCGGAGCGGGTTATTCATTCGATGCACTCATCCTCGCCACAACCAGACTTCGAGAACGTCCTTAGGCGCGCCGAACGGATCCTCGCGCGGCTCGAAAAGCTCATCCCGGCCGATCCCGAGGAGACGGCGTGGGATCACGCCACGGCGTTTCATTGGCGGAAGCTCGGCGGGCGGGGGATTGTGAGCGCCGTTCGTTATGCCTCCTCGGTGCGGCTCGATGATCTGCAATGCATCGATCGGCAGAAGACCGAGATCGAACGCAACACACGGCAATTTGTCGATCGCCTCCCGGCGAATCACACCTTGCTTTGGGGTCCGCGCGGCACGGGCAAGTCGTCGTTGATTAAAGCGGTGTTTACTGCTTTCGAGTCTAAGGGACTGCGATTGATCGAGATCGGCAAGCAGGACCTCGGCGATCTACCGCGGATCTATGACCGCATCTTCAATCGTCCTGAGAGGTTTCTCTTATATTGCGACGACCTCTCCTTCGAAGCCAACGACTCGGCCTATAAGACCCTTAAAATAGCTATTGATGGATCGATGAGCAGTGTTCCGGACAATGCGTTGATTTATGCTACCTCCAATCGTCGGCACTTAATGCCGGAATACTTGGATGAGAATCTGAGTGCCCGTAACGTCGCGGGTGAGATCCATCAGACGGAAGGGGTAGAGGAAAAAATAGCGCTCTCGGAAAGATTCGGATTGTGGTTGGCGTTCCATCCTTTTCAGCAAGAGGAATACCTTAAAATCGTGTTCTATTGGCTGGCGCAGTTCGGAGCCGAGGTAACGGCTCACGAGCTGGTTCGGCAGGAGGCCTTGAGGTGGGCTCTGCTGCGCGGTTCCAGGAGCGGGCGCGCCGGCCATCAGTTCGCCCGCAATTGGGCCGGACGGTGTGGTCTTGAACGAAAGGACTAAAGCGATGGCGGCCATCAAGGGCATGGGCACGAGTCGGGACGAAATACGCAAAATCGCCGCGCACGCCGAACGGCTCTTCTCACCCGAGGATGTGGATGTCGCGGTCGATCGAATGGCCGCGGAAATGAACGCGGCGCTTGCGGAAAAAGACCCGTTGCTGCTATGTGTGATGACTGGAGGCGTCGTGCCGACGGGGCTGTTGTTACCTCGACTATGCTTTCCCTTGGAGCTGGATTACCTGCACGTATCGCGCTACCGGGGGCAAACCTCCGGCGGGGAAATCGAGTGGCTGCGGCGCCCCCGTTGCCTGCTCAGCGGCCGCGTCGTGGTCGTGGTCGATGATGTCTTGGATGAGGGACTTACGTTGTCCGCGATCCTCGAAGCTTGCAAGCGGGACGGCGCGGCGGAAGCCTTAACCGCGGTTCTAATCGCCAAGCGTTTGCAGCGTTGCGCCGCCATGCCGAGCCCGAACTTTGTCGGATTGGAGACGGATGAGCGTTATCTCTTTGGCTACGGCATGGACTATAAAAACTACCTGCGCAACGCGCCCGGCATCTTCGCGGTGAGCCCATGAGTGGCCTGGCAATCATCGGCGGCACCGGCCTGCGTAGCCTGAACGGGTTGGAAATCCTACGCCGGGAGGTAAAGCAAACCCCGTACGGCGAGCCCTCGAGCCCGCTCGTTCGCGGGCTGTTGTGCGGTAAGGAGATCGTGTTTATGGTGCGGCACGGCTTTTCTCACGCGATCCCGCCGCACCGCGTCAACTACCGCGCCAATCTTTGGGCCTTGAAAGACATCGGTATAGAAAATCTCATCAGCATCGCGGCGGTCGGCGGTATAACTTCCGAATTGACCCCAAGCCGAATCGCGTTTCCCGACCAAATCATCGATTACACCTGGTCGCGCCAAAACACTTTTTTTGAAGATGGCATTGATCATGTTACACATATCGATTTTACGCAGCCCTATTGTGAGAAGTTGCGCCAAGCATTGATTCGCGCCGCCGGGCAGGCCGGGATAGAGGCGCTGGCCAGCGGAACCTATGGGGCCACGCAAGGGCCGCGGCTAGAGACCGCCGCCGAGATCGACCGCATGGCTCGCGACGGCTGTGACATGGTCGGCATGACCGGGATGCCCGAAGCCGCATTGGCGCGCGAGCTTGAGCTTTGCTATGCAACCTGTGCGGTGGTCGCTAACCGGGCCGCGGGCCGAGGCCGGGAGCCGCTGTCGATGAAAGTCATTGAGGCAAACCTCAAAGTCGGGATAATGCAAGTGCAGCGCCTTCTGGAACATGTGGTTCCTATGGCTTAGAGGGATCGAAATTCAATCGTTAGAAACCGATATGTACCAATCATTTTACAAGCTCAAGCACAAACCGTTTGGGTTAAGTCCTAACCCCAAGATGTTTTTTAGCAGCCACAGTCATAAACGTGCGCTGTCCTACCTCTTATACGGGGTTAAGCAGGGCGATGGTTTCATCGTCATCACCGGCGATGTCGGCACCGGTAAGACCACATTGGTGGGGGCACTGGAAGCAATGCTCCAGGGCTACCACATCGTCGTCGCGAGAATCGTTTCCACGCAGGTCGAAGCCGAGGATCTATTACGCGTCGCCGCCGCCGAATTCGGCCTGGCTTACAAGTCCGAGTCCAAGGCGGTGCTACTGAAAAGCTTGGAAGAGTTCTTCCGGGAATGCGCAGAGCAGGGGAAACGGGTATTGCTCCTGGTTGATGAGGCACAGAATCTGCCGCCGCGCTCGGTTGAAGAGCTGCGCATGCTGTCAAACTTTCAACATAACGGCCGGCCCTTGGTGCAGAGCTTTCTCCTCGGTCAAAAGGAATTTAGGGTGTTGCTACGGTCTCCCAGTTTCGTGCAGCTCCGGCAACGGGTGATTGCCGCGTATCATTTAAAACCATTGGATACCGAGGAGACGCAGGCCTACATCGAGCACAGACTGCGTTTGGTCGGGTGGAATCAAGACCCGGTTTTCGCGCAAGAGGCGTTTACGCTGATACACCGGATCACCGAAGGCGTGCCACGCAAGATCAATATGCTCTGCGATCGGATCCTCTTGCTCGGTTGCCTGGAAGAAAAGCATCTCATTAATGCCGAAGTACTAAAGTCGGTAACCGATGATCTCAGCCAAGAAGGTCTCCTCATGACCGCGGATGACCAATCCGCGCGTGAAGTTAAGGCAGATGCTCGGATGTTACCTTTGCGATCGGATCTAGGCAACGCGAATGGAGAGGGCCGGATCGCGGTCCTAGAAACGTCGCTGGAAACCCTTGGGAGCATGGTAAAGCGAGAATTGAGCATGCTACGAAAAGCCATATTGGACACCCAAAAGAGCCGCTTGAAAACCGATCCCGTCCCCATGGAAACGCGCTTGCAAAAGGTTCAGACGGGCACGGAAAAAGAATAGCAGAGCTTCCTTAGCGGCGCCAGTGTCCCGACTTGCCGCCCATTTTTTCAAGTAAGCGTACGCCCGAGATGCTCATGCCGCGGTCCACGGATTTGCACATGTCATAGACGGTCAGCAACGCCACCTGAACGGCCGTCAACGCCTCCATCTCAACGCCGGTCTGGGCGCTCGTTGTTACCTTCGACTCGCACCTCACCGCGCTTGCCTTGGCATCGAGGAAAAAACTGATTTCGATATGTGTCAGAGGAAGCGGGTGGCAGAGCGGGATCAGATCGGCGGTTTTTTTAGCCGCCATGATCCCGGCGATTCTTGCGATGCCGAGCACGTCCCCTTTCTTGTGGAGACCTTCCTCGACCATCGTCAGCGTTTCCCGATTCATCGCGATGGACCCTTCGGCGACGGCGATCCGGTGGGTCACCGCCTTAGCCGCGATGTCCACCATCTGGGCGTCCCCGTGGCAATTAAAATGCGGGAGTTTCGACATGGTGCTTGGTGAAGAGCTGTCCGTACTATACTGTTACGGCGGCCGTTGAGGAAGTCGAGAGCATAGGTGCCGATCACAGTCAAATTCTTCGCGAGCCTGAGGGAACGCCTCGGGCGCAGTGAAGATCGCGTGCAGGCCGCGCCGGGCATGACGGTCCAAGATGTCTGGACGCGCGTGAGCCACGGTTTGCCACTACCCGCCAATATTCTGATCGCCGTTAACCAGGACTATGCGACTCTCGCGGCGCCGGTCCATGACGGAGACGAAGTGGCGTTTTTCCCGCCGATCACGGGCGGGTCCGGTTGTCATAGAGGTCAGGAGATGAGAAGTGCACGGTGTTCTGCTTGGACAGATTGTGAATATGTCACAAAATGTTTGTGCGAAAAGTCACTGAACGAGCCAAGGTGCATTGGTATTGTTGGCGGTGTGAGCGGTGCTGTTCACCGCCATTGTGTCGGTGACCAGAAACAGGCCAGTTCCGACCGGTAGCCTCACGTTTATGGTCGATGGCCTGCGGTCGGTCCGGCCGTACGGCTTGGCTCCGCTTGATATTGACGAGGCTCGGCTGTGCTCCCAGGAGGTGGAACTGCCGTCAACACCTATGCCTGTACAAGTCCGAACCTCCTTCACACGTTGGCGAAGACCAAGCCGGTTGCGCGACCAGATAGTTGAGAGCGCAAGGTGAACTACCTGAAAGACCGGCGCATATGCCACACCGCGACTGCTCCCATCGGCATGTCCGGAACCATCCGAATCATCTAAGTGAAAGGAGACCAGCCATGACAAAACAAACGAGCCGAGATCAGGACAAGGCAAACCCACCTAAAAAGGGCGAGGCTGCGAGTCCAACGGAGAAGAGCGATGTTCACTCGCAGGAGCGCGTTCTCCGCTTCGTCAACGCAGCCCGAGTACCAGCGGATCTGACGGTGCTGCCTCACGACCTCCGCGTCGTGGACGAGGCGGCCGCCCACATGGGGGATATCCCACACCACGTGGAGCAGAAGCGCACCCTGGACATCAAGACCGCCGCACGCATCCTGAAGGCGCGCCGCGAGGCCAACCTGCTCCACGGTTTTGTCTCCATCAAGGACTTGATCGCCATCGATCGACGCTTCCTGGACATACTCATCAGCGCCCTCGGTCCTGCCACTTATGGACGCTGGGACTATCTCTTCGACATGGAAGCTGGGGGCGTCGAGCTCTCCATCGAGCATGCGGCCTTGTTGCGCACGGGCGAGGTCGTGTTCATCGAGAG
>JBOIDL010000038.1:0-23968 GCA_050740435.1 Gammaproteobacteria bacterium
GTACGACACAGCGCTGGCAGGGATTGACGCCCTCGAAAGCGACCGCCCCGACGTTAAAATCCACCAGCGTGCCGGGCTCCCCGAACAGACGGTCTTCCCAGAATGCGGGGACACCGCTAATCTCAAGGTTGGTCCGGAAACGAAGCCGCATATCTTGCGGTGTGGCGCCGGGGAACCAGGCGCTGACCGCCGCCAGGGTCGCCGCGCCGATCACGGTCGGTCCCGAGGCGTCCGTGTCGTCGGGGAAGCCGGCACGCGGGTCCTGCCGGATCGCGACCGGAAAGCCAAAAAATCCGCACAGCCACGCCGCCATCGATTCGAGATCGCGGTCGAGGCGGAAGCGCTGCGGCACACTCGTCCCTGAATCCGCAAGCGTGACCGTGCGCGTGTCCAGATCGAAGTGCGCGCGCAGGCGATGCACCTCAGCGAAGCGCTTGCCGTTTACAAACTTGCCTTGGGCATCCACGACGGCAAAGGCGCGATCATGTTCAAGGCTCCCGCCCGAAGCGATGCGCGTCTGAGCTACGGAGACGCCGTCGAGTGACTTGATCGGGTAGAGGGTGATCCGTTGAATGCGTGCCATTGCGGCGGGCACTCTCTCAGATCCCTATATTGCTGAGCGCAACCATGATGTCGTTCAAAATCGCCGTCGCCCGAGGATGCTCTACCTCGAAATGCCGGATCGCCCCTTGTACATTGGCGATGAGGTCTTCATGCCGGGTCTGATCACCTCGATTTTCCAATTGACTTTCGATGTCCGTAATTAGCCGGTTTAGCCGCTCTATCGATTCCGGTTTCCGCGCACCGAGATCGTTCACTTGTTCCCTTAATCTTTCGAGATGTTCCCGCAATCTTGTTTCAGACATTTTAGCCAACCCTTTTTTCTAGCATGACTACCCGGCTACCGGCGGAAATTCGCCCTAGTTTAACCTATCCGCCCTAGGCTTCGATCTATCCGCTGCGATGTGAGCCAAGCGGCCGGAGGAGATCTCCATCGAGAAGCGCCGCGAAACATCCAAAACGCCGTACGTCACGTACTGAGGATAGTGAACGCAACAGACGAACACCGGGCGTCGCGGAGCAACGGTCAGTTTGGCCACTTGCCTTCTCGGGCCGCATCCGGCGCGCAGAATGACTTCGGGTGTTATAATGCAACTGTGAACGCCGGTACGGAGACGACCGAGTTCGATGCCCAAGAGATCGCGTTGCGCGGCCTGATTTCGGGTATCGCCGGCAAAGAAGAAGCGGCGCTGTCCGCGCTCTACGATGCGACGGCGGGCCGCGTTTTCGCCTTAGCCTTGCGGATAATGGGACAACGGAACGATGCCGAAGAGGTTACGGAAGACGTGTACATGCAGATTTGGCAAAGCGCCGGCGCCTACGATCCCAACCGCGGAAAGATCATGACTTGGCTGTACACGATCTGCCGCAGCCGCGCGATCGATTCGCTACGTCGGCGTAATCCAGCGGAGCTCCGCCTGTCGCCCGAGATGCCGTACGAGGACGCGGACATAGCCGCCGATCCGCTGGATGCCCTCTGCGGACTCGAGGAACATAGCCTCGTGCGCGCGGCGCTCGAGGCGCTTAGCGTGAACGAGCGGCAAATGTTGGTCCTGAGCTATTTTAAGGGGTTAACCCATCAGGAAATCGCGGATCACACCGCGACGCCCCTCGGTACCGTTAAGACGGTCTTGCGGCGGGCAATGCAACTTATGAAAGAGCAGCTAATGGCCGGAGAGGCGCGTGGAATTTGGCCTCGGGGGGGACATTGGGGTGCGGCTCAGCAAAAAAACCCAGTGGTGTAAGTTATGAACGACGAAAATCTATTCGATACCGAGCTATTCACACAATGGACCGATGCGCTGACCCCGGTGCAGCCGGCGGCCGGCTTGCGCGAGAGGATCACGGTGCGCGTGCGCGCCGAGCATCCGCTCACGCAACTTCGCACGATACGCTCGGCCGAAGGTTGGATGGACTTCGCGCCCGGGATCCGATTCAAGATCCTGCACCGGGATGAAAACGGACACGCGAATTCCTTGCTGGCCCGACTGGAAGCCGGTGTCACTCTCCCCCCGCATCTCCACGCCGCCAATGAGGAATGCCTGGTGCTAGAAGGAGAGATCACGTACGGAGATATCACCGTCCACGCGGGCGATTACCACTTTGCGCCCAAGGGCGCCGCCCACACCGCGCTCACCACACGGGCCGGCGCGCTGATCTTCTTGCGATCCGGGATGGGCGAGCCCGTGCCGGAGTTTTCAGCAGCACGCTGATTTACGCCGGCCAGGCGCAGATGTCGCGCTGGCGGATCGTGGCTGTCATCGCCCCCTGCGCCTTGGCGTCACTCGCCGCCTTATTTATTGATCCGATCCCGCAGGATCCCAACTACCATAATTTCGCCGACCGGCGGGTATTCTTTGAAATTCCGCATTTCGGCGATGTGATCACCAACATGGGCTTCATGCTGGTCGGTTCGATCGCATTGGCACAATTGCTCTCTCCGGCCCGCTTGAGCGATGCGTTTGCAACGGACCGCGAACGCCGCGCTTGGATCGTATTTTTCCTTGGGATCATGCTCACGGGCCTGGGATCCGGCTGGTATCACCTGCAACCGGATAACACGCGGCTCTTCTGGGATCGGCTGCCGATGACCCTGACGTTCATGGCGCTCGTGAGCGTCATGGTCAGCGAGCATATCGACGCGCATGTGGGGGTGGCGATGCTCGGGCCGTTGGTGGCGGTGGGCCTTGCCAGCGTCGTGTGGTGGGATTACACCGAGCGACAAGGCCAGGGGGATCTACGTTGGTATGGCATGGTCCAATTCTATTCCATGGTCGCCAGCGTGCTGGTGCTGCTGCTGTTCCGGAGCCGCTATACCTGCGATTACCTTTATTGGGTCGCACTCTGCGCCTACGCGGCGGCCAAGATCGCGGAGCATTTTGATGTCGAGATGTATCATCTGAGCGGTTGGCTGAGCGGCCATAGCCTCAAGCATGTCCTGGCCGCCGCCGGCGTGTGGGCGTTATTGATCATGCTCCGGCGGCGCTCCGTGGTAGCGAAAGCCAGGCACAGGGCGCCGTACGGCGGCACTGCGAAGCAGGGCGGGCCCCGAAGGGTTGCCTGATTGGCGCCCCGAGGATGGAACGCTGGAACCAAATCACTATGAGAAAACTCCAGCTCGACGGCTTGCGTTTTGTATTATTCCTTATGGTCTTCGCCACCCATTACGCGCCGAACCCCTTTGACGTGGGTTACCTCGGCTATGCATTACCCGTCTTCTTCGTGATGAGCGGATTTCTCATCACCAACGTGCTTTTGTCCGCCGATCACCCGAGCTTGCTCACCAATCTCAAGGTTTTCTATACCCGCAGAATTCTGAGGATATGCCCAGCCTATTATCTCGTGGTATTGCTATTGATCGGCATGGAAGCGCTCACCTACCCGGCGTACTATCTCGCCTACCTTTTCAATATCAAACTCTTTACCCTGAGCCTGAGCCCGAGCGCGGCGTTCTACGAATGGTTCTTACAGGGTTGGCGCAATGAATCGATGCATCTCTGGTCCTTGAGCGTCGAGGAGCAATTTTATATCGTCTATCCATTGCTCCTCTACATCACCCCCCCGCGCTATCGGACCACGATGTTATTTTCCGTGCTGGTCATGAGCATCGCGGCGCGTTTCTGGTTCATGTCTCGTTATCCGCAATCGTTCTACGGAACGCTCTTGCCCGTGTGCGCGGAATATTTCGTCTGGGGATGTATTTTCTCGTGGCTCGAGTATCAACAAAGCCTGCCGCGGTTCTCCCCATCCTGGACGCTGAGCCTCTCGGTGATTGCGATACTGAGTTTGATCGGTGTCGAGTTTTCTCTGGGCCAAAGTGGCTTTCTACAATTCTCGACCTCTCACTACCAGACGCCGATTGCATTGAGTATGGGATTCTTTGTCTGGGGCTTGTGGTCGCTGCCTGAGTCCCACCTCGTGGTGCGCGTGCTGAGCTTCGGACCCTTCGTGTACTTCGGCACCATGAGCTATACGCTCTACCTGGTGCATCTGATTGCCATGAATTTGTTCCACTCCCTCGACCTCAAGCTTCCGCTGCCCCAACAGATCGGCGTTGTCGCCGGGGGCTTCGCAATTTCACTCCTCATGGCGACTGCGATCTGGCATTGGTATGAGAAACCGATCTACGCCCTGCGGCGTTACTTGCCATATCGTTGAGGCGCCGAGGATAATCATCGCGCCCATGGGTGTACATGAGGTAGCCGACGAGCATTTCATCATCGCTATCGAGCCCCCATCGCACTTCTTGTGCGGGGTCCGGATTGACGGGATTCCGTTCGGAATTATCGAATTCCGCGCGCGCGACGATCCGGGTTCCGGCCGGGATCTCCCGCGGTTTTTTGAGACGATAGAGCGTCTGCCAGCCGAACGAATAATTCGGTACCGACAGCAACCGCTGCGACCGGCCGTCGGGGAAATGAGCCACGTAATCGAAGTGCCGGCCGCGATAGTGCATATGCGGATAAAAGCCGTAGAGCATCACGCGCTCGTTGAAGGTCGTCTCCGCGGTCTCGATGTGATTCGCGGCGAAGGGCGGGATGCGCAGGCGCCTGTTCGAAGCGCTGGCGACTGCGTATTCCCTCGGCGGGGGCGCGCGGTGGAAATAGAGGCCCAATGCCGGCCGATCCGATGCCGGCGCACCGACGGTAATGTAATGGATTTGGAACACCAAGGTCGATCCGGCGGGTAACCACTGACCCGAATCCTCGGGCATCGGTTGCACATCCAAGCCGGGCACATGGGCGGCGAAGAACCCGTTTCGGCCTTCCAGCCACGCGGGCTCGCGATCTTTATGCCGCGCGGGATACTGGACCAACACGAACCCGTGGTGCATGACGGCGGTGTTACTGGGTTTGAGCTGCACCGCGCGTACCCAACGATCCTTGTCGATTGGCACCGGGATCTTTAACCAGCGGTAGGGCAGAACGCCCTGCGCGGGCAGCTTCTGCTCGGGAAGTTTGATTACCAGGTCAGGTTCTCCGAGCGGCCAGTCTTTCGCACCCTCGGGTGGCTGTTCAGCCAAGGGGTCCGGCCCGTCGCCGCGCGGCGCCCCGCCATCGATCCAACGCACCAAAGTCCTTTGTTCCTCGGTACGCAGGAACCGGTCTGCTAAGATCTCGCCGACCGCCGGATCCGCTTGCCAGGGCGGCATGCGCTTGGTCATGATGACCTCGCGCATCATCGGCGACCAAGCGCGCACGGTCTCGTAGCGGTCCATGGCCCAGGGACCGACGCCCCCCGGGCGATGACAGTTGATGCATCGATCGCGGAGGACGGGTACGACGTCGCCGGCGTAGGAAAGCGGGCGCCGATGCGGCTCGATGTTGAGCACACAGCCGAAGACCGGCACTTGACGAACCGCCAAGATCTCCTTGTCGAGCACCGCGGTGAGCGCATCGTTGAGGTAATATCGCCTCGCCGCGGGCCGTTGCGCCCCGTAGTGCATGCGATCATCGATCGGCCCCCGATAACGAATGGCCCACGTCTTGGTATCGATCAGGATCGCCTCGCCGGTGCGCTCAGCTTGCAGGGACTGGATCACGAGTTGCGCCTCGTCCTTTAAGATGGGGAGGTCGAGTTGGAGTCGCGCAGCCTCCGCCTGCAAGGCTTTGCGATCGTCCTGCGGGTTCGCATTGATCAACATGAATTCAACGCCTTGTTTGGCGTAAGTATCGCGCAGCGCTTGCAGCGACGGCAGGCTGTCGCGCACCGTGGTGCAACCGAGGCCGTGAATGTATAGTACGACCGCTTTGGCTTTGGTGAGCCGATACAACTGATGAAAACGGCCGTCCTGGTCGAGTAGTGCGAAATCACGCACCGGGGGCGAAGATACATCCGCAATTCCGGTGCTCGCGGCGCGCAGTCCGAGATAAACGATCCCACCGCCCGCGAACGCACTCACAAGAGCAGTAATTACTAGTGCGGTTTTCGATACGGTCATGAGACCATTATATATAGGCCCGCGCTTTTAATGCAGCCTTCTTCGGCATGGCTGAAAATGTAAAGCTGACCGATTTACTGGTCCGATATCGCTGGCTGTTCGTAGTGCCGGTGGTCTTGCCCCTGTCGGTGCTGTTTGACCTCTACTGGGCTATCCGGAACTGGTACTACCGCGGCTTGAAGAGCGCCCCCGAAGGGCACACGCAGCGCGTGCGCGCTATCCAGGCACAGGTGCGCCGATGGCGAGCGGCCGGTGGCCGGCGGCCCCTCTGCACGGCGCGCAAATCCTGGATGAACGTCTCGATGCGGGTCGCCCGCTACAAGCGCCGCGACAACACCATCCGGGTCGATCTCTACGATATCCTGGCAATCGATACGCAACGGGCCATCATCCGGGTCGAGCCCGGAGTGACCATCGGCCAGATCACCCGTTATCTCATTCCCAGCGGATGGACCCTGCCGGTGGTCCCGGAGCTCGACGACCTGACGGTTAGTGGGTTGATCCTGGGAGTCGGCATCGAAGGCTCATCCCACAAATACGGCCTGTTCGCCGATATCGTCGACGCCTGCGAGGTGGTGATCGGGGATGCCACGCTCGTGCGCGCTACCCGCGAGGTCCATGCGGATTTATTCCATGCCCTGCCCTGGTCATACGGCGCGCTGGGTATCCTGGTCGCGGTGGAGCTACGCATCATCCCTTGCAAGCCCTGGGTGCGCCTTCGCTACCACCCTGTTTATAGCCTGAACGAGGCCTGCGAGGCGTTCGCCCGCGAGGTTTGCCGCCCGGATCCGCCCGAGTTTGTCGAGGGCATTCTGTACGCACGCGACTCTGGCGTAATCATGACCGGCGATTTCGCCGCCGGCCCGGAACACGCCAAAGTGAATGCCATCGGCTGGTGGTTCAAACCCTGGTTTTACAAACACTGCTGGTCGTTCCTGGAGCGGGGCGGCGGCGAGGAGTCTATTCCCCTGCGACAGTACTACCATCGCCACACGCGCAGCATCTTCTGGGAAGCGGAGCTTATCATCCCGTTCGGTAACCATGCCCTGTTCCGCTCCCTGCTCGGATGGATGATGCCGCCCAAAATTTCTTTTCTAAAACTTACCCAGGGCGAGTCGATCCGCGCCTATTATGAGGACCGGCACGTGTGTCAGGATATCCTGGTGCCGCTGAGGCACCTTGGGGAAACGATCGAGTTTTTCCACACTAACTTCGAGTGCTACCCGCTGTGGCTTTGTCCGCACCGGACGTTCCGCACCCAACCTCAGGGTTTCTTGAAGCCGTCCCAAGAAGCCTGCAACTATGAGATGTTCGTGGATGTCGGTGCCTACGGTGCCCCGGAGGCGGTCCGACGCGGCGAGCCCTACGATTCCCGGCGCGCTGTCCGCAGGATGGAGGACTTTGCGATAGCGCATGGCGGTTACCAGTGTCTATACGCTGTATCAGAACTGACCCGCGATGAATACCGCCGGATGTTCGACTGCGCCCTGTATGACAGGGTCAGGCAGAAATACCAGGCGGAAGGTGTCTTCATGGATACCTACGACAAGGTGAAACGGCCGGTGTGAGAAGCGGGCCGCAGTCGTTGTACGGAAGTACGGAGGGTATTGCCGTTTACACTTGACACCGCCGTTTTGATCTCGCCAAAGTATCAGTATCATGGTCCTTTTCTGGAATTAGTCATGACGGAGGACTATTCATGGTAAGCGCCCCGAAACCCATCACCCACCCGTACATCGATTCTCACAAAGACTATTGTAGCGGCAGCCCCATCATTACCGGAACGAAGTTTCCGGTGCGCGCTGTGGTCCAGTATTTGATAAAGCAAGGCGTCACCCCAGGAATTGGTTCGTGAATTCTCTCACCTGACACTTGCTCAGGTGTATGACGCTCTCTCCTACTATTATGACCACACAGATGCTATTGAACAGGAACTTACGCAGAGTATTGAAGCGCGGTTGAAGCCCTCCGCAAATAATTGATGGCAGCGCCTGCGCTGTTGCTGGACGAGGATGTGCGCGTCGTGCTCGCGGATATTTACGGCCTGGTTCGCTACGCCAGTGCCGACGAGCCGACCCTGCGCGGAGTCGAGTGGATCGCCCAGCAGTGGGAGGCGGCGCGTCTCGCGGCAACGGATGCCGGCAAGGTGCTCACGGACGCTACGGTGTGAGGACTATTACCGATCCCACGCTTTGCCCGGCTTTGGATACCACAACGTGACGGTGCCGGGCGCATCGGGATTGGCGAGCTCGTTCGGTTTGTATCGGATGCGCCTATCGTGGCTTACGGCAACCCAGCCGCGGCGACCGATGATGCGCAGCCAGTCCTCATCAGCGCAATCGTGCGGGAAATGGTCGCGGTGGCGTTCTACCTTCAATCCCGCCGAGGCGAGAATTTCCGGGAAGCGTGTTCCGAGGTCGCGGTCCGTGAAGAATACGAGGTTCAAGCGGCTCGTTCGTAGAGCACGGCCTGCTCGATTTCAGTGGGACTCAAGTCATAGTCCGACGCAAGTTCTTGCACGGTCTCTCCCGCGTCGATGCGCTCGGCGATCGTCCCCGTCGAAATACCCATGCGCACGACTACGGGACGTCCGAAGGCGATCTTCGGATCGATGGCGATGGGTCTTTCCGCGATTCGCGTTTCTCCGGAAACGAACGGGTACAGGCGAACCGGAAATTGCCACTCGTCCCACTCGACGCGCTTTAGGTGCTCGTCGAACAAACGCCGCATCGCAAGCTGGCCGGAAGCGGAGAGATTGATGAGCTGTCCGTATCGATCGAGGAATACTTGGCCCGCGTCCGTGCGGAGTTCCTTCCGGAGAAGCAGCCGTTCGATATTGAGCGAGCGCTCCGCGTATCCGAGCGCCTGCCGTAGAGCCTTGACAGAGACGCCATGATCGGTCCGCAGGGACCGCACGACATGGGCCTCGATCAGATTCCAGAAGGACAGGATCGGCGGCTGAAGCTGCGGGGGACGAATGAGAGGCTGAAAGTGTCCGACGCCCCCGGCTTTCGGATAGGGGCGACCGGCAACCCACGCCCTAAGCGTGGCAGACGCCAGCTTCAGATAACGCGCGGCTTCGGCCAGCGTGTATGCAGCCTGGTCCCTTGGATCAATATTGGCAGCGGTTCTCCCGGATCTCGTACGCATACGCGGATGCTATTTTGAACTCCAAAGCTCATGATGGCGAGCGGAATCGTGTAGACGCAATGCAATGACTGCCTTCAACGAATCCATTGTCGAAGACGCCGCCCTCGCCTGGATCGAGAGCTGGTCGGTGCGCAACGGCGTGGACATCGCGCCCGGCGAGCCCGCCGCGGAGAGCGACGACTACGGCCAAGCGGTGCTTAGCACAAGGCTGCGCGACGCGCTGGCGCGGCTCGACGAATGAATGAGGTACCGGCGCGCATTCCTTCCGGGCAGTTCGTACTTCTTCACCGTGGTGACGGAGCAACGGCGGCCGCTGTTTGCGGCCTACGCTGTTACGCACCCGCCCGGAACGCCTGCGGCGCCGCCGGTTCCTCCACTTTCCCATCGATCCGCGCGCCGGCCATCGCCTCCAGCAAGGCGGAGATTGCCTGGCGGTCCCAGCGCTCGTCGGCGAACAAGCGATGATCTGAAAATCGCCGGTTGTAATCTTCCAGGGCTAGCTTGAGCCGCGCCATGACCTCGGCACGTTTGCCTGCATCCTCAACGCGCGCGTTGACGATCTCGGTGATGCCGCCGTCCTTGAGATTCGCGTAGGCGTCGATGAGCCATTCCGGCTCGGTCTGCCAATCCGGCCGCGACTGGTGGAGCGCGCTCAATGCCACAAGCACGGGCTCTGCGAGCCCGGCAGGAGGAGCGAGCGGCGCCGGTGGCTTCGGCACGAGGCCCAGGCGCTCAAGCAGCGATTCGATGAGGCTCCCAGGCTCCTCGTCGTCGCGCTGGCGCATGGCGATGAAGCGCACATGATTCAAATAGCGCTTGAGGAGGCGCGGTGAGGGATGGCCGAGCACGATCCACGGCTGCATGACTTCGAGCGCGTCGCGAAAGTTTTCGGAGTCGTCGGTCTGCACTCGGCTGCGGCGCGTAAGCAGCACGGCGATTATGAGCGCGAGGGCGAGCGCGCCGACGCCAGCCGCGATTCCATGGCGGTAAGGCGCGTATTCGTCGGTATCTCCAGGTAAAAAAACTGGAGTGGGTGTTTCCGCTTCTATTCGGAGGCCCATCGGGGGTGGAAGTCTTCTTTCTGGTCTCTTGTCGACACCCTCCGGTTTTTCATCAGCCGGCTTATCTTTCTGACTGCGTTCGACGCTGCCGACATCGGGTGCGAGCTGCGCAAGCCATCCTCCAAGTGCGATGACCGACAGCAGCAGCACCGGCAGCCACCACTCACTTGCCTTCGCGCCCAGCCACCGTGCAGCGCGCACGCGCCGAGTAGGGGTCGCCGCCAGCGGCGGGACCAAGAGCGAAGCCGCCGCGCCATCGCCCACGCGCGGCACCGGGATCTCGATGTTGATGAGCTTCTCCAGATACTGGCGCGCGAAGCGGCGGCGCTCGTCACGAGGATCGTCCGCTTGCGGTGGCGGGGAGCTTGTCTGTTGGTTTGGCGCGCCTCCCTTCGGCCCCACATCGATCGATCCCGAGGCCTCGTCGGGCGCCTCGGCCGCCAGCTCCCGGAACGCGAGACCGACGCAGGTCTCGACCCAGCGCCGCGACATGCCGAGCACGACGTAGCAGTCTCCCGCCGTGACCAGAAAATTGATGCACTCTAAGACCTCCAGCACGTGCTCCTGGGTGCAGCGATCGAGGTCGTCGATGAAGATGACGAGGGTCTGGGGCTTGAGCGCCTGGCTGACGTCGGCAAACTCGACCGCGAAGCGATAGCGCACGCCCGGCTCGGCCTTGAGTACCCCTTTTTGTCCCCCGCCCAGCGCGCCCAATAGGCGTTTGGGCTCGAGCCCGAAGGCGCGCAGGCCGTTCCAGAGACCAAATAACGCCGGTGCGACGGCCGCGAGCAGACCGCCACCCAGCAGGGTGGTCTTGCCGATCTCCTCCCAAAGCTCTTTCGAGTTCTTGCCGGCAAAATTAATCAGGAACCGAGTGCTGTCCAGGTGAAAATAGAGGTAGCTGACCACGAGGCTTACCAGAAGGACTGTCAGGACTAGCCACAGCCAGTGGCGGCGCGCCCGGATGAGAAACAGATCCCAGTGGAAGCCGAGCCCTTCGGGCGTCCATGCGGGTGGCAGCGCTTTGGCCCGGATGTTGGCGTAGAGCGACGCGAGCAGGTGCTCGCCGCGCTGGTGGTGCCATGCGTTGAACCACACAGGCCGGAAGCCGCGCCCGCGCAGGTCCTCGTGGAGCAGGCCCATGAGCGAGCTTTTGCCGCTCCCCCACTCACCCGTCACCGCGATGGTCAGCGGCGGCTCCGTCTGGCGGTTGCGGAGGAATCGAGAGATCCCGCGCGCGATGGCACCGAGATCCAGCGCGTCGCGCTCTCCCGCCCGGAGCGGGCGGTCCGAGGCGAAGAGATCGGTGACCGAGGCCGTTCTCTGCTCGACCGGCGCCTCGCGCCAGGCACGCCGTGCTCCGGCCAAGCCGAACACCAAGGCTGCGCCCGAGAGGGCGAGGAACAAGGGCGCCGGACACCGGCGGTACTCGACCGGCCGCCACGACTCGCCCCCGTCGCTCGAGAGAAGCACGGTTCGGCCCTCGCCCACGGCAATGGCACGGTTGGACGTGCCAAAATCAACGGATGTGAGTTTTTCCTCAGTTCCGCTTTCCGTCGGTTGCCACCTTTGACCCCCGTCAATAGAAAGCAGAATGGTGCCCCCCGCACCCACTGCCACCGCCCGGTCGGCGTCCCCGAAGGCAACGGACCACAGGGCTTGCGCGGCTCCACTCTCTTGCGCTTGCCAGGTATCGCCTCCATCTGTCGAGCGGAAGATTGCACCACTGTCTCCCACGATCACAGCGTGCTTTTCATCCGCGAAGGCCACAGACCTGAGCCACGCAGCGGCACCGCTCTTCCTGGGTTGCCAAATATCTCCCCCGTTGGTCGAAACGAGGACGATACCCCCGTCACCGACTGCCACCGCCCGATCCGGGGTTGCGAACGCGACTGCCGAAAGCTCTACATCGGTCCCGCTTGCCTTCGTCACCCAGCTGTAGCCTCCATCATTCGAAATAACAATGCGGCCATTGCTTCCGACTGCCAAGGCACGATCTGCATTCGCAAAGTCGATCCCGAATAGCATGGGTGTCCCAATACCGGCTAGGATCGGCCAGGAATCTTTACCTTCGTTCCACGAGAGGAGGGTTCCGGGAGTTCCCACCGCCAATGCGCGAGCGACGTTCGCGAATCCGATCGACGAAATTCCCCCGGTTGGGCCTGTCCTCATCGCCCTCCAGATCTCACCCCCGTCGGTCGAAAGCAAAGCCATCCCCTGGTCACCCACGGCCGCCACAATTTCTGGAGACGCAAACTTTACGGAATAACGTGCTGACTGCATGGACGTGGGTTCGACTGGTGACCATCTGGCCGGCCAGGTTGTTGGTATCCACGTCTCGCCCCCGTCAGGCGACCGCAGGATAGTCCCACCGTCACCGACTGCTACTACTTTCTTCTGAGTAAGGAAATCAAGCGCTCTTAGGGTTACTTCCGTCCCACTCACTTTATTCTGCCAGTCCCCACCCCCATCCGTCGAAAGCCGGATTTCACCCATCCGCCCCAATGCGACCAGTCGGTCAGGTGTAGGAAACTGAACAGAGAAAAAATCCGTAACCGTGGGTTTGTTGGACACCCAGTTTTCGCCCCCGTCGATTGAAAGAAGGACTGTGCCAGCTGTCCCCACTGCTGCCGCCCGGTTCGCATCCGCGAAATCGATCGAAGAAAGTGCCGAGCCGGTGCCACTAATTCTGGGCTTCCAACTTTCACCGCCGTCAAGTGAGAGCAAGACCGTGCCGTCCGAGCCGACAGCCACCGCCCGCTTCGTGTCTGCGAACGCGACTGAGTAAAGCGATGCCGTTGTGGCGGTCGGCGTTGCTTTCCACGTCTCGCCCCCGTCGGTCGAGACGAGCACCGTGCCACCCTCTCCGACGGCAACCGCGCGCTTCTTATCCGCGAAGGTGACCGAAGAAAGCCCTGCCGCGATGCCGCTCGTCGCGGCTCGCCAATGCACGCCACCGTCCTCGGTCTTCAAGATGACACCGTTGCCGCCCACCGCGATGCCCAGCCGCTCGTTGGCGAAGGCCACGGCGCGGAGGTCAGCGCCATGTGCGGAAGGCGGCTGATTGGGCAAACCACCTCCCCTGCTGCCTGAACCGCCCGGCTCAAGGCGTATGTTCGACGGCTCAGGTGGTGTACTGCCGGAGCCCGGCACCGTCTGTCCGACCTTCTTGGCGTCGAACTCTTTCCTGCGCCACTCGCGCAACGCCTGGTCCGGGGGATCAGCATCGAGGAAGCCAGGCGATGTCCAGCCGGATTCCGCCCGGAGCCGCTCGCGCAGCTCTTTGGTCAACTTCCCGTCGACCAGGAGATTTGCATCGCGTTGAAATTTCTCGATTGCGGCACGGGTCTTCTCGCCGTGTTGGCCGTCGCCGGGACCGGGGTCGTAGCCGAGATATCTGAGCAGCCGTTGGACCTCGGGGATCTCGGCTGGGGGCAATGAATCCTCGAACACCTGGCGAAAGACAGGACGCGCCCGGGCTTGGACCTTGGCTTTGTCGGCTGCGGGCAATGAAACTGGCTCCTTACCGGCGTGGGCGGATCGAATCAACCCAAAGGCATCGTTCTCCGCGCGAGGCTCGGTCTCTTTCGGGGCCGCCCGGCTCCAGTCGATATCCAACTGCTGCTCCCAGGTCTCACCGGCGTCGGTGCTATGGACGATCAAGCCCCCGTACCCCACCGCCCACACGTGCTCGGTGCCTTTCAAGGCGAACACACCGCTAAGGCCGCCGCCGATGACCGGGAGGCGGCGGAATGCGTTCTCTTCGATGGGGGTCGTGAGCCATTGCCAAAACGTTCGCGATTCGGCGGGCTGGAACGGATCGGGCAGCGGGGCGTAACGCCACGACCACCACGCCCCCCCTGCGAAGCCGATGAGGCAGGCGATCGCCGCGTAGAGGAGGCCGAGACGGCCTGTTGGTCCCTGGGCGCCCGGCTCAGTGGTTGAGGCAGCCATGAAAGTCCCCCTGAGGTTCGTGTGTCAGGCTACTGCCGTTATCTACGCAATTCTCTACCGTCGCCTCCGCCATATACAAGCGGATCCTCGCTATATCTCTTTCTCCTCCTCACGCTCGACCTGGATTATGCCCAAGGGATGTCGATGGCCCCGCCGAGCGCGCTGAGTCTGAGCGGAGGGGTCAAACGCACCTACAGCGGACCAGTCGATGCGCGGAAGTACGGAGGCTAGCGTCGCTACGCACCCGCCCGGAATGCTTGCGGCGTCGGCGGTGCGAAAGCCAGGGCCAGGGATTGGTCCTGCTTGGCGCGCCGAGGATGCAACGCCGCCCGCTCCGCGCGGCGGGCCTGGTACAGGCCCAGGGCCCACAGAGGAAAGTAGGCGCGGTACAGGGTGTAGTCGAGGAGCGCCGTACGGAAGAAAACGCCTGCCATATCCTGCGCCGGCCATTGGCCGCGTGCGTTTTGTCTGCGCGATAGGTAAGCGGCGCCTCGCTCGATAGCGGCCCAGTTGGGTTCACGGGCTTCGATCAGGGTCAGCAGCGCCCAGGCGGTCTGGATAATCTGGCTCTCCGAGTGTTCTCTATAGACGCCGGTCAGACAACCGCTGTGGTGCTCGCCCCAGCCGCCATCGGACCGCTGGCGCGCCAACAGCCACCGGCAGGCCTTGCGGATGGAAGGGTGAAATACCGGTGTGCCCGCGGCCAGCAGGCCGCGCACGCCGAACAACGTGCCGTAAATGAGGTACACCCCCCAGGCTCCGGGCCACGCTCCATCGGAGCGCTGGCTCGCGTAAAGCCAGCGCTCCGCGCGCCCGATGGCACACGCGATCGCTGGCGCCATGATATCGGGATAGCGCTCTCGAACCGCGGCCAGTGCGGCGATGCAGGAGGAGGTGCATTCGGCCCACGAACGGTCGGTCATGGAGTCGGCAAACATCTCCGCGGGATTCAGCCATTCGATCTTCCAACGCGTGCCGCTCGGCTCGTAGCTGCCAAAGCCGCCGTCGGTGTTTTGGCAGCGCAGGATAAACGCCACGGCCTCGCCGAGGGCTTCCGGGTCCGGTGGCGCTCCGGGGGGCGCGAGCAGCGCCAGCACCGCCTCGGCCGTACAGTCGCTCACCGGCCAGCCGTGCCACACGCCCGCAAAACACCATCCGCCCTTGGGGTCGATGCGGAAGTTCTCGTCCATCCCCCCGAACGGCTGCCGGATCTGCTGACTCCGGAGAAAGGCCACGCCCCGCGCCCTGGCCTCCCGGGAGCCGGGATGCGCCGCGGCGGCCGCCAGCGCCTGCACCGCAAAAGCGGTGTCCCAAGAGGCGCTTCGCGCGCCGGTCACCCGCGTCCCTGCCTTATCATCCTCCCATATCCAGCCTTCAAAGCGCGCGTACGCGCGGAGCAGATCGGGGTCTCGGGGGTCATGGATCCAGAGTGCTATCATATTGAGTAAGCCGCTGACCGGCGAGATGCTGGTGTGATCCGTCGTCCGCAGCTCCCAGCGGATCCGCTCGCGCAGCCGCTCGACGATCGGCCGCCGCGCCACGGCAGGGTGCCAGCGCTCCACGAGCGCGCCGAGCGCCCAAAGGCTTCGAAGCCACAGGGTCGGGGGCGCATATAGATCACCCGGCCGCAGCGCCCTGCGGCTGGCGGCAATGTGCTTATGACCTACGGGGTACAACTCCGTGCGCAGCGACTCGATCACGGGTGTGCAGGGTGTCTGATAGCGAGAGGCGTAGATCACGCTCATAGCCAGGTAGATGAGGCGGGTATGGCAGTAAAACCGGCCCGGGTGCAAGGGCATCCAGCGGGGCAGCCGCCAGGCCTCGGGCGGCAGCGGGTTGAGGCCGTCCCAATCATAGAGGTTGAGTAGCGAGAGCCAGAACTTACCCCAGCTCGGGATTGCCGTGACCCCGCCTTCAGCCGCGATGAACCGGGCCGCGGGGAGCAGCAGAGGATCTTCCCGGTTCACCCCTAAGAGACGCGCGGCGACATAAACCAGGGCGGTGACGAAGAGGTAGGGTGAGGACTGGGGGTGCAGGCCCCAGAGTCCAGAGGCCAGTTGGGTGCGGCGGAAGTGAAGGCACAGAGAAGCCTTTCGCCCAGGCGCGATTGAGGCGCCGGTGATATGGCACATGAGTACGTATTGCGCGGCCAGCATCGGGCACCAGATGACCTCTCCCTCCCAGCCGCCGCCCGGCGACTGCTGGCGAATGAGCGCGGTGACGGCACGTCTAAGAGCCGGGCCTGTTTCGGTATCCCCTAGCTCCTCATTTTCCTCTGCCACGGACTGGGTGCCGGCGCCGCTCACGACCGCAAAGACCGAGGTTCCTTTCCCATGACCCTCAGGCTCGAGTGTCCAGTTGCGGCCGGATTGGGAGGGCAGGATCCCGCGCAGGAGCCAGTGCAGGCGCCCGGCCAGCGCTCGGGCCACCGTTGCCGCATGAGACCACTCGCCACGCCACAGCGCCTCGCTGACGATCGCTGACAGGGCATGGGCGATGGCGCGGACAAAAGAGCACGCAAAGAGCGCGGTCCGGGTGTCTTGGCAGGCGAGATAGCGCATCGTGCGCGTGCGTTCAGCGTTGCTCTTGCGCCACATCCGGTAAATGGCTTGGCGGGTGGCGTCGGCTTCATCGCTGCTCTCGGTCAGGGCCTGATAGAGGCCGACGGCCAAGAGCTCGGCGACCCGCGTGGCCTGCCGTCGGCGAGACTGATAATCCGCCGGATCCCGGCACTCGGCTAGGCATAGGGCATCGCCGAAGCCCAGGGTTATCCCGACCGCGGTCAAGGGGTGGTGATGGCCGACGGCATCCCCGGCAAGAAACACGTGATCGCGGCCGTAGCTACTCCGCGCCCTGATTTCGTTGGCCGCGCCCTCGAAGCTTCCCTCCAGGAGGGCCGCGCGGAAACCCGGCCGCAGTGCGCTGGGCAACACCGCCGCATAGCCCTCCCACAGGTAAGCCGCGCGCTCCTGGCGTCCGCGGCGGTGCACAGGCACGTCCAGGATCAGGCGTACTTGATGCGGGGTGATGCGGTAAGCGAGGACCGGGCCGGGGCCGCCGAGTAACACATGTCCATAACCCTCGAACGGGAGTTCCACGTCGCGAAGCAATAGGCCGACCATACGCGAGCAGATGGCGTGATCGACGGGCAGGTCGAGGCTGGCGCGGACAACGGAGCGGCGCCCATCCGCCCCCACGATGCGGCCGGCGATGATCGAGCCCACTCCGCCCCGCTGCACATAGCTTACGCTGTGACCCTCGATACGGCGCACCCGTGCCGAGGTCAGATAGTCCACATTGGGGTGCGCGGCGGCGGCGGCGCGCAGGGTCCCCACCAGCGCGCTGTGCTCACAACTGAGTCCCGGTGCCCCGGCGGCGTACGGCAGCAGGCAGGGCGAGGAACCGTCGTCCGGAAACACCACAAAACCCTGACCGGCCGAGTGCTCGGGGATCGCGCCGGGCAAATCGATGCCGATCTGCCGCAATACCTCTATGGCTGGGGGATGCAGCCACTCTCCGGCCAGACGTTGCGCCGATCGCGGATTGGCCTCAAACAGTGCGACCCGTGCCCCGCGGCGCGCATGGGCCAGGGCCGCGACCGCGCCGACCGGTCCCGCGCCGACCACGGCGACGTCGAAGTGTGGGACCCTCGATGCTGTCATACGTTGGGGCCGAGCGGTTCGGGGCGGCGCCGGTAGCGAACCCGGCACGGCGGCCGCGGTCCGGTGACCCAGCTTCCATAATCCGGTGCGGGCGGCGACGAGATCAGATCGAGATCGTAGCGCGACAGCAACAGGCTCCACAGGGCTTTGATTTGCATGTACGCGAAGTGCATCCCGAGACAGCGGTGCCGGCCGCCGCCAAAGCCAATCAGCAGATGGGTCCCCTGCTTGTGTTCCTCGCGCGGCGGGGCGAAACGATCCGGATCGTAGCGCTCGGGGTCCTTGAAGACCGTGGGCAGACGGTGCGAGAGGAGGGGTGAAACCATGGCCAGGGTCCCGGCTCGAATGCGAAAGCCGTGGTATTCGATGTCGCCGAGGGCCTTCCGCACCAGCAGGATGAGCGGCGGATGCAGGCGCTCGCCTTCACGGACGGCGTGCTCCAGCGCCATTTGGCTCTTCAGGGTATCCAGGCTTAAGGTCTGGCCCTGACCATAAATGATCTCAATCTCGGCCAGAACCGCGGCCAGGTACTGGCGGTGCCGCAGCAGATCGATCCCGACCCAGGCCGCGAGCACGCTGCTCGTGTGCTGACCCGCGAACAGGACGGTGAGTAAGAGACCGGTGATTTCCTCATCGCCGAGAGCACTGCCGTCGGCATAGCGCGCTTCCATCAGCGCCTGCATGAAGTCCCCCGGGCGCGTGCCGGTCCGCCGCCGCTCGGCCAGGATGCCGCGCATCAGGGCGGCCACTTGGCGGCGGGCCAGGTCTCTCTGTATATGGGCAGGGATCGGCAGGCGCGGAAAAAAAAATCCCAAGGTATTGATCCCGCGCTGGAGATCGTGGTAAAGCCGGGCGAAGCCGGTATCGAGACGCGCGCGGATCTCCTCCCCGAGCAGGCAGCGGCTGGCGATGTTCACCGTCAGCTCGTTGGTGACCACCGGCAGGTCGATCTCGCCTTCGTCCCCCCAGCTTGCGGTGTAGTCCTTGATCTCCTGATCTATGAGGCGGGCATAAGCGTGCATGGGTCCGCCCCGCATCAGGGGCCCGAGGAACCCCAGTTGCTCGGCCATGCGTTCGGGCGCGACATCGTAAGCCACACCCTTGCCGAAGATTGGGACCGTGAACTGGTAGACCTCGCGCGCGCTCAACTGATCGTCCAGAGCGCGGAAGTAAGCATCGTGGGCCTCGGGTCCGGCAAATAGAACCACCTCACGCCCGCCAAGCCGGAACTGGAACACCTCTCCATGCGCCCGCCAAGCCTGCTCCAGCAGGCTCAGCGGATCACGCTGAAAGGCCAGGGCGTGGCCCAGCACCGGCAGTCCGCCGCGCACTCGCGGGATCGGTCTCGGGGGAGGCGTGTCGGAGACGACGGGATAGGCCTGGGATCCCATGAGTTAATAGACGAAGGGTAGCATGCGGAAGCGAGCTCTCTGCGTGTATTGGGTCCAGAGCGTCTCGTATTTCGCATAGCAGCGGCGTTCGTCGCGCCGGGCGCGATGGATCAAGAGTGCGATGAGCCAGGCTGGAAGCAAATAGGGTAGGACCGAGTCGAAGCCGGTCGTGAGCGTGAAGGCGAGGTAGATGCAAATCTCGCCTGAATAATTGAGATGCCGCCCGATGCCCCAAAAGCCCGAGACCAACAACCGGCCGCCAAGGGTCTCGGCGGGCCGCCCCCAAATCCGGGCGCTAGGGTCGGCCTTGAAACGGTGTTTCTGCTCATTGGCGCCGCGGAACAGCCAGAAGCCGAACAGGAAGAGCGCCGTGAGGGCCACCGCGGCAGAGGCTGGCAGGGGATCGAGCCGGTGGACGAGAAACCAGCCCGGCAGGGAATAGAAGAAGGGGACGAGCACGTAATCACCCCATATCAGCATCCCACCGAAGCGCTCGGCGACGATGTCCCAGGTATGGAGCATGCCGTATTCGAATTGAAAGTAGTTGCCGATGTAGATCAGGGTGAAGGTTTCATAGAGGAGCATCGCGCCGGACACTGTCCCGTAAATCTCGTACTGCGCGACGGCAAATGCCCCATTGAGCAGCCCGAGCCCGATGAGCGACGGGCGGTAGCTGAAGAGCTTGAGATCGACGCCGGCGAGCCGTGGGTTCAACTCGACGCCGAGGAACAACCCGCGCAGGGTCTCCGCCGGACGCTGATAGCCCATCTGTGCGGACGCTCGCCTCTCACGGAGGAATACGATCCCGGTGAGCACGAATGCAAAGACATTGGCCGCGAGAAAAATCGGCAGGAAGTGGCGCTGAAGCACGGACAGGGACCACCAGCCGAGTAGCTGCCCGAGCGCCGCCACCAGGGCCACCAGCAGGAAGACCCGTAGTCCATTGAGGCGGTAGGCGAGTCGCCCGCCCGAGGGTAGCGGCGCGCCGTGTGCTTCGGGGCCAGGAAGCAGCCGCGAGCCGATGAACAAGAGAATCACGAAGGTCGCGACTCCGGCCAGCGCCTCCAAGCTGGTGGCAGTGTTCAGGCTGCGCATCTATCTGTCGGCGGCTAGGGAGCCCGCTGCATGGCTGGTGTCACGCAGACACTCCTTCTGTTTGCGGCGCCAGGCGGTCGAGATGGGCCTGCCATTTGCGGATGGTGACCTCCTGGAAGGCGCGGACGGCCGGGTTGATCTCCGCGATCGGCGCGTCCCAGTGCGCTTCGTAGCCTTCCTGCTCGGCCTCGACCGCGCCGCGATCCTGGTCCAATAGCGGTGCAATCAGCAGGCGGTTGGCGAGCCTCAGTACAAAATCCATGGCCGCGCGCGGGATCCGGACCGCCGTCCACGGGATCTTGAGCGACTCGAAGTAGAACAGGAAAAAAGTCCGGGTCGTGCGCTCGTCGATGGGGAGGACAAACAGCCAGTGCTTGATCTTGTCATCGGTGTTGGACCACTGGTAAGGATACTGGTAGCAGAGCCGCATGTGGTTGGTGTTGACCCGATCGCGGTCGACGAACAATCCGGAGATCCTGCCCCGTCCCACGCGGGTGTCGTAGGCGACGTGGACGCTGTCCCCGGCGGTTTCACAGCGGACCAGCCGCGCGTCGTCGAACGGGCGATACTTGCGGTGCAAGTGTGCATGGGTGAAATCGCTGACGTTATCGATGATCATTGAATGATGCGCGCGCCAGGTGAAACTGAGCGGCCGGCAGGCCCATCGATCCGGACCTTCGATCTCCGGGATTTCCGGGATCGGCCGTTTCTCGGCCAGGCCCGGATCGCCCGGAAATAGCCACACGAGCCCATAGCGCACGCGCACGGGGAAGCTCGCGATGCGAAACTCCGGCATGCGCCGCCCGAAGAGATCGTGGGGAATGCGGACCACGCGCCCCTCCCCGTCGTATGTCCAGCCGTGATAGAGGCACACCAGTTGGCAGTCATCGACTCCGCCCAGCGACAGCTTCAACTGGCGATGCGCACAGCGGTTCTCGATAGCCCGCAGGCGCCCGTCGCGGCCTCTGAAGAGAGCGATGGAACGCTTCCAGAACACCACCTCGGTTACCTGGCCGGGCCGGATGCGCTCATCGACCTCCACCGCATACCAGTAATTCGGATCCAGCCCGGCCGCACGGACTTTTTGGCGCGCATTGCGCGCCTCCGCGAAACTAGGCGGGGAAGGGCTGGTTGGAAGGCGCTGCTCGTTGATCGTCTTAGCCTCGGGTCTAGGGAAGCTCTGCAGAAGTTACTGCGCAGCCCATCTGCTTTGTCGCGTGCTCGCGCGTCGCTCGCCTATCTACCTGATATGTCTCGCGACTCGCTCCGCGGCTTCGCGCATCTGGGCTTGCTCGCGACACTCTTGCAGAGCTTCCTAGGGCAAGGCCATGCGGTGGACCACCGCTGGTACGCTACCCGCCGGGCCGCTCGGCGCTCGCGCCGCGGCATGATGAATAGCGCCCCGCGCATAATGAAAAGCGTACGCCTCCTCCACCGCGGTGCGGATGCTCGTCGGCCGGTAGCCGAGCTCGGTGCGGGCCTTGGTGAGATCGGCGTGCCGGCATTTGCGCAGCAAGCGGATAGCGCCCGGCGTCAGGCGTTGGTGAACGCGGGGATGGAACCGGCTTAGGTACGCGCTCGCGACCTCGGCGCAGGCCAGCATCAGGGGTGCCGGAAGGCGGCGGCGCGGACCCGCAACACCCGAGATCTCCGTGAACAGATCGAGCAACTCGTCGAGCATCAGGAATTCCGTGCTGAAAATATACTTGTGCCCCGTCCGGCCCCTGTCCATGCAGAGCAGGTGAGCTTCCACGATATCGCGCGCCGCCACGAATTCGAAGCCGCCGCGGAGGTAGGCGCGGAGGTTCCCGTTGACAAAGTCGCACAGGGTCCGGCCGAGGCGCGAGGGCCGGAAATCATTACCGCCGATGATAGCGCAGCAGGTAGCCACCACGACATCGAGGCCGTCGATGACGGCTTTCAGGCATTCGTGCTCGACCAGGACCTTGGAGCGCTCGTAAGGCATGCTGCGCTCGAAGGGATAGAACTGCATGGTTTCATTGCTCGGCGCGGAGGGTGCGTCGAGATCGTACCCGACGGCGCTAAAGGAACCGGTGACAACGACGCGTTCTACGCGCCCCTCGCGTGCCGCGCGCAAGAGATGCTGCGTCCCGATCACGTTGCATTCATAGATCTCCCTCTGGTGCCGGGTATCCCCCTCAATGGTCGAGAGCTTGGCCGCGCAGTGATAGATCCGTCCGCATCCGGCGACCGCGCCACGGGTAGCGGGAAAGTCCCGCAGGTCGCCGAAGACTCGCTCGACCGCCAAGCCTTCCACGGCGGCGCTATCGCTACCCTCGCGGAGAAAAACACGGACCGGATACCCATCATCGAGCAACCGGCGCACCAGATTGGCGCCGAGGTGGCCCGAAGCACCTGTCACCAGCACCGATCTGTCGCGCGTGAAGGGATTCCCGTTGGCAGTCGAATTCCGGACGCCGGAGCGCGCGGACATCAATTCACTCCCCGATCGCGGGTAACACCGGACATCCGGCAGGTTCGGCTGTGTAGAATGATCGGGGTAGGCATTGTTTCAAGAGCCGCGGTTATCTTTCTCTCTCGCTGTTTGCGCGCGTGGCTCGGCACTCGCACGGAGTGATTTTTTCCCCTGCCCGAGGGTTGTCTTCCCTCATCGCAACCCTGGGCCGGGCGCGCTAATGGCTGCTATGCTGTTTTTTAACACGTACCGCCGTGCGGGATCAATAGAGACTATGCGCTCGATCCTCTATCAATGGCATCGCGCTTGGGCCAGTAGGCGAGTATTCTCGCATGCTACTGTTCTTTCGTGCTGCGGCGGGGGGCCGGTCGGTCTCAAGTCCTCGGCGCAGCGTCAGGGGGTGATGGGCTTAGGGTTCCGTGTCCCTCTCGCTATCTGTATGCAGCAGGCCCAGGCGCGGTCGTGCGCCTGGGCCTACGACTGGGCTACAGCTTAGCGCATTGATCCTCTTTGCTGCTTGCCTGATTGCCGCCACCCGTGGGCGCCGGCTTGTTGGCTTTACACTGCAGATTACCGTCGATGACGTTTCTCGCGATCCGGACACCGCCGGTGTTCTGGAACGCTTGCAGGTTACCGCCGATGCTGTTGCCGACGGCCTGGACGAATCTGTCATTCGAATCGAACAGCAGATCGCCATTGATACTCGCATTGTCAATTCTTGCCCCACCTCCCTGAACGATCTGAACGCTTCCACCCACGGTCGATAATCCGCGAAGCTCGACCGAGCGTGAGCCTTCGGCTTGCAGGTTACCGTTGATGCTAACGCTGTTTGCGACCAATGTCGAACCGGTGCCAACGACCGCCTGGCCGTTAGCCCGGGTACCGTTCAGGACGCACCTGCGGCCGTCGGGAACACGGATATTGTCGAGCGCAACCGCGCCAATCGTCCCGCTGCAGACCCTTTCCTCCGCGATGGCCTCGGGTGCTGTGGTGAGTAGCGCCGCTAACACTGTAGCGCCGATAGCCAGGTGAGCATTTACGTTGTTCATGGTTCATCTCCTCTTGTTGTGAAATAGACTATTACGGTGCGGCTCGTGGGGGCCGAAGCAATGGCCCCCGAACCACCCCGTTTGCCGTAGGGCAAGTGCCGTACCAAGCGCAAGGTTAGGTCGCAAGTAGCTGAACTGAAGGGGATATCAGGTTCAGAGTTGGAACCG
>JBOIDL010000039.1:0-23471 GCA_050740435.1 Gammaproteobacteria bacterium
TTACGTCCGCGCCTATCACGGTTTGTTACCTCCCCGTGCAGCGGATATGCTCGCCGTCTGAATCGGGTAATTGACGGCATGGGGACTTTCACCCCACAAGATCCGCAGCCTTGTCGGCTGCTCCCCTTACTCACAAGCGGGTCAATAACGCTGGCAAATACCGCGAACGGCTCTGCGCCGGAAAGCTTTTTTGCATCAACTAGGTTCGGCCCTTGTATCATCCCTATAAAAAAGGTGGGCGTCCCCCTTACGCCGATACTCTGAGCGTAGCTCATGTCGCTTTCCACCTCCTTCTCTTCAACCCCATTATTCAGACAGGTCTTAAAGGCAATTACATCGAGCTTGAGCCGTTCAGCGAGCTTTTCGTACAGCGGTGCTCCAAGTCGTTTCTGGTTCATAAATAGGGCATCGTGCATCTCCCAGTACACTCCCTGTTTGCCGGCACAGTTGGCGGCGACCGCGGCTGTCTTAGCCTCTTTATGAAAATCCAAAGGGAAATCGCGATACACGTACCGCAGCTTACGATTGGTGATGTAGCTTTCTTTGAGCCTCGGAAAGGTCTGGGTGTGAGAGCGCAGACAGAACGGGCATTGAAAGTCGGAGAATTCCACGATCCCTATCTTAGCAGCCGGATCGCCCAGGCTGGCATCATTATCGAGTGTGATCTCCACAGGCACTGGCTGCGCCGGAGCGGCTGGGGGAGGCGGGACTGCTGCCCGATGCATTTCGGTTAGAGCGTTGCGCACTTGTGCTAATTCGCTTCGGACCGCTTTCATCTCTCGATTGAGATCATTCAGCTGGTCCAGCACTGGGTCTCGGATAGCGCCGGCCATCCGCTGTGTCGACTCACTATCGCATGCGACAAGAACAACAGCCAACAGGCACGCAAAACCGTGCCTAGCTGCGGAGGGGCGTAATCTCATGGCGCCCCCGTGGTGAAGGAGGAGAAGAAGGACAGGCTATTGCCGGCCAGATCCGTGACCCCAGGGAGATCCACCCGGTACTGGGCCGACCCCGAGAGCGCCGCCGCCGGCGTGAAGGTCGCGCTCAGCCCGTCGGCGGCCACCGCAATGCTCCCCTCCACCGCAACAAAGGTGCTGGTCGGCCGCACCAGGAAGGTGGAGCGTGTCACCGTCAAGGGGTTGATGCGCTCATTGAACTGCACCCGCACCCCGCTATTCACCGCCACGTTGGTCGCCCCATTGGCCGGATCCACCGAGAGGACCTGGGGCGAGATCAGATCCGCCCCGGTCTCGGTGGTGAAGGTGCTGCTCACCGGCGCCGTCAGGACATTGCCCGCCAGGTCCGCCACCGCCCCGATGCTGAGCGTATGCCCGGTAGCACCCGCCAGCGGCGCCAGCGAGATCAGGGTCAGGGTGCGGTTGCCGTTGGAGAGCAGGCGCTTGACCGCCACCTCGGCCCCTCCGGCGCCCAGGCTCACCTCATCCACACTGCGGCTCTGGATAGGTTCATTGAACTCCACCACCCCCCGCACGTTGGTCGGCACCCCAGTCAGACCATCAATGGGGCTCACCCCCACCACCTCCGGCGGCTCGGTATCCGCCGCAAAACTGGTGGTGAAGCTGAAGGAGGAGAAGCCCCCGTTCCCCACCACATCGCGGATACCCCCAGAGAAACCAACGAACACACTGTGACTCCGCCCGACCGCCAAGGGCGCCGCAGGCACAAAGCTGAGCGTGCGCCCATCGCTGCTGAGCGAGCGGGTCCCGGCGAGGTTCGTCCCGGTCACGTTGTCCCGCACCACGAAGCTATTGACGTCCACGCTGGTCGGGTCGATCGGCTCATTGAGCTCCACCTCGATGACCGGATTGACCGGCACCCCCGCCTCCCCGTTCGAGGGCACCGTCCGCAGCACCTGCGGCGCCGCGGTGTCCGGCCCGTTGCCGGTGGTGAACTGGGTGGTCTGCGCAACCACGGCATTGCCTGCAAGGTCCTCGACCCCGTCCACCGTGAGGCTTAGCGGCGTGTTCACCGGGAAGGGCGCATGCGGTTCAATCACTACGTCTTGATTGTTGTTGCTGAAGCTGATGGTGCAAACCGCCGTCCCATCCCCCACCCGGATGGTTTGCTCGGTCACCGTCAAGGGGTTGATCCGCTCGTCAAACTTGACCCGAATGCCGGCATTGATCCCGACCCCCACCGCACCCGCCGGCGGACTCACCGCCACCACTCCCGGCGCCACCGTGTCGGTATCCGTCCCCGTGGTGAAGAACCGCCTGAATGGGTTGAAGGTCGGCGCCTGCCCATCCAAATCCCGGATCCCATTGGTGATGTCGAAGAAATGCGAGGTCGCGGCCGCCATCGGCGCCGCCGGCACGATCCGAATCACCCGCTCTCCCACCAAACTCACCGCGCTTGCCACCACCGGCTGACCGCCCGTATTCTGACGCAGCAGGACATTCGTCCCATCGACCGTGGCCGGATCCAAAGCCTCGTTGAGCTCGACCTCGATCACCGCATTGCGCAGCACGCTCGCAATGCCATCCAGGCTGGTGCGCACCACAGAGGGCGGTGTGGTGCTGGTATCCGCCAGCGTGCGGAAGGAACCCTGGTAAGGATTGAGCGCATTGCCCGAGAGGTCTTCGGCGGTGCCGTCCAGGAACACCTGCACCAGTGCACCCGGCTCCCAGGGACTGCCCGGCACAAAGCGGAGGGTCCGGCCATCGCCCGGCACCGTGACGGTGCCCGGCACCACTATGCCGTTCTGCGATACATGCAGCGCCCCGGGCACCGTCGCCGCATTGAGCGGCTCGCTCGCATACAGCACGACCCCGCGGTCGAGCTGCACCCCGCTCGCCCCGTTGCCGGGCCGCTGGTTGACCACAAACGGCTGCCCCGTGTCGAAGCTCGCCGCCGTGGTGAACTCGCTCTGGAAGTCCAGGAGCCGGTTGCCGGAGAGGTCTTGCACGCCATCGGTCACCACTACCGCGATCGTGCTCGAGGCCGGCAGGGAGGCGCTCAAGGTCACCGTGCGGTTGTCCGCGGAGCGGATAACCGAGGTGCCCTGCCGCTCGCCGTTGGCAAACAGGGTAAAGTTGTTGCCGGTGATGGTGCTGGCGTTCAGGGACTCCGAGAAGGTCAAGACTACCGGGACATTGGCCCCCACCTCGCTTGCGCCATCGCTCGGGGTCACCAGCACCACCTCGGGCGGGGTCGCATCCGCTACCGCCGCCGTCACGAAGCTGCTCTGGAAAAAGTTGTTGCCATTGCCGGCCAGGTCCAGCACACCATTGACCGTGACCCGCACCCGTACATTGCCCGGGAAGGGATTCAAGGGCGTGAAGCTCACCACCGCCCCATTGACACTGTAGCCGCCCGCGACCACCCCGCTGAAACCGTCAATCGTGATCGGGATGGCGTTGCTATTGACCGTGCTCGGGTCGATCACCTCGTTGAAGGTCACGACAATCGCGCTCGTCACCGGCACCCCGGTCGCATTGTTGGCCGGGCTCACCGTGCTCACCGAGGGCCGGGCCGTGTCCGCCGTGCCCGAGGCCCCCGTGGTAAAGCCGCTGGTGAAAGGCACCACCGCATTGCCCGCGAGATCGGTAAAGCCCGAGACCGTCACCGTGTGCGCCGTGCTCACCGCAAGGGGGCTCGTGGGGGTAAAGGTCAGGATGGTCCGATCGCTGCTCACGCTCACCGTCCCCGCCACCGTGCTCCCACCCGCCGCAACCATCACCGCATCGCTCCCGACGCTCAAGGCGCTCACCGGCTCGCTCAACTGCACCACCACCCGCGCATTCACCGGCACCCCGGTGGCGCCGTCGGGCGGGCTCGCTGATATCACCACCGGCGCCGTGGTGTCACTTCCACCCGCCCCCGTGGTGAAGGAGGAGAAGAAGGACAGGCTATTGCCGGCCAGATCCGTGACCCCAGGGAGATCCACCCGGTACTGGGCCGACCCCGAGAGCGCCGCCGCCGGCGTGAAGGTCGCGCTCAGCCCGTCGGCGGCCACCGCAATGCTCCCCTCCACCGCAACAAAGGTGCTGGTCGGCCGCACCAGGAAGGTGGAGCGTGTCACCGTCAAGGGGTTGATGCGCTCATTGAACTGCACCCGCACCCCGCTATTCACCGCCACGTTGGTCGCCCCATTGGCCGGATCCACCGAGAGGACCTGGGGCGGGGTTATATCCCCGGTACTGCTCGTCCGGAACGTGACGCTGCCTGGGTTGTCGAGCGGATTGCCGACGAGATCGGTGATCGTGGTGGTGAAGATCACTGTATGGTCGGTGGCCGGCTTCAGGGCCGCCGCCGAAGTAAAGGTAACGCGCCGGTTCCCGTCCGAAAGGGCAAACGAACCTGCGACCGGCTCCCCATTCGCCGAGACCTGGATCCCGCGGAGCACGTTGACCGTATGCAGAGGCTCGCTGAAACCGAGCACGATCAAGGCGTTCACCGGTATATTCGTATCCCCGTTAGTTGGGCTCGTGGCTACCAAACGGGGGCGCTCGTTGTCTTCCTCAAACGCCGTGGTGAAGGAGAACGAGTTGAAGTTGAGGCGATTGCCCGCCGCGTCCTTGATCTCATTGTTGAGGGACACGAAATGCTGGCGACCGACCGCGTACGGCCGCTCAGGCACAAAGGAAGCCGTCCGGCCATCCGGATCGACCTGCACCATGCCCACGACATTCTGGAAGGTGATATTGTCGCGGACGGTGAAGTTAGCCGGCGTCAGCGTCGCCGGGTCCATGCGCTCGCTGAACTCGACCGTGAAGGGCGTGTTGACGGGCACCTCCGCCTGGCCATTGAAGGGGCTCGTGCGCAGCACCGTGGGCGGCACGGTGTCGACAAACTGGGCGCTCGTAAAGCTGCTTTCGAACAGCCCGTCCATGCGGTTGCCGGCGACATCGCGCACCTGTTCTACGAAGACGGTGTGCAGCGTCAGACCTGCCAGGTCCTGCGCCGGATCAAAGGTGATCGACAAACCATCGTTGGAGAGCGCAACACTTCCCGGGATCTCGCTGTCTCCCTGGAACAGGCTCACCGTACCTGCGACGACTGAGGCGGGTTGCAAGGGCTCGGTGAAGCGCACCACGATGACGCCATTGACCGGGAAGCCCGTTGCGCCATCCGCCGGTGTGATCTGCGCCACGGTCGGGGGCACTGTGTCGGCGTTGAACGGATCGCTTCCGAGCTGAGATTCTTCCAGATTGGTCAGTCCATCGCCGTCAGGGTCCAACCCGGCATCGCCCGGGTCGGTGGGATCCAAGCCAAAGCGGCTCTCGTAGCCATCCGGCATCCCATCGCCATCGCTATCGGTACGCAGCGGATCGGTGATGAATCCATCGCTTCCCGCCACGACCTCCTCGCCGTCCGGGATGCCATCGCCGTCGGTGTCGGGATTGCGTGGATCGGTGTTCTCGAGGATCTCCTCGCCATTGGCCAGACCATCGCCATCGGTGTCCTCGCTGCCGTCGGGAATGCCATTGAAATTGGAGTCCGCGGACAGGGGATTGAGGCCCAAGGCGACGTCGACGCCATCTGACAGACCGTCGTTGTCACTGTCGGGGTCCAGGATATTGGGCGTGCCGTCGCCATCGCTATCGGCGGTCGGATTGATCTCATTGCCGTCGAGCAGGCGGTCATTATCGGTGTCCGCCAGGAGGGGGTTGGTGCCGAAGGTGGTCTCCTGGGCGTCGTCCAGCCCATCGTCATCGGTGTCGTTCAAGAAGATGCTGGTGCCGCGCTCGAATTCCTGGAGGTTGGTCAGCCCGTCCCGATCGAAGTCCAGGAGGGCGTCGCTTGCATCGTTCTTGTTCAACCCGGTCCCACCGGGCCGTGAGATCACCTGGACCTCGGAAAGCCCCGGGGTGTTGCTCTCATCGGCCGTGGCGGTAAACCGCACCCGGCGCACGCCATCCCGATCCACAGGCACGGCGACATCCCGGCTGGGCGCAGGCAATGGCACGATGCCTGAGTTGAAAAGCTCCGTACCCCCGGCATCGAAAGCCTGAAAAACCCCGGCAAAGAAATCAAACCCCACCGGATTCTGGCGATTGCCGAGAAGCTTGATCTGGGCGACATTGATATCTTCCGGCGAGGTGACCTCAATAAAGGGGCTGGTGCGCTTATTCGCCGCATCGCCCACGGCGGTGAACCAGGAGGTCAGGGAATTGCCGTCGATGGCGCGCGTCGGTGGGGAGTTGACGGAAAAACTGCTGGCTTCGACCTCCGTGCCCGGAAGCCGCGCGAGATTGGCCCCGCCGGGATTAACAGCGTTGTTGTCCTCAAAGTCATCCGGCATTCCGTCGCCATCGGCGTCTTCGGTCAGGTCGACTTGGAGTTGAATGGTGCCTATAACCCCCTCATGGGTAGCGGTGATGAGCGCCGTGCCGCTGGAGACCGCATTGACAAAGCCATCGTTCGAAACAGTGGCGATGGCGCGGTTGGAGGAAAGATAGAAGGTGCCGGTGTCGTTGAGTGTCAGATCGATCTGTGTGCCATCCGCTAAGGTGCCGGTGGTGGTAAGTTGGGCACCGGAGGCGGCGGGGGTGAGGACGGTAGCGGGAGAACTGATTTCTAAAGAAACAGGGATGGGGTCATCCACGCCAAAGGTTATCTCCCCAAGGGGAGTCTCTCCATTTGCCACGCCAACGACGAACGGTGATTGGGCTCTATCGATTCCAGCGTCCCGCTCGCAAACGACGCGCACACGAAAAGCGCCGAGGGGTACGGGAACGTTACCAAGCGCAAATGTACCATTCGGGTTGATCTGAACGAGCCGGTTTAGAACAGTGGCAGTGCAGGTTTCATCGAGGGGCGGGCTAGGTGGGAGAATGTCGGCGAAACCGGTGAAAGGTTGGGTATCATCCGCATCACTACCGGGTATGGGTTCCGCCTGCACGCGCCAGGAAACGCATGCGATTGCGAGTAACGTTAGCCAAAGTCCCAAGCGCCCTAAACCATACTGCTTAGTATTCATGGTCCACCCTATGACCCTGGCCCCACAACCAATCGCTTAGCGCCCTTAGAGAGAACCAGCCTATTCTGATTTTTTCTCCACCACTCAAGCCACGCTTCTCGCTCAGTGAATTTTTCTCCGGTGAGATCGCGTAGACGTGCCATCAGCTGTTCCAGCGCTTCATCCTTGATTTCAGGAAGTGCGACGCGATCCAAAATGAGGTTGCGCACTGCTTCCCGATACCCTTGTTCCTTTGCTTTACGATCATTTAGCGCCGTTTTCCGGACGATCGCCCAGCTAGTATGCTCAGTATTCCATGTACGAACCCGAAGCATATCACCCTGCTCCTCGTCGACTGTCAGCCATCCCATACCGTCGTAGAACCAATAGTCCAAAGCTGAAAGTTCGTCCAATGTTTCCGTAATCGGACGCTTATTGCGCTTGGCATTGAGATCGACAACCAAACGCTGTTCCTTGTCCGACCAGACCAGATAAAGGTGGTTTTCTACCCACCATTTCGTCCAATCCTGTCGCGTGGGAAATTCATTACCGGTTATTGATTTGAATTGTTCCCGTCCCCTTTTCTGTTGACGGTCGACTTCAGGGTCTTTGGGATCGCCCGAGAGCCATTTGAACCATTCCTGAATGGCTTTCTTGTAACCGCGGGTACGTTCCGCCGGCTGGTTCAGATCAGTTAAAGGCACAGTGAAACAGATCGCTGGATCGCTCGCCAAACGTCCCAATCGTTCCTGGGCGGCATCCTTGAGATCGGTTACACCGCTGTAAGCTTCCAAAAACCAATAGTCTTCGGCGGTCAGGCGACGGGTCTCACGGCAGACACCCACCGAATCACCCGCCCGCGCTATCAACGGCAGTGCCACCAAACCCACTATCAGGCCAACAATGAAATAACTATTTACAATTCGCCGCATTGGCCCCTGGCTGATTTGCCGTTCCATAACAGGCCAGATCGCAGGCGAAGACGGTATCGTCCGCCACATTGGCCGTGTGGTTGCGGTTACCCGCCGCGTGCTGCATCTCGTGCCTGACCGTTTTCGCAACGCTGCCACAAATTGAACCCAGGTTGCTGAAGTCGAGGGTGTTTCCGCCCAAGCCTGCCGACGCGCAGTCATCCGAACCATCGCCATTAGTGTCACCGGAATCTACACATTGAATCTTAAACCCCTTATCTTTTAGTTTGTCTTGCATAGTCGTACGGAGCGGGTCGCCCATACACATGTCGAAGATCTTTCCTAAGGCATCATTGGTGGCGTTCTCGAGATTACCCAATCCCCACCGATCACTCTTGGGTTTACATGCTCCGCTTTGACAAGCCCCTTTACTGCACGACTTATCGATGTTGATTGTGACACCCTTCGACGCGAAGCTTTTACCTTCACTGGCCTCGCATGCAGTTCCATCAGCACGCGGTGTGTTAACACAGCTCCCGTTCTGACATTTGTCGTCAGTACATGGATTTTTGTCATCACAACTACTCGCGCACGTCTGCGGCGGCTGCGGCTGCCCACAGCCGCCCCACCCCGCACGGGTAATGCCAAAGCCCGGATCAGAAACGATCACCAACCCATCCTTGGACGTCGTCCCCTTGCCCACATTGATAAACTCATTCAAGGCGTGATCGAACTGGAAGATATCGATCACTCTTCCAGGCGGCATGCCGTCGTTCGGGATCTGAATGCGCGCAGGCGGATTAAACGCCACCCCGGCCGGCTGCACAGTCCAGGCCGGCGGCATGAAAATAGTGCCGCTCGGCGGTGGCATGGGCACTTTATCGAGATGCACCTGGCTGATGATCACCCGGCACTGTTTGCCGTCCGGCGAACGATCCGGCGTCCCCTCGGGGCAGGTCACCGAATTCGCGAACACGGTAAGCTCTAATCCCGGTACCCCCTTCATCTTGAGCGTCACGTCCTGATCGCCACCGACGATCCGAGACTCTTCGGTGTTCAGCGCCGGAATGAGGATCGGCTGGCCGAGGATATTGGTCTGTCCAGCCACGGTGACGGTCTCGAAGGCGAGTGGCGGGAAGGTCTCGGGCCGCGGGCTGCTGCTGGGATCGATGAGCAGATGGATGTGTCCCGCCGGTACGTTCTCCAGCAGGAATTGGCCTTGATCATCAGTCGTGTCGCTGGCGTTAGACCCCTCGATAGTCACCAAAGCGCCTGGGATCGGGGTATGGGCATTGTCGAGCACCACGCCGCTGAACTTGGTATCCGCCGGATTGCCGGGCGTGAGGCCGGAAGCCGCGAAGGTCGCCGCGGCACCCGTCAATCCTGCAAAGGTTGCGCTCACCACGTTATTGTTGATCCCCGGATCCGGTCCCAGAGTCAACACCGCCCGCACCGTGCCATCGGTGCCGGTTGTGCGCACCAGGCTTTGCTCACCATCAAGCTGGCCGCTGCCTTTGACCACTGTGAAGGTCACCGCGAGGCCTTTGATCGGATTGCCGGCTTTGTCGACCACCAGGGCCTCCAAGGGCGTGGCGAGGGGATTACCGATCGCCCCGCGCTGGTTGTCGCCCATGGTCATGAGGATCTTGTCCGGCGGCATCGCCAGGGCCGAGGCGCAGAGCTCGACCTCCCCAGTCACGCCTAGCGCGCTCGCGGTCACCCGGTTATTTCCTTCGCCGGCTGTATCGCCCAGGGTTAAGAGGACGGTCGCCTTGCCGCTGCCATCGGTCGGCACCCGGACCGTCTGCTTGGGCAGGTCGTCTGGCAACACTCTCAAGACGCCGTTGTTGCGGGTAACCTCAAACATCACCACCCGGCCGGCTACGAGGTTGCCGAGATCGTCCTTGACTACAACCACCAACGGCTCCGGCAAGGTCTGATTAACCGTCGCCGCCTGGCCATTCCCTGAGCCGATAGAAAGCCGCGCGCCGACCGGCTGCTCGAAGCTCACGTTAATGTTGTGGCGGCCCACGTTGCCCACCGCATCGGTGGCCACCGCCTCGATGGTATTGAGGCCGCGCACCAATTGCACCGCGGGCACCATGAAGGTCCCGTCGCCCACGGTCGCCTCGAGCCCATTGACCTTGACGATGGCGTTGACGTTGCCGTTAACGATATCGTTGACCATCCCCGTCACCGGGATGGTGGCATTCGGCGAGACGAACCCATCGTGCGGCGAGTCGATGCGCACGGTAGGCGCAAAGACATCGCGCGTGACATCGATGGAGGCGGTGCCGGTCTTGCCATTGGCCTTGGTCCCCAGGGCCACCAGCATGTTGGTGCCCTCGCGCAGGGGCACGGTGGCGGAGAAGCTGCCGCCGGAGAGGCTCGCGGCCACCTCGTTGACCGTGACGGTTTGGACATCGGCACCCGCAGTGCCGGTCACCGGGACCTCGGGCTCCTTGGTGATGAAGCCATTCGCGGGTGAGGTGATGTTGATCGCGAGCGGCACGCTGTCCACAGTGAACTGAACGTCGGTGGTCGCCAAATTATCAAGTTGATCTGCGACTTGCGCTGCGAGCATCACCGCGCCCTGGGGCAAGTCGCTATTCGGGATGCAACGGGCGCCTGTCGCGGTCAATTCGGGACAATCCACCTCGATCGCCGTGTTGTTCACGGCAAAGGCCAGGCTGGCCGTGTTGACACCGCTCACATCGCTGTAGCTGACCTCGACGGCCGGCCGGCTTTGAAGGACAAAGCTGCCGTCTGCCGGGGCGGTGATGGAGAGATTGGGGGGTGTAGTGTCCGTATCACAGGGCGGATCCGAGCCGTTACAGTCTTCGTCGATGCCGTTGCCGCAGATCTCCGCGGTGGGGGTGCCCGGCACACACTCCTGCGGCGCACCGTCCACACAGGCCTCCACCGACCGCGCGCAGGCTCCAACGCCGCAACTCAGGTTCCCGAGCCCCTCGTCTACCGCTCCGTTGCAGTCGTCATCAGTCGCGTTGCAGACTTCGGTTGCACCGGGGTGAATGGCCGGGTCTTGATCGTTGCAATCTCCTTGGGCGACAGTAAAACCATCCCCGTCCGCATCGCCCCTCCTACCCCCGGGGAACTTGAAGACCTTCCTTTTGGAGGTATCGGTGACCACAAAGAAGAGACTTTGCGATCCCTCATCGTCGCCCACCCGTAAGCGGATGGTAATGGGATTGGTGGTCCCGGAGAGCGTTAACCTGGTCGCTGCGACATTAAAGCTCCATCGCTCCCCCGCCAGGGTAATAGTCATTTCGGTGAGACCGCCCGAGGCGCCTTTGAAGGTCCATGTTGTGTTTCGTCGCGTGGTCTTTTTTATGAAAGCACCGGGAGGGAGGGTTTGAGAGAAGGGACCTATAGCCAGGGTGACTGTCTCTGTGGCGGGGTCCGCCGTCTCACCCGAGGCTAACCGGAACTCTCCTTTGACAGTCAGCTTGTCGGCCGCTGGCTTTTGCTTATCGAGGGTGAGGGCGGACTTTAGAACGGTGAACTCTGCCAGTGGTACGGCTTCGGCAGAGCGTATGACAGAGAACGCTATTGCCAAAAAAGGCAATAGAAAGATTCCCACAGGCGTTCGTCTTCTACTCAGGCCCATTTCGCCCCCGAATCGTTTTATCGGGATACTTTATTCTTGGGGTTTTCATCCGCATTGTCAACCAACGCGTCCGCCGGCCCGCAATGCCTCGGCTCCTTCACGCCTCAGTAGGACGCTCTAGGAACTCGGTTCAGGCTCATTTTTGAATTAGAAAAATACTATATGCAAGGGTTGATGGGCAGCGTAGGCGCTGGCGTCGCTGAACCTGGCAAATCGGCCGCACATACGGGCGAGTTTACCGCAATCCCGATCGCTACGCGTGGCGCCGGCCGCGTTAGAATAGCGATCGTGATCCATCGGAAGGGAGGTTGGCGGGAATGGCGGACGACAGCGGAGTTGCGGTGCGCGAGCATCACGCGGAGGTTTTCGATTTACCCCCATTAGCCCCGGCGGCACCGGTACTGGCGTCGCTTTACCCCAAGGGTGCGGCGGCGACACGCCTGGAGCGTTGGGTTTTAAGAAGGATTTTAAATCTTCTCGGCCACCCGTCCTTCGCCATCGCCCTATGGAACGGCGAGGAGATCCGCGCTTTGGAAACGGTCGCGCGCAGCGTGCTCACGATCCGGAGCCGGGCGGCCCTCTACCGCTTATGCCTCAACCCGCATGTGTTCCTCGGAGAGCTGTACGCGAGGGGCGACATCGATGTGCGCGGGGATCTAGGCGTATTCCTGCAAGATGCCTTCCGCGCCTACGAAACCGCGTTAGTCCGGCGGCCTTATCTCGTTCGTCTGTGGCGCGAGCGCCGGCCGCGGCGCGGTTCAGAGAAAGCGTCGCGCGCCCACATCCGCCACCACTATGATCTCGGTGACGGCTTCTACCGGCTCTGGCTCGATCACGCCGCCATGCAATATACCTGTGGCTACTATCCGCGACCGGGGATGAGCTTGGAAGCGGCGCAGATCGCCAAGATGCATTATATCTGCCGCAAGCTACGCCTGCGGCCCGGAGAGACCGTCGTTGAGGCCGGGTGTGGTTGGGGCGGTTTGGCGCTCTTCATGGCGCGCACTTACGGGGTGACGGTCACTGCCTATAACCTCTCCAAGCGGCAGATCGAATACGCGCGCAAGAGCGCCGCCGACCAAGGTCTCGCGGAACGGGTGATGTTCATCGAGGACGACTACCGGAATATTCGCGGACACTACGATGCCTTCGTATCGGTCGGGATGCTGGAACACGTGGGCGCCGCGCATTATCGGGCGTTCGGATCGGTGATCGATCGCTGCTTGAAGGACCATGGCCGCGGCCTCATCCACTGCATCGGCCGCAACAAAGCCTATCGCGTCAATAGTTGGGTCGAAAAGCGCATCTTTCCCGGGACCTATGCCCCGACGCTGCGCGAGATAATGGAGGTACTCGAACCGTATGCGCTCTCGGTCCTGGACATCGAGAACCTCCGCCTGCACTACGTTCGCACCCTCGGCGATTGGCTCGCACGCTTCGAGCATCACGCCGAGCGCGTGGGTGGCGAGCATGGCGAGGAATTCGTCCGGGCTTGGCGCCTTTATCTTTGCGGTTCCATCGCCTCCTTCACCACCGGCTGGCTGCAAGTATTTCAAGTCGCCTTCAGCCGCCCCGGTCTCAATGATCTGCCCGCCTCGCGCGCCTACCTTTATGCAGCGGCGCCCCCCCGCGCCGACCTTGGGCTACAATAAGAGACGACCAACGGCGATTTTCGAGGGAGAGATCAGATGCTACGTTCAGTCTTGCTTACCGCGTTCTTTACGTTACTCGGCGTCATTGGCGCCGGCGCGCAGGCGGCGGCCGGTTTCAAAGCGACCGAAGTCTTCAAAGGTTCGACGACGATCAAGGGGCAAGCGCTCCAATACCCAGCAACGAACCAACCCGAAGTGACCGCGGTGCTCGTCGATCTCGAGCCCGGTGGCGAAAGCGATCGCCACCAACACCCGAGCTCCCCGTACATCTACGTCATCGAGGGTACGTTCACGGTCGAGTTCGACGACGGCACGCGGCAGTCTTTCCAAGCGGGGCAAGGGTTTCTCGAAGCCGTGAACACCTGGCATAAGGCGCGCAACCTGGGCGCTACGGCGCTCAAGTTCATGGTCGTATTTACCGGGGAACAAGGAAAATCCAATTTCATCATGCCGTAACCCGCGGCTCGATGCTCGATAAACACGGCGTCCCGCTGCATCGCCGCGCTACGGCATCGAGCCGCGGTCACCGCCGCTAGGCTTCGGCGCGGTTGCGGATGAGATCGGGAACGACGGCGGGATCGGCAAGGGTGGTGATGTCGCCGAGACTATCGATCTCGTTCGCCGCGACCTTGCGCAGGATGCGGCGCATGATTTTTCCCGAGCGCGTCTTCGGCAGACCGGGCGCCCATTGGATCACATCGGGGGTGGCGATGGCGCCGATTTCCCGCCTCACGTGCTCCACCAGTTCCTTGCGCAGCGCCTCTGAAGGCGCCTCTTCGTTCATCAGCGTTACGTAGGCGTAAACCCCCTGGCCCTTGATCGGATGGGGATGGCCGACGACCGCGGCTTCTGCGACTTTCTCATGCAAGACGAGCGCGCTCTCGATCTCGGCCGTGCCGAGCCGGTGACCGGAGACATTGATGACATCGTCTACCCGCCCGGTGATCCAGTAATAGCCGTCGGCGTCGCGGCGCGCCCCATCCCCGGTCACATAAAAGCCCGGATAGCGCCGGAAATAGGTGTCCACGAAGCGCTGATGATCGCCGTAGACGCTGCGCATCTGCCCAGGCCAAGGACGGGTGATGACCAAGGTGCCCTCGGCCTCGCCCTCCAATATCCGGCCTTGCTCATCCACGATAGCGGGTACGATCCCAAAGAACGGTAAGCTCGCCGATCCGGGCTTGAGCCCTGTCGCGCCCGGCAGCGGTGTGATCAGGATGCCGCCGGTCTCGGTCTGCCACCAGGTATCCACGATCGGGCAGCGGCCCTCGCCGACGACATGGTAGTACCACTCCCAGGCTTCTGGATTGATGGGCTCCCCGACGCTGCCGAGGAGGCGCAGACTCGCCCGCCGGCTGCGCTGGACCCACCCATCCCCTTGGGCCATGAGCGCGCGGATCGCCGTCGGCGCGGTATAGAAGATGTTGACCTGGTGTTTATCGACGATGTCCCAGAAGCGGCCGGGATCGGGGGAGGTCGGGATGCCTTCGAACATCAATGTCGTCGCGCCATTGCAAAGCGGTCCATAGAGAATGTACGAATGACCCGTCACCCAGCCCAGATCCGCCGTGCACCAATAGATATCGCCGGGGTGATAATCGAACACGTAGTGATGCGTCATGGCCGCGTAGACGAGATATCCCCCACTCGTGTGGAGCACGCCCTTGGGTTTACCAGTGGACCCCGAGGTATAAAGGATAAATAACGGGTCCTCGGCATCCATAAGCTCCGGGGCGCAATCGCTACTTACCTTCGCCGTTTCCTCGTGATACCACCGGTCCCGGCCCGGATCCCAGGGGATGGGCGCCCCGGTCCGCCGTACCACCAACACGGTATGCACCTCGGGGCAGGCGGTGAGGGCCGCATCGACGTTCGCCTTGAGCGCTATCTTCTTGCCGCCCCGGAGTCCCTCATCGGCGGTGATCACCGCACGGCAATCCGAATCCAAAACGCGATCCTTCAGCGATTCGGGGGAAAAGCCGCCGAACACTACCGAGTGGATGGCGCCGATCCGAGCGCAGGCAAGCATCGCAATCGCCGTCTCCGGAATCATCGGCATGTAGATCGCGACCCGATCCCCGCGCCTGACCCCTTGCGCCTTGAGCGCGTTGGCACAGCGGCAGACACTTTCGTAGAGATCACGGTAGGTGATGTGCCTGCTCTCCTGGGGGTCGTCACCCTCCCAGAGGATCGCGACTTGGTTTGCGCGTGCATCCAGGTGCCGGTCAAGGCAGTTGTAAGCGACGTTGAGCGTCGCCCCTTCGAACCAACGGATCTTCCCGGCGCTGTAATCCCAGTCCTCGACCCTATCCCAGCCCCGGTACCAGGTCACGAATTCCGCCGCTTGTTCGGCCCAGAACGCCGCGGGGTCCGCTACCGAGCGTTGATACAGCGCTCGATATTGCTCGGCGTTAATGTATGCCGGATGCGCGAAATTCGCGGGCACTGGGTAAATTTTTTCTGTCGGCATGATGGGCTCCTCACGAGTTGAACGTGGGCGAAGGATTCGTGGGACAGCGATTTATTATAGTGGCCGTATCTCGATAGGACTAGGCAAGATCCGCGGGAATGACGGAAATTTTGGACTCCCGCCTTAAGTAAGTACCATTCGTGTCTGACGCCATATTCCACCCGCGCAATGATCAACATATTGAAAGGGAAATGAAAGGGAAATGCCGACTTGCGCATCGTTTCGCGATGTGCGCCACCGTGTTCGCCGCGACCCCGGTATGGGCCGATCTTGCCCGTGATGCCAACACTACCCGTATCGTGCGCGAGGAGGGGAATCTGGTCATCGAAAATGCATTACAGTTTGAAAGGGACAGAGACGGCAAGGCAATTACCTTGGAAACGGGTATTCAATATGCCCCGAGCGATCGCATTCAGCTTCTTCTGGAGCCGGTCTTGTGGGAACGCCAGATGCCGGAGGATGAACCCGACGCTAGTGGAATCGGGGACACGGATTTCACCCTGGCCTATCTGGCCATCGGGGGGGAGGGCCCGTGGCCGGCGATCGTGCTGGCGGGGAAAGTTAAAATTCCCACCGCCGACAACCGGGAGATCGGCACCGGTAAGGCCGACTATTCCGCTGCCGTTATCTCCGGAAAGGAATTCGGCGAATTGGATTTGAACCTGGAGCTCGAGTACGAAACGTTTGGCTCCCCGGCAGGAAAGGACTTGAAGGACCAATTCATCTATACCTTCTCCCTCGATTATGGCGTAACCGAGAACTTGAGTTTCTTTGCGGAAGTCTTCGGGAACACCTCCCCGGCCGACGGCGAGGATGGCTCCTCCGCCGTCCTGGCGGGCGTGGAATACGACATCGAAATCAACAAACACGTGAACCCCTTCATATCTGTTGAGGTTGACACCGACGAATTGATCACCGCCAAGGTGGGTTTGGAATACACGTGGTAAAGGGGATACTTCAGGATTTTTACCGCGCCGCCTGGATGCGCGCACGCCATCGCTCCGCCTCGCGCAGAATCGCGGCTTCATCCAGGGTCAGCAACTCGCGGTTGCGCAGGAGGCGGCGGCCGGCGACCCAGACGTCCGTCACCGCCTCGCGGTTAGCCGCGTACACGAGCGCCGAGATCGGATCGTAGACCGGTTGCGTTTCGATACCGCCTAGATCGATCGCGGCGATATCCGCTTGCTTGCCGATGGTGAGCGAACCCGTGATGGCGTCGATGCCGAGCGCGCGCGCACCGTTCAAGGTAGCCATGCAGAGCGCCGAGCCGGCCGGCGCCGCGCACGGGTCGCCCGCCACGCCCTTGGCGAGGAGCGCCGCGGTGGACATTTCGCTCAGCATGTCGAGGGAATTGTTGCTCGCCGCCCCGTCGGTGCCGAGCGCCACATTGATCCCGGCTTGTTGCAGCGCCCCGACCGGGCAAAATCCGCTCGCGAGCTTGAGGTTCGAGCGCGGGCAATGCACGATATTAATGCCATGCCGTGCGCACTCGTCGATGTCGGTCGCGGTCATTTGGGTCATATGCACGGCGCTGAGGCGCGGTGACAGCAGGCCCAGCCGGGCGAGACGGGCGAGCGGCCGTTCACCGGTCGCGTCGATGGCCTTGTCTACTTCGTGCGCTGTCTCGTGCACGTGTATATGGATGGGCAGATCCAACTCTTCGGCGAGCGTGCCGATGCGCTCCAGCGGCGCATCGGAGACCGTATACGGCGCGTGCGGCGCGAAGGCAAAGTGAATAAGCGGATGAGCACGAAAGGCGTCGTGTACGCGCAGACCCTTGCTCAAGTACTCGTCCGCGTCCGCGGCCCAAGGGGTTGGAAAATCGATCAGGATCAAGCCGGCGACGGCGCGCATGCCCGCCTCCGCGGCCACCTCGGCGACTCGGTTGGGGAAGAAATACATATCATTGAAACAGGTCGTGCCCCCGCGCAGCATCTCGGCGGCGGCAAGCCGCGTGCCGGCGCGCACGAATTCATCGGCTACCCAGCGCTGCTCGGCGGGCCAGATGTGGCGAGTGAGCCAATCGATGAGCGGCAGATCGTCGGCGAGCCCGCGGAAGAGCGCCATGGCGGCATGCGTGTGGGCATTGATCAATCCCGGAATCAGAACATGCCGGTCGAGACTGAGCACCTCGCGGGCGCGCCAGCAGTGCTCCGCCTCGGCGCTCGGGAGTACATCGACGATGGCGCCATCGCGTACCGCGAGGGCGTGCGCTTCGAAGACCCGACCTTCGGGGTCGCCGGGAACGATCCAGCGCGCTTTAATGAGGAGGTCGGCTTCCATTGTGGTCGTTTTTCACTTGCTGATAGCCTACATGCGCGCCTCACGACTCTGCCACACACGTATGATGACCGGTTCGCCTTGCACGTTGAGTCGATAGCGCAATACATACGCCCCGGCGCCGAAAGCCGCGAATATCTCGCGACGTCCGGTGTCATCGTCCATCGGTTTACCCGCTTCAGGGTGCTGTTCGAGAATATTAGCCGCGGCTTGGATGCAGCCGATGGCGTTCCGTGCTGCTTGTAAGTGCCTCTCAGCGAGAAAATCGAGGCGGCCCACGTCCTCTAGGGCTTCCGGTAACCACGCTACCGTGGGCACGGCTTGCGCACGCCCTTAGCGAGCGCGTCAAACCATTCCAACGCAGCCGAATGGCCAATAGACTCTCCGGTCAACATGTAGCGCCCCCACCGCTCCAAGTCCTCGCGTCGCTCGCGTTGCGCCCGCTCCTCCTTATCCAAGTAGTCTAAGATGGCGGTCTTGATTAGCCAGTGCGTGGCGCGATCCTTATCTTCAGCGAGGGCTTTCAGGCGTTCGCGTGTTTCTTCGTCGAGCTTGATTCCAAGTGTGGTGGTCGCCATAAACTATGGTGGGTTGCAATAGTTGCAACCACGATAGCACAGCGGTTTAGAGATGGAAATGGTGAAGGCGCCAAATCGATCCCTATTCGCGCAGAGACCAGTGACCGAAAAGTGCGGTGCCCCTGAGTCAGCTGTGCGATCCGAACGAGGTGTCGTAGGAAGATTCGGAGCCGCCCCTAGGGATATGTTTCTCAGATGTTACCGACTTTTCGCTGTGCCTCCAAGCCGTCCCAAAAGGCCGCGACTCCGTCCAGCATTTCATTGCCGTAGCGTATGAAGGCGTCTTCGTCTAAGGTCCGATGAAAGTAAAGCTCCTCGAGCTCTTCCTGCGTGTGGCGGGCATGTTGCGACTCCAAGCGTTCGTGCCAGGTGAAAAACGCCAGTGGTAGATCGGCTCCGCTGCGCGCATTGAACTTCTCGAAGCCTTCGATGAGATCCTTCCAAAAACCGGCCGCGGCCCAATTTTCCACGGCGAAACTGGCCGCTTGCGAGATCTGGTAGTCTTCGTTGCCGTAGAGTCGCGCTAACTCGTCGCAGAAAAACAAGGTCGCGGATGTGCCGTGCCGGCGCTTGCCGACATCGTTAAATCCCAGACCCAGCTTAGCGGCGATGCGCAGCAGCCACTCGAAATGCGCGGCCCGGAAACGGAAGGTGCCGCCTTCGACGGTGCCCTCCGTCGAGACAAGCTTTGGGTCAGTGTGCTCATCCTGGCGGCGGGCCGAATCCTTGCCTGGGTTGAAGACCACACCGATCTCGTTGGCGAGGATCTCTTTCGAGGCCCGCATGCCTTCGAGAGAGTCGGCGTTGATGGTTTTATAGAGTTGCGCAACCAGAAAGAGATTGGAAAAGACGGAAAATTGAACGATGAACGCCCTGATCTGTTCGCCGGATTGTGCGCCGCGGCGGAACCAGGCCGTGTAGGGGTTGGCGATGATCACCCGGTGCCGCAGCAGTTCCTGTTGGATGCGCTGTTGAAACGCGAGGAAACGCCGGGCCTTATCGATGCTGTAGCCGGGCTGATCGGTGGCGACGGCCGCCAGCGAGGGCGGACTCAATCCGGCGAGATGATGGCGCGCGGCAAAACGGTTCAAGCTTGGAGTGGTGACTGCGTTCATAAATGACCTCCTCATTGCACAGCACATTCCCCTGCAAAAAACATAACCAGTTAGACAGATCGGTCCGCCTTAAATTTCAACCCGAAATCCGCGATCCAAGCTTGCGGGCCACCTCTAAGGAAGCTCTGAAAAAGTGTCGCGAGCAAGCCCAGATGCGCGAAGCCGCGGAGCGAGTCGCGAGACATATCAGGTAGAAAGGCGAGCGACGAGCGAGCACGCACCAAAGCAGATGGGCTGCGCAGTAACTGCTTTACTGGTTCCCAAGCCAGAGCTTGGGAACCAGTACAACACCCGCTTCTCGTGTCTCTGTAAGCTCTCGAGCACGTGCAGCGCGCTGAGCGCCGATGCCGGCGCAAAGTGGTATGCGGCCTATCAGGATTCACGGAATCTCTCAAGGCTTTCCGTCTGAACAGAAAGGCCAGATTCCATAGCTTGACTATTGTTATAGACCTGGGATAGTCTATTTTCCGCTATACACGCTGGCGTTTTGCCCTACAGTGCAGAGCGTCAACGCAGGGGGTTTAGCATGACCCGCTGCGGAACGGCAGGGAATAACAACTCTAAAATCAAAGGAGTTGCAAGACTCAGTAAATCCCCAGATTCCTCCTGATTTCACCACGTCTTGATTTTGTAACGATCTCGGTACCCCATACCTAACCGAGTTGAGGAGATATGTCATGAAACAAAGTCTGAAAACGTCCGCATTGGTAGGTGTTTTCTCAGTCGTGTGTATCGGTGCGCAGGCGGGGGGCACGGGCGACAGGGCGAAGCCATCCCCTGCTGTGAACGCTCCAAGCGCGGGCGCCGGGATGAAGGTCTATGTCGACCCGAAGACCGGCGAGTTCTTGGAGCAGCCACCGAAGGGCGCCGAACCTTTGGTAACCCCGAGCGCCGCGCTGCCCGAGCCCGTGCTGCTGGAAGCGCCGGGGCCCGAGGGCGGCGACATGGTGGACGTGCAGGGACGCTTCCAAACGCCCCTGGAAGCCACGATAGGCCCGGATGGTAAGCCTGCCATCCGCCATCGCGATGAATCGCCGGGTCCGGTATTGAGCCACCCATAGGGATTCGAATTGCGCATTCCACACAAGAAACGACGGAGAACGACCATGAGGAAGAAGCTTCTCACAAGTAGCTGCGCTTGGGCTCTTGTTTGCTTCCTGGCCTCGCTTGGTTTTGCAGACCCGGCGCACGCGGGCGCAACAGTCACGGTTGTCAATAACGATGGAGCCAATGAAGGCTTCAACGATCCGGGCGCACCCGATCCGGACTCGGCGGCGGGGGGAAACACCGGCGCGACCTTGGGCGCACAGCGCTTACAGGCCTTCCAGGCCGCCGCCAATATCTGGGGCGGCATCATCAACAGCACCGTCGAAATTAGAATAAACGCCCAGTTCAACCCGCTCACGTGCAGCGCCACGCGTGCTACTCTGGGTTCGGCGGGGCCTAATTTTATCTTTCGCAACTTCGTCGGGGCGCCGTTCGCTAACACTTGGTATGTCGAGGCGCTGAGAAACGCCCTGACGGGCACTGATGGTAGCGCTATAGACGATATCCGAGCGCAGTTCAACAGCAGCATCGGCACCATTTGCGCGTTTCCCAACGTCTGGTACTACGGGCTGGATGGAAGCCCACCCGGAACCAAGATCGACTTCGTGACAGTGGTACTGCACGAGATCACGCACGGCTTAGGATTCCTATCGACCGTAAATCTCGCGACGGGCGCCAAGCTCATGGGTTCCGACGACGCCTACATGCGTCTTCTCGAAAACCACACGACGGGCGAGCTCTTTCCGACCATGACCGATGCAGAGCGGTTCACGGCCAGCAGGAACTCCGGGAATCTGCATTGGACCGGCACGGATGCTATCGCTTGCGGTAGCGTACTGACCGCCGGCCGGCACGCAACAGGCCATATCGAGATGTTCGCACCGAACCCGGGACAACCCGGTTCTTCGGTGGCACACTGGAGCACGACGCTTTCGCCCAACCAGTTGATGGAACCCTCTTACATGGGTCCTCTGCTCGTTCCCGACATCGATCCCTGTCTGCTCGTTGATCTCGGCTGGACGTTAATGCCGACGACGACGACCACCACAACCCTGCGGCCGACGACGACGACCACAACCACTACCTTGCCGGCGCTCACGTGTAACGGTCTAACGGCGACCATCGTCGGGACCAACAGCGGCGAGGTGATCACCGGTACGCCGGGGGCAGATGTCATCGCCGCACGCGGTGGGAACGACGTGGTCCGTGGTCGAGGGGGCAACGACGTCATCTGTGGAGGGAATGGCAGGGACGGGCTGTTCGGGCAAAATGGCGCCGACAAGCTGTTCGGGCAAAATGGCGCCGACCAGCTGTTCGGGGAGAATGGCAACGACGCCATGGTTGGCGGGGCAGGTAACGATTCCTGCGCTGGAGGCACTGGATCCGACCGGGCCTTCGGCTGCGAAACGACGACAAGCGTGCCGTAGTCCTGAGCCAGGCCCGAAGCTCGGCTAAGGAGGCGGGGTCCCGGTCGCTAGACCGGGCCCCGCCTGCTTTTCTTGTCCGGGGCTCCGGCGTAGACGATCCGGTCGCCCTACGCGAGGCCCATCCGCTCGTGCACCACATCGGGAGGCGTTCGTTCGCTTTCTATAAGGATGCGCGTGTGGCGATGTCCCACTGCCGGGACACCTTCTGGTCCGGCTGCTACCACGGGGTGCTTGAGGGCTACCTGGGCAGCTTGCCCGAGATCCAGCCGCGGCACGTCGTACCGCTCTGCGAGGACGAGGGCAAAACGAAGCGCAGCCTGTTCGAGAAGTACAACTGCGTCCATGGCCTGGGCCATGGCCTCACCATCAACTTCCAGCACGATGTCCTGAAGAGCCTGGCCTTCTGCGACGCCCTGCCGACCGACTGGGACCGCGAGTCGTGCTACGGCGGGGTATTCATGGAAGTGATCGTGAGCTTCCAGAACAACCTCCGCCATGGCTCCGACGAAGGCCACCACGCCCACCACAAGAGCTTCTTGAATCCAGAGAACCCCCACTATCCCTGCTCGGCCTTGGCAGAGCGCTATCTGCGTGCCTGCTATCTCATGCAGAGCTCGGCGATCCTGACCTTTTCCGGCTACGATTTCGCGAAGGCCTTCGCTCAGTGCGACAAGGCCCCGGAAGCGTTCGTCACGATCTGTTATCAGAGCATGGGCCGTGATATCAGCGGCTTCACCCTGCGCGATGTGCAGAAGACCGTCACGCTGTGCCAGTTGGGCCGTCCGGAACGGCAGCAGGAGTGCCTGAGCGGCGCGGTCAAGGACTTCATTCTGACCCATGCCGATCCCGAACGCGGGCTCGCGGTATGTCGCGCGCTCCCCGGCGAGCAGAAGGCCGGCTGCTACGGGACGGTCGGGGAGATGCTCGTGTCGCTCTATCCCGAGGCCGGGCCGCGGCGGGACGCCTGCGTGCGCTCGGAACCGGCCTTCGTCGAGACCTGCAAGGGGACGGCGGCGGTACAGTGAACGCGCCGCGTACGAGGGCTCAGAGTTTCTGAAAAAGCCGCGCATGAGCGCCCCTCTCCACCGCCCATCCCCGCCGCCCCGGCGCGCGGTGGCCGTCTGGCTCTTGCTCGTGTGCGCGGCGATCGCCGTCATGGTGGTCCTGGGCGGGGTGACCCGGCTCGCGCACGCGGGCCTCTCCATCGTCGAGTGGCGCCCGGTCACGGGGGTCCTGCCGCCCCTGTCCGACGCAGATTGGGAAGAGGCCTTTGCCTCCTACCGGCAGTTCCCGGAATACCAGAAGCTCAACCGCGGCATGGACCTCTCCCAATTCAAATCCATCTACTGGCTCGAATACCTGCACCGCCTGTGGGGGCGACTCATCGGCGTTCTGTTCCTCCTGCCCTTCCTGTGGTTTCTCGCGCGGCGCACGATCT
>JBOIDL010000040.1:0-15472 GCA_050740435.1 Gammaproteobacteria bacterium
TACCGTGAGGCTGGGCAGGAACGCGGCGTCGAAATCAGCGATGAAACGGCGCGGGAAATCATCTACGGGATGCCGTATCGCGACTGGAAGGCCAAGTATCAAAAAGAAGCGGCGCCCGAGAAGCTCGCCGCCTTCGAGCAGTCGCCCGCGAAGCACGATCATTGAAAGGCGCCCCGCAGCCGTCCGCGCCGGCGGCTTAGGGAAGCTCTGCAAAAGTGTCGCGAGCAAGCGGTGCGAAATTACGCAGCACATCATGTAGTTGGGCGTCCTGCCGCGATCGATATGAGGAGATTGAACCACTACACCTTCCTTACACTCGTAACGCTTCCCGGTTTATGCGCGTGCTCAACTCGGGATTCCGAGCGATTGGTGCTGGGTCGCTACGAGGTGCACGCGAAGCAGCAAGAGAACTTCTGGCAGCCTGCCGCGCGCAGCGCAAAAATCCTTTCCCAGGACGGCGCGAACGCGCTCCTGCTCCCGGACGGATCGGCACTGTGGACCTACGGCGATACTTTTGTAGGCAGTAAGATCCCGGATGGAACGGACCGTATTGAAGGTGCGGTCAGCAGTTCAGTCGCCCGCGTCTTTGTGACGAAGAATGGGCCTACCGCAGAGTACCTGGCGGGAGCCGACGGGCGGGTGGCGTTCCTGTTGCCGCTGGAGCCGCCGGAATCCTGGGACAAGCACCGTGTCTGGCCGGCTGGTGGCGTGCACGCTGCTGGAATGACCTATCTTTTTTTTAACCGTATTCGGCTCGGCGGCGGCGCGGGATCATTTAACTTTCAGGATGACGGCATCGGTCTGGCCGAGGCCAAGGGCAACTCTTGGACATTCACGCGTGTCGTGCAACCCGGCAGCCAACCGCCCTTGCCTGTCTTGCCGCATGGCATCCTCGCCCGCGATGATAGCTATCTGTACCTGTATTCCATCGGGAAGAAAGGTGTGGGAAGCGCGACCTTTCTCTCGCGCGTTTCGATTGCACGTATCCACGAACCGGCAGCCTATGAATTCTGGACGGGTCCTGGCAATCGTTTCTCGTCGTCCCAGACACAGAGTGTCCCGCTGGTCAGCGACGTCTGGGGACAGGTTTCCGTCGCATGGAACGGTCATCTCGACCGCTTTGTTATGCTGCACGTCGGCGGCCAGACGAAGGATCCCCGTTCGGTTTATCTGCGAACGGCCGAACATCCCTGGGGTCCCTGGAGCAACCCAACTCGCGTGCTCGCGTTGGGCGGCAAGCTCGGCAAGGACTTTGCCGGGCTGATCTACTGTCCCTATCTCCATCCCGAACTTTTTCGGGAGAACGGGCGTATTCTCGTTTTCACCTACTGCATCCATGGCGAGGGCGACGGGAACCCCGCCCTGGTAGAGGTTGAACTGGTTCCAAGGTGAGCGAGCCTATCGGACGCATAACTAACACGTCGCTCAACCTGACTCGCCACCTCGCGCTTCGCCTCTCGTGGCTCGCAGGTTGGCTCTGCGATAGGCGAGTGAGGCGCGAGCAGCGACAAAGCAGACTGGGCTGCGCAGTACCTTTTGCAGGGCGTCCTTAGAGGTTGTGAAATAATCGTCGCGAGCGAAGGGAAGTCGCGTTCCGCCGGAGCGCAGTAACCGGAATGTATGTTGAAATACATGAGGATTCCGAGCACCGCCGGAACGCCAGATCCCGAGCGCAGCAGATTCTTTCACAAGCTCTTAGTACAGTGCCGAGGACATCAGCGCGCGATAGCGCCTTACCAAGGGGTCCTGTGCCCCGAGCAAGGTAAACACGTCCACGATGGCTTTGCGCGCACCATCGTCGCGATACTTGCGATCCCGGCGGATGATCTCCATCAGCTGCTCCAGGGCGGGTTCGAACCGGCCACCCATGATTAACCGGGCGCTGAGCTGATAGCGTGCCTCGCAATCGCCGGGATCGGCATCGATACGCTGCTTGAGCATTGCTTCCTCGGGCGCCGCGTGGGCCACGCGCGCGAAATCGATGCGGATCCTCAGCGCCCTGATGTCCTCGTCCAATTGGCGCTGGGCGGGGAGGTCCGCGATGATTCCGTGAGCTTCTTCAAAACGGCCCCGCTCGACGAGCACGCCGGCTAGATCCGGATGCAGGCGTTGGTTGTCCGGGTCCATCACAAGCGCTTGCCGCAGCAACCGCTCGGCGGCGTCGGCGTCGCCGCGCCCGAGCGCCGCCGCGGCCGCCGCGCGTTGACGATCGGATGCGCGCTCAATGTGGCGGTCCAAGAGGACACGGATCACGCTTTCCGGCTGCACGCCCAAGAATTCGTCGATGACCTCCCCGTTTTTGTAGAGCTTGACGGCGGGGATGCTTTGTATGCGGTGCTCCAGCGCGAGGCGCTGATTTTTATCCGTATCAACCGTCGCGACCACGACCCGGCCTTGATACTCTTGTCCCAGCTTCGCCAGGATCGGGGAGAGGACGCGGCACGGCGCGCACCACGGTGCCCAAAAGTCCACGAGCACGGGAATGACCCGCGAGCGTTGTCGCACCTGCGCGTCAAAATTGTCTTGATCGACTTCGACCACGTTCAAAGGACTATTCATTGCCTGTCTCGGCGAGTTCGGGACGCTCCGGGTATTTTATACTACAGCCCCAGCGCAATGACGATGGAACTGCATCTTCGCAGGAGGTAGCGCGCTTTCCAACTCCGATGGCTGCTTGTACCCTTAGCGCATGGAAATCAACCTGACGAAGATGCACGGGCTGGGCAACGACTTTGTGTTGGTCGATGGTCTATCATCGGGTATCTCATTATCACCGGAGCAGATCATGCGGATCGCCGATCGACGATTGGGCGTGGGCTGCGATCAGGTGTTGCTGGTCGGGCGGCCTAGGCGTTTGGGGGTCGATGCCAACTACCGCATCTTTAACGCGGACGGTGGCGAAGCAGAACAGTGCGGTAACGGCGCGAGGTGTGTCGCGCGCTACTTGCGGACTACGGGTTGGGTGGATCGAGACACCATCATCGTGGAAACGCTTGCGGGGATCAGTCATCTTTATTGTCAAGACGATGGGCAAGTCCGGGTCGCTATGGGGGCGCCCCGTCTGGTGCCCGCAGAGATACCGTTGCTCGCGGAGCGCGAGGCCGACACCTATGAACTTGAGGTCAACGGCGGCCGGGTGAGCGTGGCCGCGGTCTCGATGGGGAATCCCCATGCGGTGCTGCGCGTCTCAGACACCGACCGGGCGCCGGTCGGCGAGCTCGGTCCGGCGATCGGTAGGCATTGGAGATTTCCGCAAGGCGCCAATGTCGGTTTCATGCAGGTCATCGACGCGGGCCATATTCGCTTGCGAGTTTTCGAGCGCGGCGCCGGCGAGACGCCCGCCTGCGGCACCGGGGCGTGTGCCGCCGTGGTCGCAGGGAGACGGCTCGGTTTATTGAATCCCGAGGTAAACGTGGCCTTACCCGGCGGGCAGTTGACGCTTCGCTGGCAGGGCGCCGGGCAGCAGGTGTGGATGACGGGACCCGCGACCAAGGTGTTCGATGCGCGCATGACGTTATGACGAGCAAAGACCCGTCGCGGATCGGAGAGGGCGCTGATGCCGTGGTCGCTGCGTACCTGAAAGCGCATCCGCAGTTTTTCGTCGAGCATCCGGCTGTCTTGGCCGAGATCGCCGTGCCCCATGTGACGGGCGAGGCGGTGTCGTTGGTCGAGCGCCAGGTGGCCGCCTTACGCGAACAGTACCGGCGGCTTGAAAGTAAGTACCGTGAGCTGTTAACGATTGCGGCGGAGAACGACGATCTGCGGCGGCGTTTGCATGAACTGACGATCAAGCTCCTCGGGAGCGATGACATCAAGGTAACGATAGCTACGCTCTATCGAGCCTTGATGGAGGATTTTCGGGCTGACTTTGTGGCGCTCAAAGTGTTCGCGGCGCCGCGGCCGGTCAACGGCGAGCCGGTGCCGGAGTTCCTTGGCCGTGACGCTGCCGAACGGGACGTGTTCGCCGCGCTGATTGCCGGAATGCACCCACGATGCGGAGGGCTTGAGCCCTCGCAACGAGATGCCTTGTTCGGCGCCGCGCGGGGAGAGAACGGTTCTGCCGTTCTGCTGCCGCTCGCGCGCCGCCGGTGGAGCGGGGTGCTCGGCGTTGGCAGCTTCGATGCGCGCCGCTACGCTTCCGGCATGGGGGTCGATTTTCTCGCTCAGCTTGCCGAGGTGGTGAGCCAGATCATCGATCCTTGGATAGCGGATTGATTGCCGGCCATGGCAACGGATCGATGGGAGGTCACGGTCACGGCGTTTCTCGCGGGTCTGCAGCAACGCTCGCCGCATACCCAGGCCGCTTATCGCCGGGATCTAGGCGGCTTTACGCACTATTGCCGCCGGCAGGAGATCACAACTCCCGAAGCAATCGATGAGAAGTGCGTGCGCGATTTCGTGGCCTGGCGCCACCGCGGCGGAATCAGCGGCAAGAGCCTGCAACGCTCGCTGTCGGCGTTGCGCGCTTATTGCGAGTTCCTGGAATACGAAGGCCGCTTGACGCGAAATCCGGCCAAAGCGGTGCGCGCGCCCAAGGCGGCGCGCAAGTTGCCGAAGCTCTTGGACGTAGACCAAGCCGGGCGTCTGCTTGCTATCGGCGCGGCCGATCCGCTCGCGCTTCGCGATCGCGCGCTGCTCGAGCTGTTGTACTCCTCGGGGCTCCGGGTGTCCGAGCTGGTCGGATTGAACCTGCATGATCTCGATCTGCGCGAGCGTGAGGTGCGGGTGAAAGGTAAGGGCAATAAACACCGCATCGTCCCGGTAGGCCGATACGCGATCGAGGCGTTGCGCGCCTGGTCGGTGGCTCGGGCGGAATGGGTCGGCGGGGAACAAACGGCGGTGTTCGTGAGTCGCCGTGGCGCGCGTATCAGCGTGCGCTCGGTGCAATACCGCGTGTTGCGATGGGGGCTTTCCCAGGGCATTGACCGGCGCGTACATCCGCATATGCTGCGCCATTCCTTTGCTAGTCACCTCTTGGAGTCGAGCGGTGATCTGCGGGCGGTGCAGGAGCTCCTGGGCCATTCCAATATCAGTACGACACAGGTGTATACGCATCTCGATTTTCAGCATCTGGCGCGGGTTTATGACGCTGCCCATCCGCGGGCGCGCCGCCGCTAAGAGCTTATGAATAAATCTACTGCGCATCCCGATCGCTGCGTCGCGTGCTCGCGTGCTCCTCGCCTATCGAGTTGATATGTCTCGTCGCTCGCTCCGCGGCTTCTGGCGCTCGGACTTGCTCGCTACGATTTCTTCACAAGCTCTGAGGGTTGAACGAGTTCTCGGGCTGCGCGTTGTCGCGCGGAGTGTTGTAGAATTCGCCTCTCTCAAACTAACCCGTTTCGATGGATAAGATCCATGGCACCCCACTTTGAAGGTACGACCATACTCTCCGTGCGCCGGGGGAGCCGCGTCGTGATCGGCGGGGACGGACAAGTGTCGTTTGCCAATACGGTCATGAAAAGCAATGCGCGCAAGGTGCGGCGTATGCACAATGATCGCATCTTGGCCGGTTTCGCTGGCGGAACCGCAGATGCGTTTACCTTATTCGAGCGTTTCGAGGGCAAGCTGGAAAAACATCAAGGCAACCTCACGCGCGCGGCGGTCGAGCTTGCCAAGGACTGGCGTACCGACCGGGCCTTGCGGCGCTTGGAGGCGCTCTTGGTCGTGGCGGATGCGAGGACCTCGCTCATCATTTCGGGGACCGGGGATGTGATCGAGCCCGAGGGCCATGTGATGGCCATCGGATCGGGCGGACCCTACGCCAAGGCGGCGGCGACGGCGCTTTTGCAGCACACCGAATTGGGGGCCCGCGCCATCGTGGAGGCGGGGCTTAAGATCGCCGCCGAGATCTGCATTTACACCAACGCCAACCTGACGGTCGAGGAACTGGAAGCGGAAAGTGACTAAGCCTGATGATACTGCATGAGTGAATTAACCCCGCGGCAGATCGCCGCCGAGTTGGATAAACATATCATCGGCCAAACGGCCGCCAAGCGGGCCGTGGCGATCGCGCTGCGCAATCGCTGGCGGCGAATGCGGGTGAGCGGCGATTTGAGGAACGAGATCACGCCCAAGAATATCTTGATGATAGGCCCCACCGGGGTAGGCAAGACCGAGATCGCGCGGCGTCTCGCGAAGCTTGCCCAGGCGCCGTTCATCAAAGTCGAGGCGACGAAGTTTACCGAGGTCGGTTACGTGGGGCGGGACGTGGAAACGATCGTCCGCGATCTGGTCGATGTAGCGGTCAAGATGATCCGCGAAGCAGCCATGGCGGGCGTCCGGCGCGCGGCGGAGGCGGCGGCCGAGGAGCGGATCCTGGACATTCTGTTACCGGCGGCGCGCATCAGCGGGACACTCGATCTCGCGAATGCCGACGAAGGATCGACGACGCGTGATCGCTTTCGCCAGATGTTGCGCAACGGTACGCTGGATGAGCGGGAGATCGAAGCCGAGCTGAACGCCCCGCGCATCGGGGTCGAGATCATGGCCCCCCCGGGAATGGAAGAGATGACGGGCCAGCTCCAATCGATGTTTCAAAACCTGGGGAGCGGTCGTACGCGCACCCGGAGGTTACATATCGCCGAGGCACGCAAGCTCCTCGTGGAGGAGGAAGCGGCCAAGCTCATCAACGAAGATGAAATTAAATCTCAGGCCATACAAAGAGCGGAGCAGCATGGCATCGTCTTCCTGGACGAGATCGACAAGGTGGCCCGGCGTTCGGAATTTAGCGGCCCGGACGTATCTCGCGAGGGCGTGCAGCGCGATTTATTGCCCCTGGTGGAAGGTTGCACGGTTTCCACCAAGTACGGGATGGTGAAGACCGACCATATCCTATTCATCGCTTCGGGGGCCTTTCATCTCTCCAAGCCCTCGGATCTCATTCCCGAGCTGCAAGGACGCTTACCCATCCGTGTCGAGCTCGACGCCCTTACAGTACAAGATTTTGTGCGCATACTGACCGAACCGGACGCCTCGTTGACCGAGCAATACATCGCCTTGATGGCGACGGAAGGAGTGAGCATGCGTTTCGCCGAGTCGGGGATAGCACGCATCGCCGAGGTCGCCTGGCAAGTCAATCAAAGGACGGAGAACATCGGGGCAAGGCGCCTGCACACCGTGCTCGAGCGCTTGCTAGAGACCATCTCTTATAGCGCCGGGAGCGGCGAGGTTGTAGATGTGGACATCGACGCCGCCTACGTCGATGGGCAACTGGGCGAGCTCGCGCGCGACGATGACATCGCAAGATATATCTTATGACAGGCTTATAACAGCCCACGCGATGGCTGAAAAACCCCTTCCGGCCGAGATCAAATTGCACCGCAAATCGCGCCTGCTCGAGATCACGTTCAACGACGGCAATCGTTTTGATCTCCCGTGTGAGCTATTGCGCGTCTACTCGCCCTCGGCGGACGTCAAAGGCCACGGCCCGGAGACGGCCGTGCTTCAGACCGGGAAAGAGCAGGTCAACATCACGCTCATCGAACCGGTGGGCAACTACGCCGTTAGGCTCAGCTTCGATGACGGGCACGCCACCGGGCTCTATTCCTGGAGTTATTTGTATGATCTTGGAATGCATAGGGACCGCTACTGGATGAAGTACTTGGATGCATTACGGGAAGCGGGTTACCAGCGCCGCTCGGCGTCCTCATGAGCGAGGCCACGGATTTTGGTTTTCAAAGGATCCGCGGCGAAGAAAAAGCACGGCGAGTCGCCGGCGTGTTTGCCTCGGTGGCGCCGCGGTATGATTTGATGAACGATTTGATGTCCGGGGGAGCGCATCGGCTGTGGAGGCGCTTCGCCGTCGCCGTCGCCGGTATCAAACACGGCGAACGGATCTTGGACCTGGCCGGGGGCACCGGCGATGTGAGCGCCTTGATCGGGCCCGAGGTAGGTGCCGGGGGGCGGGTCGTTCTCTCAGACATCAATGGCCCCATGTTGCGGCTCGGCCGCGATCGCCTTCTCGATCGCGGCCTGGCAAGCAATGTCGATGTCGTGCTTGCCAACGCCGAGCAACTGCCGTTTCCCGAGCAGAGCTTCGATGCCATCCTGATCGCGTTCGGCTTGCGCAATGTGACGGCGAAGGAGCGCGCGCTCGTGTCGATGCATCGCGTGTTGCGTTATGGAGGGCGCGTGGTGATCCTGGAGTTTTCCCGCCTCAAAGTTCCGCTCCTGCAAAGCATCTACGATCTGTATTCATTCAAAGTGATTCCGGTGCTGGGACAACTGATTGCCGGTGATAAAGCGAGTTATCGCTACCTCGTCGAGTCGATCCGGATGCACCCCGATCAAGAGACCTTGAAAGCCATGATGAACGGCTCCGGATTCGAGCTTACGAGTTACTATAACCTCAGTGGCGGGATCGTTGCGGTGCATCGCGGGTACAAGCTTTGACGGGATCCGGTGTCGCCGGCGCACGTCTCCCGCCCGCGCTGCTAAGCTTAATGGAGCGAGTGTTGGGGTCGCTGTTGCGACTCGACCCCGAGGCGCTTGAGCGCCTGAAGGCCATGGCAGGAAAAACCATTGCCGTGGAGCTGGCGGGCCTCGGGCAGACGATCTATCTCTTGCCGGAAGCGGCCGCGATTCGGCTGCGCGCCGATCATTCAGGCGAGGTGCACGTGCGGGTCCGGGGCACGCCGCTGGCGCTGCTAGCGATGAGCGCCGACACCGAGGGCACGGGCGTCGCGAGCGGTGTCGAGATCATCGGCGACGTCGCGCTTGGCCGGCACCTGCAGTCGCTCCTTGCTGCGTTTAGCGTGGATTGGGAGGAATTGCTCTCCGGTTACCTCGGCGATGTCGCCGCGCATCAACTCGGAAACGGGGGACGCGCGGCCGCGCAGTGGCTTTCGCAGACGCGCGCGACGCTCGAGCGCGACATCGCCGAGTACCTCCGCAATGAGGCCGAGTTATTGCCGGAGCGATGGCAGATCCGGCAGTTCTTGGCCGATGTCGATGAGTTGCGCAGCGACATCGATCGCCTGGACGCGCGGATCAAGCGGCTCTACGGGCGCTTAGGAAGGGCGGTAGAGGCGCCGCCCACGTGATCGGCATCGGCCAGTTCCTGCGCTTGCTGGTGATCCAGCGGGTCCTGATCCGCCATGGCCTCGATGAAATCATTCTGGCGACCCACCTTTTCCGGCCGATTCGGTTTCTTTTATACGTGCTGCCGTGGAACTGGACACGCTCCGGCTATGCCCCGCGCGCGGAACGGCTCCGGCATGTCCTCGAGGACCTCGGTCCCATCTTCGTTAAATTCGGTCAGGTGCTGTCCACCCGGCGCGATTTGATCCCGGACGATATCGCGGAGGAGTTCGCGAATTTGCAAGACCACGTGCCTCCCTTTCCCGGTAGCGAGGCGCGTAAGATCGTCGAAGCCGCCTACGGGCGCCCGTTACAGCTGGTCTTTACGGAATTCGACGAGCAGCCCTTGGCCTCGGCGTCGATCGCCCAGGTCCACGCGGCAAAGCTTCTAAACGGCCGCGACGTGGTGGTCAAGGTCGTGCGGCCGGGGATCAAAAAGATCATCCGCCGCGACCTCAGCCTGCTGGATATCCTTGCCAACTTCGCGGAGCGCTACTGGAGCGAGGGGCGGCGGTTGAGGCCAACACGGGTGATCGCGGAGTACGAAAAGATCATACTCGATGAGCTTGATCTGGTGCGCGAGGCCGCGAGCGCCTCGCAATTGAAACGGAACTTCGAAGGATCGAGCGAGATTCATGTTCCCGCCATCGAATGGGACCTGACCCACCGCGACGTGCTGGTGATGGAGCGGATATCGGGGATCTCGATCGACAACCTCGATGCCCTGCGCAAGGCCGGGGTGGATCTTAGAAGGCTGGCCGAGGTCGGTGTGCAATTGTTTTTTGCGCAGGTATTTCGGGATCGCTTTTTCCATGCGGATATGCATCCCGGCAACCTCTTCGTGATCCCCCCTCGGGGCGACGAGCTGGCTAAGATCGTACCGGTCGATTTTGGGATCATGGGCTCATTGAGCGAATTCGACCAACGCTATTTAGCCAATAATTTCTTAGCCTTTCTCAAACGCGATTATCGGCGTGTGGCGGAGCTGCACGTGGAATCGGGTTGGGTCCCTGCGGGCACGCGCGTCGATGACTTCGAGTTCGCGATCCGCTCGGTGTGCGAACCGATGTTCGAGCGCCCGATCAAGGATGTCTCCTTTGGCCATCTGTTGCTGCGCCTGTTCCAGACCGCGCAGCGTTTCAGGATGGAGATCCTGCCCCAGCTCCTGCTGTTGCAAAAAACCTTGGTCAACATCGAAGGGGTGGCGCGACACCTGTGCCCCGACCTGGACATGTGGCATGCGGCCAAGCCGTCCTTGGAGCGTTGGATGAGCGAGCGGGTCGGCGTGCGCCGGATCGTGGGAGCTACGCGTGAGAATCTGCCGATGTGGGCCGAGCGGCTTCCGAACCTCCCGGGCCATGTCGTGGACCTCCTGGAGCAGCTCAAGCAAGGCGATTTTACGTTGAATATCCACACCAGCAAGTTGCAGGATATTCAGCACGAGATCCGGATTGCCGCCGAACGCGCGGCCTACGCGGTGGCCGCCGGCGCGTTTATCTTGAGCGCCGCGATGTTGTTTGGCCTCGCGGACGAGGATACGCTGATGCTTGGTGATGCCCCCTTCGGCGTATGGGTCATGGGCGGTTTTGGGTTAGTTCTGCTAGCACGTGCGTTTCGGGACCACTAGCGCGGAAGACGCCCTATCGAGTGATGTCACCGCGGTGCATCGGCGTGGCGTCTCCAGTTTCGCATGCGATAGCCTTTGCTGCGGCTAAGCGTCTATTTTTTCCGTTTGCCATAGTGACTCCAAAGAGACCCGTGTTTGGCCGATGGATGATCGCCGAGGGGTGAACCGGATCTGTGAACCAGATATGTGCTGCATAAGCAATTTGGTGGCATCATTGCCAGGAACAGGTTTGCTGATCAAGTAGCCTTGGACCTCGTCGCACTGGACTTGCCGAACGAAATCTAACTGCTCCTGAGTCTCGACGCCCTCGGCTACTACTTGCAGCCCCAAGCTTTTCGCCATGGCGGCGATGGCGGTATAGAGCGCCTTGGCTCGCACGTCTGTAAGCAAATCTCTTAGGAACGAACGATCGATCTTAAACGAATCGACGGGAAACGCTCGCAGATAGCTCAGAGAGGAATAACCGGTGCCGAAATCGTCGATGGTGATTTTCACGCCCAGCTTTGCGAGGTCCCGCAGGGTTAAAGCGGCCTTGTCGGCATCTTTCATGATAGCGCTTTCCGTGATCTCTAGCTCCAAATGACGCGGGTCCAGTCCCGCCGCTTCCAAGATCCCCTGCACCTCATGGCAAATGTTCGCTTGGTGAAACTGCACCGCCGACAAGTTCACCGCGACACGGACGTCCGGGAAATCGGTAAGCCATTCTCTTGCCTGCCGACACGCGGTATGCAACACCCAGTTGCCGAGCGGGGCGATGAGGCCGGTATTCTCCGCCAAGGAGATAAACTCGTCCGGAGTGAGCAGGCCCCGCTCTGGGTGATCCCAGCGCACTAGCGCTTCAAAACCCGTGATAGTGCGGGTCGCTATGTGGACCTTTGGTTGATAAAGCAGCTCAAGCTCATCGTTATCGATGGCGCGGCACAACTGGTTCTCCATCCGCATCCAATTCCCTGCCCTTTCATTGCTTTCAGGCGAGAAGAATTCATACCGGGTCCGCGCTCCCATGCTTGTGGCGCGCTCTCTTGCTGCCTGGGCGTTCGCGATCAGGGCTTCCGGCGTCTCACCGTCATGCGGGTACACGCTGATGCCTATGGAAGTGGTGAGATACAACGGATCGCCGCTAAGTGACACAGGTTCAGACAGCTTATCCAAGATGCGTTTTACCACCCATGTGACCGAATCGGTGTGGTCCAGCTCGGTTAATAAGATGCCGAATTCGTTCTCACCAGACCGCGATAGCATGGGCGGAGATTTCTCTATGCCTAGGTTTGCAACGACGTCTGTGCGCCTCAAGATAGCGGTCAACCGGCTGTTGACTATCTTACAGAGCTCCTCCTCGACTATGGATGGATGCTTGGGCCCGTCGATCTGCAGCGATAGGAACGCACTCACTTTGTTGTAGCGTTGCCCGTGCGCGATGGCATAGACGACCCTGTTATAGAACAGTGGTCCCGTCGGCAAACCGCTGATCTCATCAAGATGCAATAGAGCCACATCCGTGTTGCCATGGTCCTTGGTTGCGACGGGATTGGGCGAGAGGCGACTACCACGGATGTCCCGATCAAAAGCGGCATCTTCTGCTTGTCCGAAGTCCTGGTCAATAGGCCAACGGATCACCCGATTCCTGCCGCACCTCTTGGCGCGATATAAAGCCTGGTCGGCCTTTTCGATCAGCTCTTTCGGACTCTGGGCGCCATCGCTCAAGGTGGAAACACCGAAGCTTGCGGTGAAGCTGAGCGCCGATGCAAATCGTATCGCGGACTCCCGCTGCAACGCAATGCGGATACGTTCTGCGACGGCGCTTGCTTCCTCGCTATTGAGTCCTGGCAGCAAGAGGCAAAACTCCTCACCGCCATAGCGGCCGACGATATCGTGGGAACGCGACGTGGACCTCAGCGTTTCGACCATGAATTTGATCGCCTCGTCGCCTACGGCGTGTCCATGGGTGTCATTGATCGACTTGAAGTGGTCGATATCCGTCATGATGCAGGACAGTTGAAGCCTATCCCGCTTGGCCGCTAGAAACAGGGATTCAAAGGCATCGAAGAAGGAGCGCCGGTTAAAGCAACCGGTCAATGGGTCCCGGGTGGCGAGTGTATGCAATTCCTCGACCCTGAGTCTGACCTCACACTCAGAATCACGCAGCTTGGTGACCGTCTCGCTTAGCTCGGTATTTTTTCGCTCTATCTCGGTAATATCGTCAAAAGTGGCTAGAACCCCCCGTTTAAGCCCTTGGTTATCTAAGATAGGCGACCCATTCACAGAGAAAATTCGCGTCTCCTTATCTCGCAGCTTCAGACTAAGCGGGATCCCCGTCTGGGTGTGGCCTTGCTTCAAGGCTTTGATCCAAGGTAGCTCCTGCGTCTGAAAGTTGCCTCCCGGAGTGCTCCAGTTAAGCTCGGCCGCGTTTTGCCCGATCAGTAATGAAACCGGGCGGCCAATCTTCTCCGCGAACGCCCGATTGGCGAGCACGATCTGCTCCTTTTCATCGAGTATGAGCACACCTTCGGCTAAGGTATCGAAGGCGGCCTGGACCCGCTCGGGTATGACGGAAGCCGGGTCTAGCTCGCGCAGTGCCCTGCGAAGGATGAAGAGGTATCCTAAAAATCCGCAAACCGCAACGAAGATGACCAAACCATGTACCGAGTCCTTGAGCATTCCCCACAGGCCTTGAGGGCCATGAGGCGCGAAACTGACCTCGACACTGCCCCATCGTTTGTCAGCTTGAAACACCGGGACCTTGACGTGGGTCAGTGTCGAGGCGCTATCGGAAACATGCGTCCAATGCTTTGAATGGTGACCGGCCTGGACGATGATGACCCCATCCACGGTGCGCATCGCTGCTGATAGAACATCCGAGTTGCGGTCCACGAAGGCTTTCACCGTGTCGCGTACCAGGGCATACTCGGATCGTGTGGCCGCCAGCGAGAGCTGCACAGCGAGCGATTCACAAACTTTTTTCCTAGCATCCAGCGTCACTTCGCTGAGGTTCGGAACGAGGCCGAGAGAGTCCCCGAGCAGCAAGACACTGGCGGTCCAAAACGCGAGTCCTATACTGAGGCGTAGCGAAGGAGAGATACGGATCACTGTGGCTGTCCTCCAGGCGGCGACGAAAATAGGCCCTCAATGGAAGCGTCTTCCTGAGCCGGCTGCCTTCGCTTCTCGTCCTCTTTCGTGCGCCGACATGCAAGTATCGGTAGTGGATCTAGCCCCCTCCAGAGCGGCATGGTTGAAAGCAGCGCAGCCAAGAGCGATCCTCCCCGCAACAGCCAGGCGACGAAACCGACGGAGAACACGACACCGGCGCCTGTGACGACCGCAAGTTCATTATTAAGCTGCCCTTGATCGGTATCCATCTCGGCCTTCATGCGATCGATCGCCGTCCATAGCTTGTCGCTAGGGATGCCGTCCTCAATTCCCCTTGCGTGGCCTTGGTCCGGGGCGATCGGTGACAGGATTTGCTGGGCGACGTTGTGGCGCCCTCGCTCGATCGCGTCGCGCGGGACTATCTGTCGGCCCGCCGAGCGTGCAAACCGCTCGATAGACTGGCGGATCGTTGTCGGGGCGGCCGCTATGCTACTCGCAATTAGCCTGTCCGCCTCGTCCTCTGGGGATAGACGTCGTTCACCGCCTTGCCTATCCGGTCCCTGGGTGGATGCGGGCGACTGTGGCGGGCGATCACTGGGCTGGTCGCTGGCCGGCGCCTCATTGATATCGGCGAGCGTGACGGTGACGGTGGCGGTGTCGGTTAGGCCCCCGGCATCCTGCACCTGAACGGTCAAGGTAAAGGTGGGGTTGGTCTCTAAATCGAGTGCCGCGGCATTGGCCACCGTGATCTGACCGGTGGCGGTGTTGATGGTGAAGGCGCCGGCCGTGTTGCCGGCGGTGATGCTGAAGCTGCGGGTGTCCCCGGCATCCACATCCGAGGCGATGACGGTGCCGACCGGGGTGCCGTTGGCCGAATTCTCGACCACTGGAAAGGCCTGGTCATTGACGACCGGCGGCTCGTTGACATTGGTGACCCTGACAGCAATCGCTTGCATATCTGTGCCGCCGTTGCCGTCGGCGACCTGCACCGTGACGTTGTAGACGTTGTTCGCGCCCGCATCGGCCGGGGACTCGAAGTTGGGGGCTGTGTTGAAGCTCAAGACGCCGGTCGTGGCGTTGACACTGAACAGGGCCGCGTCGGCCCCGCCGATGAGGCTGTAGGTTAGGCTCTGGACCGGCAGGTCGGCATCGGTGGCGGTGACGGTGGTCACCGCGGTGGTGTTCTCCGCGACATTGACAGATGCGGTGGCACCTCCGCCGCCGCTGGTGATGACCGGGGCGTCGTTGACATCGGTCACCGTCACCGCGATGACCTGGGTGTCGGTGCCGCCGTTGCCGTCGGCGACCTGCACCGTGACGTCGTAGACGTTGTTGGCGCCCGCATCGGCCGGGGACTCGAAGTTGGGGGCGGTGGTGAAGCTCAAGACGCCGGTCGTGACGTTGACACTGAACAGGGCCGCGTCGGCACCGCCCACGATCGCGTAGCTCGGCACGCCGCCGTCCACGTCGGTGCTGGTTACGCTGGTGACGGCCGTCTGGTTCTCGGCGGCGCTCACGCCCGCCGTCGCCCCACCGCCGTTGCTGGTGATGACCGGCGCATCGTTGACCGCGGTAACGGTGAGGGTGACCGTGTCGGAATCGCTCTGGGCGCCACCCGAGCCGGTGTTGCCTTGATCGTCGGTGGTCACCGTGAGGGTGACCGGGGCGGTCGCGTTGAGC
>JBOIDL010000040.1:15572-23459 GCA_050740435.1 Gammaproteobacteria bacterium
GGAGCTTGCCGCCAGGGTGCCGCTTGGCACGGAGAGCGTGACCAAGACATTGCCGGCTCCCGCATCGACATCGGCAATGGAGATCCCGGTGAGCGCGCTGGCCACATCCTCGGTGACGGTGATGGAGGCGGGCACGGTGTTGAGCGGCGCATCGTTGACCGCGGTAACGGTGATCGTGGCGGTACCCGCCGTGGCATCGGCGAGTCCCACATTGTCCGTGGCGGCATAGGTAAAGCTGGTGGTGCCGTTCCAGTCGGCCCCCGGCACGAAGTAGAGAGTCAGGGTGTCGCTACTGGCCGGGTAGTCGGTGCTGGTGTCGGCAAGGGTGGTGAGCCCGGCATCGGTGTAGAGCGTGCCGTTGGCCGGCAGCCCCGCGAGCCGGAAGCTCGCCACGGTGCCGTCCACATCGCTGCCGCTCAGGGTGATGGCAATCGAGGCCGCATCTTCGCTGCCGCTCGCGCTCACATCGTTGCTCTGGGGCGCCTGGTTGGCGGCGGCGTTGTCCTCGTAAGCGCCGATGTCGATCGTGCCTACGCTTCGCAGGTAGCCGCGTTGATCGTCCGCGGGCGCGCCGGTCGAGGTGCCGGCGTTGATGGCGGGGCTTAGGGCAAGCAGGGCATGGGTAGGCGTGAAACCACCGTTATCAGCTAGGGCGCCGAGCAAGGGATCGGTGCCGTCCGCCAGATCGGTCGCGATCCAACCCGAGCTGCCGGCCCGGTCACGGACGATGTTGTAGCCCTGGCTGCTGATCGTGCCCCTAACATCGGGACCGGAGCCAAAATTCGCCGTGTTGTTGGCGACAATGGTGTTTGTCAAAATGGTCACTCCACCGGACACGCGGATCCCGCCCCCGTCACTAAAGTCTGCCAAATTCTCGGAGATGGTGACGTTCTGCAGGGTGGCAAGGCCGGAGGTGCTGAGTCCACCGCCGGAGGAGAACGCTGCCGTGTTTTTCGAGATGGTCACATTGGTGAGGTCGAGAGTCCCGGTGACTGTATTGCGGATGCCGCCACCACCACTATCGAAGGACGCCGAGTTGGTATCAATCAGGGAGCGTGTGAGCGTCGCCACACCGTCATTGTAGATTCCGCCGCCGCCCGTACCAAAGGAAGTGGTATTTCCAGTGATACGCACCCCGTCAAGCATTATCGTTCCCTGGTTATAGATCCCGCCTCCCAAGGAAGCCGATCCGCCGGTCAGTGTGACCCCAGTCAGATACAACGTGCCGCCAGCGCGGACATCCAGAACGCGGTCTACAGCATTGGCGTCGATGATCGTCGACGCCGCCGCGGCGCCATTGAGCGTCAATGTGTCCTGGATATCCAGATCTCCGGTTAGCGCCACGTCGTCACCGGAACCGCCAATCGACAGCGTATAGGTCCCGCTCGCCAGTGTGATCGTGTCGGCGCCCGCTGTGTTATTCGTGGCGATGACCGCCTCGCGCAGTGAGATGTTGCCATCGGTGCCTTGGTTGGCCAGCAGGTTCGCGATCGATGATGTGTCACCGTCGAGCACGTCGTTGGTGGTGTCCACAGCGACTGTAGCGAGCAGCCCGTCCCATTGCGCTTGTGCCTGCTCACTCAAGGCGACCTTGGTTTCGATCGCGCCTGCACGAAACTCCAACTCCCAGTCACCGCCGAGGCTCGTGTGACCGGTCGAGTCCGAACTGGCGCTGACATCGGCTCCGCTTAGCCGGGCGAGCTCCTGTACCGCTTCTTCCCCAAGCTCGCCTTGCCCGAAGTTACAACCGTAAATCAAAATATCCGCGTTGTCCGCCAGGGCCTTGCTAATGTCGGAAAGCTCATCGGTATATTGGTCTTGCATCGAGGCTAGCGTCAGCCTCGCGGTGCCTAACGAGAGCTCGGCCGGGTCGCCGTGAGAAATGATATGGATGGCATCGACGCCGCTTTGGCCCTGAAGCGCGTCTCGGATTTGCTGAACTCCGTCTCGGTTCGGGTCCAGCAAAATTGCCTCCGCGCTCGGATCGATGCCGGCGATGAGCTTCTGGTAATCCTCGACCGAGGTGTCGATGAAGACGATCTCACGCCGGCCTGCCGGTGGCTCGTGGACGGCTAGGGCCTCAAGCAGTTGGGCGTTAGCATCCGCATTGTCTGCGGACGAGGCGTCATTCGCCTGCCCTGCGTCCGCTGCGCCGCTGTCGTTGCGGTGGTTATCAACGGCTTGCTCGGCCTGTTCTTGAGCGACGGCGTCCACCGCCGCCTCGGCACCCGTGGCCGCGCCGGCGGCGTCAAACATGTGGCGCGGCTCGAGAGCATGCAGGCTTTCGGCGACCGGGATGTGCGGCAGGCGGTCGGCGGCCAAGCCCTCGCCAGGCGAACGGGAATGTCGATCTAAAAAGCCAACAATCATGTGTGCCAAATCCCTTTAGCTGCAATCTTTAATGTTGCGGGACGTGTTAGGACCGTGGAAGAGTTCGGGCGCTCTCTTGCGTCATTGCGATGAGTGCGGGAAATGTGCCAATGGTTATGGCCGCAAAAAAATGGTCGAGCGATTAAGCTGTTACTGATGACTCTGGGCAGTCTTTATGCGGCAGCCTGGGGAAGCCCGTACGATTTAGGGTCAAAGATGACGCTGTGGGTCAACCATCAGCCCCGCCGGCACTGGCGAGGCGCAAGACCCGCTGTCGAACACTGCAATAGGCGCTTGAACTCTTCCTTGGGTAACGGCCGGCTGAAGAGATAGCCCTGAAACTCGTCACAGAGTTTGGCCTTGAGGAACTCAAGCTGGTCTCTAGTTTCTATACCTTCGGCTACCACCTTCAGACCGAGAATGTGCGCCAGAGCGATGATCGCGCTCGCGATCGCGGCATTATCCCGGTCGGAGGGAATGTCGCCCATGAACGAGCGATCGATCTTGAGTTCATCGAGTGGAAACCGCTTCAGGTAGCTCAATGAAGAGTACCCGGTACCGAAATCATCCATCGCGAGCCGGACCCCCATCGCCTTCAACTCCTGCAACGTCTGGATGTTGGCTTCGGCGCTTTCCATTAGCACACTTTCGGTCAGCTCGATCACAAGCTGTGGCGCTTCAAGCCCGCTCGTCTCGAGCGCCGAGCGCAGCACTCGCAGTAATTCGCCCTTCTTGAACTGTACGCTCGACACGTTCACTGCGATACCCAGCGGCCCCAAGTGCTGCCATGCCTTGCATTCCTTGCAGGCCTCCCGCAGCACCCATTCCCCGAGCGGCACGATCAGCCCTGATTCTTCCGCCAGCGGTACGAACTTCGCCGGCGATACCATACCAAGCTCCGGGTGTTGCCAACGCACCAATGCTTCCGCACCGACGATGTGGCCGGTCGCAACGTCAACTTTAGGCTGATAATGGAGCAAAAGCTCCTCACGCTCGAGCGCCCTGCGCAGCTGATTCTCCAAGGTCAGTCGCTCAGAGGCCCTGGCGTTGATGTCCTTGGAATAAAATTCGTAGCTCTTTCCGCCGCGGCTTTTGGCGTAATGCATCGCCACCTCGGCATGTTTGAGCAGCGAGTCTGGCTCGACGCCATCGTCGGGATACGCAGCAATGCCGATGCTGGCGGTCAAGAAAAGATCGCGCTCCTCGGCGAGAAATGGCTTGGCCAGCGCCAGGCCTATTCTTCGCGCCAGCAGTGACGCGTTCTCGGCCCGGTCGATCTCGGACATCAGCACAGTGAACTCGTCGCCTCCTATGCGCGACAGACTGCTTCGGGACGCCTCGTCAGCAAAGCGTCCAACCGCGTCGCTGTCGCGCACTGCATCCTCGAGGCGCTGGGCCACATCGCGCAGGAGGGAATCGCCAACACGAGGGCCGAACGAATCGTTGATCTGCCGGAATCGGTCGAGATCGATGTGCAGCAGCGCACAGATGCGCTGGTGGCGTTTCGCGCGCCGTATCGCCCGATCCAGCCGGGCAAGGAACATGCGCCGGTTCGGCAACCCGGTCAAGTCATCATAGTTGGCGAGGCGGTCCTGGTAGGCTTTAAAGGCCAGGGTATTGCGAAGCCGCAGTACCAGTTCGCTGGGGTCTACCGGTTTGGAGAGGAACTCGGTCGCACCCAGCTCCAGCGCCTTGAGCTTGGTTGCTGCATCACTGGCGGAGGTGAGGACGATCACGGGCGTATATTTCATCTCCGTATCCGCGCGCATGCGCGAGAGAATATCAAATCCGGATACCTCCGGCATCATGAGATCCAGCAGCACGACGTCCGGACGGCGGCTGACGAGCAGCTCAATAGCCTGCCTGGGATCGTCGGTGGTCACAAAGTGTGTGTAACCCGCCTCCTCGAGGAACGTTTGAACGACTTCCAGCGTGAGCGGCTCATCATCGATCAGCATGATCGTCCCATTCGTCGGCGTCGCGACCTGGTAACCCTCAGGGCGGATAGTCTGTCCCGGCGATACTGGCGCGGCGGTGGTATCGTTGCGGTCGCTCAATTGCGCTTCTCGGCCGAGAGCATGATCTAGCTTAGGTGCCATGTCGCGATTCTCTGTGGTCAACATCTTTTCTGTTCCCCGATTCCACGAAAGCTAGGCTCATCCCCGGGGACGACCACCAGCGATGCAAGCGCGCGCAGATTGGCAATCACCGCGGCGGTCCGCACCTCGCTGCGGGCCTTCGCCAGTAGCTCCAGCTCCTGCGCTGGTTCTGTGAATGCATCGAAGCCAACGGTGCCGCCAGTACCTTTCAACCAGTGCGCCAGAGCCGCGAGTTCTTCGAAATCGCGAGCCTCCCAGGCGCGTTCGCACGCCACCAGTTGCTGCTCCAGCCGGTTCACGAACCGCTTTGCCACCGCGCGCAGGCGCGGATGGTCGGCGAGGCGGGATACAATAGGTGCCGCTGCCGTTTCTCCTAGGGTGCTTTCAGCCAGCGGTGATGAAGTCGAGGAAACAGCCATTTCCCCCGACGCCTCCCGGCACCTGCCAAAGAGCTCGGCGATGGTTTGCATCAGCACATCGATGACAATCGGCTTGGTCACCATCGCGGAACATCCGGCCGCCATCACCTCCCGCTCGGCGTCCTTCATTGCATGCGCCGTCAAGCCGACGATGGGGATCTTCAGGCCGCGCTGCCGCAGAAGTCTCGTGGCGGTGTAACCATCCATTATGGGCATCTGCATATCCATAAGAATGGCATCAAACGCGGTCTCGCCCGCCTTGGCGATGGCAACGCGGCCGTTCTCCGCCGTATCGACCTCCAGCCCGGCTTGCTGGAGCACAATCCGCACCAGCTCGCGGTTCTCCTCGCCGTCGTCCACCACCAGGACCCTGGCATGAGAGAAGGCCCATGTCTGTCCGTCCGGCGTGGCTCCCTCCTCGCAAGTGGTCGCGATCTGCTCCGGCTCAAGCAATCGGATACCATCCAGCGGCCCGGTCGCGACAGTGACCGTGAACGCACTACCTCTACCCGGTTCGCTGCGCACGGTGATATCACCGTCCAGCGCACGCGCGAAACGCCGGCTAATGGTGAGCCCAAGGCCAGTGCCTCCGAAGCGGCGAGTGGTCGAGCTTTCGGCTTGGACAAAGGGGTCGAAGATGGCATCCAGCCGTCCTGGAGGGATGCCTATGCCGGAGTCACGCACTTCGATGACGAGTTGCGGTTCGGCGGCGGGGTTGAGGCGCGCCACCAGCTCTACCCCACCCGCCTGCGTGAACTTGATGGCGTTGCCTGTCAGGTTGGTGAGGATCTGACGTAAGCGAGACGGATCGGTTTCTATTGTCTCGGGTAGCTGTCCCTCGCACCGGAAGGAAAGAGAGATCCCTTTCTCTGTGGCCTTCACGCCGAGCACACGCACGACTTCCTGGATGATGGCGTGCGCCGGGCAGCGGATCCGTTCAACCTCGAGCCGCCCGGACTCGACCTTAGACAGGTCTAGGATGTCATTGATAAGGGCCAACAAATGTCTACCACTGGAATGGATAGTATCGAGGTGGCGTTTGAGCTCGCGTTCGCTCTTGTGATAACCGCGCCTGAGTACGTCAGTGAACCCGAGGACAGCATTCATGGGCGTACGGATCTCGTGGCTGATGTTAGCGAGGAACTCACTCTTAGCGCGGTTGGCGGCTTCTGCCTGATCCTTGGCCTTCTGCAACTCCACCTCTTTCTCTTGCAACTGGGTGACATCGTCGAAGCTAATGAGTGCACCGCCGTACTTGCCCCCGTCAATCGGAATCGGCGAGCAATTCACGAGGAAAGTGCGGAGCTTCGCAGCGTTGTCGCGCAGGTAGATCATCTCGTTGCGCATTGCCCTGCCCGAGACCAGCGACTGTGCCCAAGGATAGGCATCGCCGGCAAGAGGCGCGCCGTCATCGTTTATCCAATCAAAATCCGCGGCACGTCTGCCGATCAGGTCATCGGCTCCTTTGCCGGCCATATCGGCGAATGCTTGGTTAGCGAGGGCGATTTGTCCTTTGAGGTCCACCACCAGCAATCCTTCGGCCATGGTGTCGAGTGCGGCACGCACGCGTGCAGGGATGGCACGAGAGGGATCCAGATGACGCAGCATTCTGGCGAGATAGATGTAAAACACGACGAAGCTCACCAAGGCGATGAACAGAATCATCTGGGCGCGTTCGTCGTGAACGATCCCCGCCCAACCTGGGCTGCTGAGGGGCTCAAAGCGCAGCTCCACCTGCCCCCACTTGACTTTGCCCGCCCAGATGGACACTAGGGTTTGAGAGTCCGTTGAGCGACCGTCGGTAAGCGTTTTCCATCGGCGTTCGTGGTCGCCTACCTCGATGACCACGTCGCCGTTTGCGCGACGCACTACGGCGGACCGAAGGCTGCGGTTACGTTCGACCGTGAATTTGAGGACGGCCTTAAGTCGACGGATATCGTTTTCGCTGATCAGCGCTGTGCCGTTCGCGGCGATCGCTTCCGCAAGGGCAGCCCGACCGGCGAGGATGGCATTAAGCTTATCGGGTACGAACCCAAAGTAAAGTGCCGCCAGGAGAACGCTGATCAGCAGAGAGACCTGTCCGAAAGTGATATAGAACTTCGTGGAAAATCGTCGTTTCATACGCTGAGCTCCGCCTTCACGTGTAATGATGCGGTTGCATCAGGCTGCCATAGCGCCGCACCCGTTGCCGCCTGCTGTGCCGGAGGCACGACTTCGACATCAGGAACGGGTTTCGATTGGTCACGATCTTTGGCGTTTTTCAGCATCGCCTGCAGGGAATCTTCGTTTCCCTCTTCGTCGTCCCGCGTATCCCTGAGATGCGCCAGCACCGGGAGCGGATCGATCCACCGCCACGCGGGCAGCGACGAAAGCAAGCTGCTGAGGAGTGCCCCGCCGCGCACGAGCCAGATAGCATATCCAACCGACAATCCTAGGCTCAGGGCAAGGGTCTCCAGCGAGAGCTGATGGTTCATGTTGTCGCGGAGACGGTTTAGCTCCTCCAGATTAACGTTTAGTGTGGAATACGGGTCTTTCGCGTCTTGAACACCGGTTGCGCTCGCAGCGGCTGCGTTTGTCTCTATCGCGACAGGCTGCTTCGATCCCAAGCCTTGCGACCCATCAATGAAATTTTTGTCTGATCCAAGCGCCTTACTCGAAACCGCGGGAGCCCGAGTGATCGAGGCACTCGTGGTAACCCGACTGTCATCGCTCGCAGTTATGTTGCGTTCAAACCCGGTCTTCGATGCGTTCCCATCGTCTACTTCACTCCCCGGCCCGACCGGGTCGCCCGAACCGGGCCCTGACCCAGGCGCCGAGGGCGAACCTGCAGGAGTACCATTACCGGGCGGCGCGGGACCCGCCGGCGCCGCCGCGATGACGGAGATGGCCATGGTAGCGGTATCGGTGAGGCCCCCGGCATCCTGCACCTGAACCGTCAAGGTAAAGCTGGGGTTGGTCTCGAAATCGAGTGCCGCGGCATTGGCCACGGTGATCTGACC
>JBOIDL010000041.1:0-23389 GCA_050740435.1 Gammaproteobacteria bacterium
CGACTTCGGCATGGTCGGGCGGCTCACGCATTTCCGCCGCAATCAAATCGTCGACCTCCTTTCCGGAATCGCAGGCCGCGACGAGGAAGGCATCACGGAGGTGATCCTCGACTGGACAGGCGACGCCAACGTGGATGAGGCCAAGCTTGCCGCGGATATGGGTGATCTCGTGCTCGATTATGCGGACGTCCCGCTAAAGGATGTCCGCATCGCCACGCTCCTGCGCCAGGTGAGCACTATCATGCGCGAGCATTCTATCGTGCTGCCCCCGGATCTCACCCTTATGTTCAAGGCCCTCATCACGCTGGAGGGGCTCGGGCGCCAGTACGATCCGGGGTTCCGGCTCATCGACCATCTCGGGCCCTTTCTCGAGCGGGCCGTCGCCGAACGCTATGAGCCGGCCGCGCTCATCAAGCGCGGGCAGAATAGCCTGGCGCAGGTGTTCAACGTGGTCAGCGCCGTCCCGCGGGACGTCGCCCGGTTGTTCAAGGACCTACGCCGCGGCAGGATGCGGGTGGACCTCGATCTAAAGCGCTTGGATAGCTTCGGCCGGCGCCTCGATCACACCATCGATCGCATCACCATCGGCATCATGACTGCCTCGCTCGTAGTCGGTTCTTCCATCGTGATGACGGTCCCCCGTGGTCCGACCCTGTTCGGGATGCCGCTTCTCACCGTGCTCGGTCTGCTCGGCTACGTGATCGCGTTCTGCAACAGCGTGTGGATCATCGTTTCGATCTGGCGCGCGGATCGGGATTGAACGCAATGGCGAACACGCCACGATGGTCCACGTTGTCACCGACTATTCGTGTAATTGACCACCCGCCGACCCAGCGAGTCTACTGAACCACAGCCGTTTGAAAATCCTATTCGCTTCCCTTTCCTTCCTTTGCATCCATTGATCCTTCGAGCCCAGGCTCCACGTCTATTCCGCCGCCGATGGCACGTGGTGCTTTCGGGAAGGGTCACCGTGACGGGACGGCGCGGTCCACGAAATTTGGGGGGACGTCCGCTCTTGATTTTTGCTGCCCGAGGCGATTTTTTTTGTTGTCCGACACAACTTATAGCGTTATAATTAAAGTGTCGCCTAATGTCTGACGTTAAAATGCTTCTTTCGGTCAGCGCACGACCACATGACTAGCCGTCGTGACTGTTCCAAACGAGAGGCTCTAATGGCGCCCAGCACGTGCCGCGATTTCATCGAAGGCAGCGCCGGAGCTTAACCACCGAACCTAACAGGCACAATGGATTGTACAAGAAATACCTCACAAGCGCGGTTTCAAGTGCTTACCGTTAAGAAAACATGACGGTGATCTGGTTTAACCATGCGATTCAGGACGAAGAACGACGCACAAGGCTCTTCGCTGGGGAGATCTTTGTCTACGATGACCTTCGGTCCGTCGCGGCGTTCGCTTCGTTTGCCCGTGAGATCGTGGAAGCGGCCCTGGCGGCGCACGATCCAGTGCGCGTGCATGAGTCCCTCACCCCAAGCGAGCTGGCGTCCGTGCTCGGGCGGCTCAAGCCCACGTTCACGCATCATCACGAGGCGCGCCGGCTCGCCAGTCGTATCCTTGATGAGCTCGGGACCGATCTCGATGATTGCCACATGGATCTCCCCAAGCTTCGAACCTCCTATCCCCCAGGGCACCTCACGAAAGGAATTGCCTATGCCTTCCCTGCGCACCGGGACACGTGGTACGGGGGACCCCAAGCCCAGATCAACTGGTGGCTGCCGATTTACCCGCTGACCGGAGACAACGCCATGGCGTTGTACCCACGCTACTTCTCGAATCCGGCAGCCAACGATTCGGATCAGTTCAACTACTACCGCCGCAACGTCGAGCGGAGGGACGTGGCGAAGTTTATCGACGAAGATCCTCGCGTCCAGCCATCGGCGATCGGCTTGAGCCAGGACGAGCCGGAGTTCCGGCTGCTCCCGGAAGTGGGCGGGCTCATCGTGTTCTCCGGAGCGCAGTTGCACGCGACCGTGTCGAGCGCGGGCTGCTTGTCCCGCTACAGTGTCGACTTCCGGACCGTGAATCGGAGTGATGTCGAGCGCGGGCTAGGGGCACCCAACGTCGACGTGCGCTGCATGGGGACGGCACTGCGGGATTTCCGTCGGGCTAGCGATGCCGCGCCCATGGCTGAGGAGCTCGCCCGCCGGCTGGATCCTGTGGGCCCCGCTCAGGATGAGCTCGCTGTGTTCAACCCCAGGGCACAGGACCGCTAAACAGTCTCCCACGCCCGTGATGGGCGCCCTTGTAGAGGGGCTCCTCAATGGCCCGCCTCTCGATTCGTCGGGCAATCAACAACGCCGTCGCCTTTCTTGCAAACAAAGCCCGCCGGGCACACCCTAAACGCGACAGGCGAAGCGGACGCCTTGAACTGAATTTGGAACCAGTTTCTAAACAACCCTTAACGGAAGCCTAAATTCAAATCGAGACACTACCTCATCACAACCTTGCGATGCCTTGAGCCCGAGGCGCGTGTACAATCTTGCTTTCCATGACCTTGAGCGGCGTTACATGGCGGCGCAACTGCCTACGTTGGCGCAAATGCTATCGCAGCTCATCGCGGTGGAGCCGGAATGCTGGCGCCGAGTGCCGCGCTGCTGCTCAGGCGCCTGCCGATCGTGCTCGACTGCTATCAACCCGCCGCCACGGACATCACGCCTGGCGCCTCGGCCGTGCACGGCGTCGCGATTTCGACGTGCCATGTGAATGACCAACAAGGAACCATTACGATGCAAACGAAAACAATATTTCTGGCTTCCTCCGCTGAGTTGGCAGAGGACCGTAAAGAGTTTGAAATCTTCATCAGTCGCAAAAGCATGAATTGGGTGGATCAAGGCGTCTTGCTAGCGGTCATCGCGTGGGAAGACTTTCTCGACGGGGTTTCGCAGACTCGGCTGCAAGACGAGTACAACAAGGCTATTAGAGAGTGCGATATCTTCGTGATGCTGTTCTGGACCAAAGTGGGTCCGTACACCGAAGAGGAATTTGAAACCGCCTTCGAGCAGTTTAAGGCCACCAAGAAACCATTTATTTTTACCTATTTCAAAGACCCGGAGATCAGGACCGCAAGCGCCAACGAAAGCGACTTGATGAGCCTGCGGGCGTTCCAGGAAAAGCTGGATGCCCTGGGACATTTCAAGACTGTTTACAAAAACACCGACCAACTGAAAGTCCATTTCAATCACCAGTTGGACAAGCTGGCCAAAAACGGATTTATCGAGCTGAAGTGGGACAAAGGTGAGGCCGTCGCGCCGCACGGCAACCAGGCCACTCTCACCGGCAACGGTGCGATCGCGCAAGGACCGGGCGCAACCGCGGTCGGCGCCGGTGGCGTCCATATCGGCGGCAAGAATACCGGCAACATCAACACGGGCACCCAGACGAGGATCGCCACCGGCGGCGGTGCCTACGTTGGGGGCAACGTGCACGCGGGCCGTGACTTCGTCGGGCGTGACAGGATCACCCAGGGCATTTCGGCAAGGAACTTGGAGTCGCTGTTCGCGCCCCTGCTCGCGGCTGTCGCGAAACAGGCTCCGGCAGACAAGCAAGCCGCAGCCGTGAAGCAAGTCGAGGACCTCAAAGTCGAGGTTGCCAAAGGCAAGCAGGCCGACGACAGCAAGATGGGCGGGATCGTGGAGGGTCTGGTCGCCATGGTGCCGGGTGCGATCGAAGCAGTCGTGAGCATGTTCGCCACGCCGATCCTCGGCGGCATCGTCGGACCGGTGACGAAGTATGTGCTAGACAAGCTGAAAGGAAACTGAGCCGCTTCCGTGGATTCCACACCAATTAACTCGAACGACATCGAAGCGCTGCAGCGACAGATTACCGAGTTGCAGACCAAGCTCATGGCCGCTCAGCAAGCCAATGTGAGCGGTTCGGGCGCGGCCGCCCAAGGCGGCGGCGATGCCCTCGGTGAACGTAGCGTGAAAGCGGATGGCGAAAACTCGGGCCCGATCAACACGGGCACTCAGACCATTGCCACCCAGGGCGGCGCCGCCGTCCAAGGCGCGGTCCAGGCCGGTGGCCACAACGTTCAAGACGTGAGTATGCAGCAGATCCTCAGCGTCATGTCGGATGCCAAAGAGCTGGTGATTCTCTCCCAGACCTACGACTCGCTAACCTGGCTGCTTCCACAGTGCGATCGCTTCCCGAAGGCACAGCGCTTCGTCATCACCCAACGCCTCTAGGGCGCTGCGCTGGACTTTCAGGAAGCGCTTTTCGAGGCCAATGCGCGCGGCGGGGGAAGTCTCCCCCGCGCTCCCTCCAGAGACAGAGCGATCGGAATCTCAGAGAGCAGAGCTAAGGAACAGGGCAGCGCACCACAACCCGAAAACCGATGAGGTAGTACCGGTTGACGGGAAGATACCCGCGGCGATAGGCACAGCGCGCGAAGTCACGATCGAGGTGCAACGAACCGCCGCGCAAAACGCGGCGTACGTCATTCCCTGCATTTAGATCCTCGCGTTTTTGGTCATCTGGCTCGTAGGGATAGGCGAAGTCGGGTTTCTGCCGGTCCTTGCCCCACAGGCTGCGCGTCCATTCCCACACGTTGCCCGCCATGTCCACGCAGCCCGCGTCGCTCCTGCCGTTCGGGAACAGTCCCACGGCGCAGGTGTCGCCGATGCCGGCCTCGATCGTGTTGGCGCAGTCTTCGCGCCAGTCCTCCGCCCAGGGAAACACTCGGCCGTCCGTGCCGCGTGCGGCGCGTTCCCACTCCGCTTCGCTCGGCAGGGTCGCGTGCTCGCTCGCGCCAATCTTCCCGGTACTGCGCCACTCGCCCGTGAGCCAATCGCAATACGCGAGGGCGTCGTGCCAAGTCACATAGCGCGCCGGATGGTTGCGCTTGTCAACCTTGTCCGCGTCCATTGAGTCCCACGCGCGCTGCGTAGTCTGGACAAAGCGCAGATACTGCCCGTTCGTCACGGGATACTTGCCGATTCGGAACGCAGGCAGCCGCAGGCGGTGTCTGGGTTTGGCATCATTGTCCTGGTCATCGCCCATCCAGAACTCGCCTGCGAGGATGGCAATGAGTCCATCAAACTCGCGCTCGTCGCCGAGCACGCTGAGCGCCATGCCCGCGATGGCGCGATCCAAGGGCGGCAACCAGCCGCGCTCGACGATAGTGCGCATCCAGCGCTGCACCCGCTTGCGCTTCTTCTCGTTGCGCGGGGCGGTGTTCGGGTTCGGCTCGGCCAGTCCGGTCTCCCACAACGCCTGCCCGGCCAACAGCGCGCCCCACTGGTCAGCCGCCGGGGGTTCGGCGTGTCCGGGCGGGTCTTCATCCGGGCACAGCGCCTCGACTAGGCTCCACACCGATTCGGGCGTGCCGCGAGCGACCTTGGCAGCGGCGAGGAGTGTCGCTTCGCGCCAGCGGTTCGGGTCGGCGCGCAACAGGCGGCCGAGCTCGTCCGGGAATCGATCCACAGTCAGGTGGCAGGCCGCTAGATATTCCTGAAAGGTGCGATGCGGGAATTGATACAGACCCTCGCCGTGCGCGGCGAGCAGCCCGGCCCGGTCGCGCAGGTATTCCTCCAGCAGCTTGGGCTTGACGTCGCTCTTGTTGGGCGCGGCATTCAGCAGCGCCATCACCAGCCGTTCCTGGCGGACGTCGGCCGTGCCGACCAGCTCGGCTTGGTCGCGATGGGCCTCGAAGGCCAACTTGTCCAGCTCCCGCCGGATATCGTCGCGGCCGGCGTTCAGCCATTCGGCCAGGCGCGGCGCGATCTCCCTCGTGCCGTCCGGCTTGAAGCGCACCTTCAGGCTCTCCCACTGGTTGAGCAACAGTTCGACCGCCTGCGCGTACAGCTCCTCGCGCTTCTCCGGTAGCGCGCCGCCGCGTTCGGTGTGCAAGCGCGCGATCAGCGTGAGCAGCAGCGGGCGCTCGGCCAACTCGGCCAGCCGCTCGTTGCGCTCGATGGTGCGCTTGAGCACCTCGGCGCGGCCTTTCGCATCGCTATCCGACAACCGCGCCAGTTCGCTCATGTGCGCATACCACGCCTCCACGAAGCGCTGAACTTGGCCCGGCGTGAACGGCCGCAGCGCGACCTCGGCGAAGCTGGTCAACTTCCAGTCCTGGTGCTGGTAGGCATAGGTGCGGCTGGTGACGAGGAAACGGCATTTGCTAAACGTGTCCGCGAAGTCCTGGATTGCCTGTTTGACCTGCTCACGCCGGGTCATGGGATCGGGCACCTCGTCCAATCCGTCCAGCAGGATCAGCCCGCCGCGTTTCAGCAACTCCTCCTGCAAGTGTGGCGCGAAGTTACCGAGCGCGGCCCGCTGCAATCGCCCTTCGAGGTGTTGCCATAGGGTGCCGGCGTTCACCCCCGTGCCGGGCGCCGGCAACTCGCTGGCGAAGTCGCGGAGCACCACATGCACCGGCAAGAGGGTGCCCCAATCCCAGCGCTGCGGACGGGGTTTCCGGCCGCGGTTGTCCGGCTCGGGCGGGATGGGGGACGTCAGGGTCTTGAGGTTGATCGCGGGCGCATCGAGCATTTCGCCGGCCATGCACAGCGCGACGAAGTTGGCGAAGGTGCTTTTGCCGCTGCCCGGGCCGCCGAGCAACACGAGCTTGCGCTCGGCATTCAGGACATCGAGAGCGGACAGTCTTGGGGCTCCGCGCTCGGGCGATGCGCCCGCGTCAGGCGCTGTACGCTCGACGGCGGCGTCCCCGTCGCTACGCTCTGTGAGCAGGGCCGTATAGACGGATGACAGGCGGACCTGCGCGTTGGCGCTGTCGCCGGCGAATAGCAGCAACTGATTCGCCTGGGTGAGGATGCGGGCCAGGTAAGCGCGGCGCAGGTCCTCCTTGCTGGCGCCGGGCTTGGTCCCTAGCTGGATGATGACGCCGGTGTTGAGGTTCCCGTAGTTGTCGCCCCCGACGGCCATGCCGCCCGCGCCGACCGCGAGCGCGTCCTGTCCTTGTGCGATGGCGCCACCGCCAGAGAGTTGCGCGTTGATAGCGGCGGCGGCCATATCGAACGTGTCTTGGTCGATCGCGCCGAGTTCAAGCGCATGTTTGAGTTTATCGAGGCTTGTGAGCTGTGCTTGCGTCATTGGCGTGGCCAACGTCTTCGACGTACCTGCAGCGCAGCCATCCAACGGTCACAATGGCAACCGCGTACGGTACATTTAGTGTTTCATAACGACTCGGATAGTACACGCAGCGACGCCGTCATCACAACGGTGCGATGCCTTGAGCGCATGGCGCGTGTACAATCTTGCTTTCAACGACTTGAGCGTGTTACATGACGGCGCAACTGCCTACCTTGGTGCAAATGCTATCGCGGCTCGTCGCGATCCCCTCGATGAGCAGCGTCGATCCGCGCTTCGACTGCGGCAACCGCGCCGTGGTCGAATGTCTCGCGAATTGGTTTTCGGATTCGGGTTTTCAAACCGAGATGATGCCGCTTCGGCATCATCCGGACAAGCTTAATCTGATCGCCCGTAGCGGGCCGGGAGGAGGGGGCTTGGTCCTTTCCGGGCACGCCGATACCGTGCCCTATGATGAGGGTGCCTGGTCGACCGATCCCTTCACGCTCACCGAGCGGGACGGAAAACTCTATGGTCTCGGCACGGCCGACATGAAGAATTTTTTCCCCTTGATCCTCGCCGCGGCCGGCACCCTGGATCTCCGTTCTTTGACCCGCCCGCTGGTGATCCTTGCGACCGCCGATGAGGAGAGCTCGATGGCCGGGATCCGGGCGCTTGCGGCCTCGGACAAGAGGCTTGGGCGTTACGCGCTCATCGGCGAGCCGACGGCCCTTAAGCCTGTATATATGCACAAAGGTGTGACGATGGAATCCGTCCGCTTGCGCGGGCGTTCCGGCCATGCGAGCAACCCGAAGCTCGGGATCAACGCGATCGATGGCATGCACCGGGTCCTGGGCGCCCTGATGGAATGGCGAGGAGAGCTGCAGGCGGCCTACGCCGATCATGATTTCGAGGTCCCGGAGCCGACGCTTAATCTCGGTAATATCCACGGCGGCGACAGTCCCAACCGGATCTGCGCCGAATGCGAGGTCCAGATCGATATCCGCACCTTGCCGGGCATGCCGTTCGACTCGCTGCGCCAGGCGCTCGTCGAGCGTGTCGAGCGGGCCGTCGCGGGGAGCGGCCTCTGCTTCGAGGTGCGGCCGTTGGTGGCGGGGATCGGCGCTTTGAAGACCGATCGCGACTCGGCGATCGTGCAATCGCTCGAACGGCTCACCGGCCTGCGCGCGGGTTCGGTCAGCTTCGCGACCGAGGGGCCGTTCCTGAGCGCGCTCGGCATAGAGACCGCCGTCTGCGGCCCGGCGGACATCGCGCAGGCGCATCAGCCCGACGAGTACGTGGACGGCGCGCGCTTGCTGTCGATGCAGTCGATTATCAAAGCGCTGATCGCCGAGTATTGCCTCGGGGGTTGAAAGCAGTGCCGGCCGGCCCGCAAGAGTTCGTCGATTGGTTTCGCGCCGTATCGCCGTACATCCATAATCACCGCGGCCGCACTTTTGTCATCTGTTTCGGCGGGGAGATGGTGCTGGATCGCGGGTTTGCGGGCCTGATACACGACATCGCCTTGCTCAATAGCCTGGGGATCCGGCAAGTCTTGGTGTATGGCACGCGGCCTCAGATCGAGGCGCGTCTAAAAAGCGTGGGCGCGGCTATTCATTATGTCAACGGTCTGCGGGTGACCGATGAGCAAGCGCTCACCTATGTCAAAGAGGCCGCCGGCACGGTACGCATCGAGATCGAAGCCCTCTTGTCGCTAGGACTGCCCAATTGCCCCATGGCCAACGCCAGCATCCGCGTCGCCTCGGGAAACTTCATCACGGCCAAGCCCTCGGGTGTGCGCAATGGTACCGATTTGCGCTATACCGGGGAGGTGCGGCGAGTCGATGCGAAAGCCATCCATGCCCAATTGAATCAGGGCGATATCGTCGTGATCCCACCGGTGGGTTATTCCCCGACCGGCGAGGTGTTTAACCTCGATGCGGATGAGGTCGCGACGGCGGTAGCGATCAGCCTGCGCGCGAGCAAGTTGATCTTCATGCTCGCCGCTTCCGGGGTGCTGGATGGGGCGGGCACGCTGGTCCGTCAGCTCACGGACCATGAGGCCCAGCAGTTTCTCGTCGAGCGCAGAAGCGCGGGCGATGATCTCTCGGAGCTCGAGTGCGCCATCCGCGCCTCGCGCAACGGCGTCGGCCGGACGCATTTGATTGACCAAGCCACCGATGGGGCGCTGTTGCTGGAGCTGTTCCAGCGTGACGGGATCGGGACCCTAGTGAGCGCGGCGCGTTTCGATGACCTGCGCCCGGCGACGATCGACGATGTCGGCGGCGTCTTGGAGCTTATCGCGCCGCTCGAAGCCCAGGGGGTGCTGGTGCGGCGTTCAAGAGAGAAGCTGGAGATGGAAATGGATCATTTCACCGTGCTGGTGCGGGATGGGGCCATCATCGGATGCGCGGCCCTGTATCCTTATCCTCATGAAAGTGTGGCCGAGCTTGCGTGCCTTGCGGTGCACCCGAGTTACCAAGATGCGGGACGCGGCAGCCAGTTGTTTCTCAATTTAGAAGATAACGCCAGGAGCCTCGGTCTCAGGACATTGTTTGTGCTGACCACGCACACCACCCATTGGTTTATCGAGCGCGGTTTTACGGAAGGGCGTATCGAGGACCTGCCCGTGGCGCGGCAGGGTCTGTATAACTATCAACGCAACTCGAAGGTTTTCATCAAGAGCGTTTCGTAGGCCAGGTCTCGCAACTCTTCGAGAACGGTAACGTCGTTCTGCTTATGATTTCGGCGCGTACGCAACAGTGGAAAACCGGGCTCATCGGCGATCTCGCCGCGCGCGCGCGCGAACGCTTGGCGCCCGAGCATGTCGAGCCGGCCGTGCGCTTCGTGCGCCAGTATTACCTTGGGGTCGCGGCCGATGACCTCGCCGGTAGCGAACCCTTAGACCTAATCGGCGCCGCCATCGCCCACTGGACGCTCGCGCGGCGCCGGGCGCCCGGCCTTCGCAAGCTGCGTGTTTACAACCCGAGCTTCGAGGAGCATGGCTGGCGATCCACCCACACGATCATAGAAATCGTAACCGGCGATCTGCCGTTCTTGGTGGATTCGGTGAGCATGGCGCTCAATCGCCATGGGTTTACGGTACACCTCATCGTGCACCCGATCATGCGCTTGGAGCGCGACGCCGAGGGGGATCTATTGGCGGTTCATGATCGGGACGCGGACACGGGCGGCCTCGAGTCGATTATCCATGCCGAGGTCAATCACGAGTCCGATCCCGAGGCCTTGGAGCGGCTAAGAGAGGACCTCCATCGGGTGCTCGATGATGTGCGCACGGCGGTCGAGGATTGGCCGCGTATGCGCGCCGCGCTGTCACAAGCCTCGCAAGAGCTATCCGCGCGCCCGCCGGTGCACCCGGCGGTGCGCGAATCTCTGGCCTTTCTCGAATGGGTAGCGCAGGACAACTTCGTCCTGCTCGGATACCGCAACCATCGGCTGATCCGGAGCGACGGGGCGGAAGAGCTGGCGATCGCTGCGGGATCGGGTCTCGGTCTACTACGCGAGCGCATGGCGCCCGCGATCTCGCGCAGCTTCGCGGTGCTCCCCGCCGAGGTCAAGCGGCTGGCCCTCGATCCCTATCCCCTCATCGTTACCAAGTCGAGCTCGCGCTCGACCGTACATCGCCCCGGTTATCTCGATTACATCGGCGTGAAACGCTTCGGCGATAAGGCGGAGGTGATCGGCGAGCACCGGTTCTTGGGATTGTATGCCGCTAGCGCCTACCAGAGCGATCCTAAGGCGATTCCGTTGCTGCGGCATAAGATCGATCGGGTGATCGCGTGCTCGGGTTTGCTCCCGGGAAGCTACTCGGGGCGGGCGCTCCTGTATATCCTCGACTCCTATCCGCGCGATGAATTGTTTCAGATCGGCGAGGATGAGTTGCTGGAATTCGCGATGGAGATCATGCATCTTCAGGAGCGCCAGCGGGTGCGCTTGTTCGTGCGCGAGGATCCGTACGGCCGCTTCTATTCCTGCCTGGTGTTCACCCCACGCGATCGCTTCCACACCGAGCTGCGGGAGCGCATGCAGGCGATCTTTCGCATCGCGTTCAACGCATCCGAGGTGGATTTCACGGTGGCGCTCTCCGAATCGCCCTTGGCGCGCATCCATTTCATTGTCCACGCCAAGCCCGGCGGCCGGGCGGATTACGATGTGCAAGAAATCGAGGCGCGTCTCGCGGAGGCCACGCGTTCCTGGCAGGACCGCTTGCACGAAGCGCTCTTGGAGGCCCACGGGGAGGAGGCCGGCAATGATTTGTTCAGCCGCTATCGGGGTGCCTTTCCGGTCGCCTATCGGGAGGATTTCAGCGCCCGCAGCACGGTCTACGATATCGGCAAGATCGAGGCGGCGCTCGCTAGCGGCCGCCTGGAGATGCATCTCTTCGGCGCTCCGGAGATCACCGCCGCTGAGCTGTCGTTCAAGCTTTATCGCGCGGGCGCGTCCATCCCGCTCTCGGATGTCTTGCCGATGCTCGAGAACATGGGCGTGACGGTAGCCGCCGATCGTTCTTACGAGATCAAAGCACTGGCTGCGGCGGTTTGGATCCACGAGTATCAGCTCAAGCATGGCGAAGGCGAGGTTTTTGACGTCGATGCCGTGCGCGCCAAGTTCCAGGACGCTTTCGCGCAAGTCTGGTCGGGCGTGGTTGAAAACGATGGCTTTAACCGCTTGGTGTTGCGCGCTCGGCTGGAGGCGCGCGAGATCCTCGTGCTGCGCGCTTATTGTCGCTATCTCCGCCATCTCGGCCTGGCCTTCAGCCAGTCCTATATGGAAGATTGCATGGCGCACAACCCCCGCATCGTGCGCATGCTGGTGGATCTGTTCCAGGCGCGTTTCGATCGGCAATGCAAACGCCGGGCGGGCGCGGTTTCGACCCTCGCGGCACACTTGGAGGGCGCCCTGGACACCGTGGCGAGTCTCGACGAAGACCGGATCTTGCGGGCGGTGTTTACACTCATGGAAGCCACGACGCGGACTAATTATTTCCAGCGCGATGCGGCCGGGCGGCATAAACCCTACCTGTCGTTCAAACTCAATCCCGCCATGATCCCGCGGTTGCCGAAGCCCAGGCCGATGTTCGAAGTGTTTATCTATTCAGCGCGCGCGGAAGGCGTGCACTTGCGTAGCGGCAAGGTGGCGAGAGGCGGGGTCCGCTGGTCCGATCGGCGGGAAGACTTTCGCACCGAAGTCCTGGGTCTTATGAAGGCGCAGCGGGTTAAGAACGCGCTCATCGTGCCCGTAGGCGCCAAAGGCGGGTTTGTCGTCAAGCGCCCGCCGCCGGCCGGTGGCCCGGAGGCATGGCGGCGCGAGGGCGCCGAGTGTTATGAGATCTTTATCCACGGCTTGCTCGATATCACCGATAACCGCGCCGGGGAGCGCGTCGTGCCGCCGCGCGATGTGGTGCGTTACGACGAGGACGATCCCTACCTGGTGGTCGCGGCGGACAAGGGGACGGCGGCGTTTTCGGATCTTGCCAACGCCATCGCGCGCGAGTGCGGGTTTTGGCTAGGTGACGCCTTCGCCTCGGGCGGTTCCGCGGGCTATGACCATAAGCGCATGGGGATCACCGCGCGCGGGGCGTGGGAGGCGGTCAAACATCATTTCCGGGAGCTCGGGCTGGACGTCGCGTCACAGGACTTCACCGTGGTCGGCATCGGCGACATGGCGGGCGATGTTTTCGGCAACGGCATGCTGCAATCCAGACACATCAAGCTCATCGGCGCCTTCAATCACCAGCACATTTTTCTAGATCCCAATCCGGATCCGGAATCAAGCTATGAGGAACGCCAGCGTTTGTTTGCGCGGGCGGGCGCGACCTGGGCGGATTATGACCCAGCGCTCATCTCGTGCGGCGGCGGCGTGTATCCGCGTATGGCTAAGGCGATCGCGCTCTCGGCGGAGGTCAAGGAAGCCTTCGCCCTGCAAGCGGAGCGTCTGACTCCAGCCGAGATCATCGGCGCCTTGCTCAAGGCGCCCGTGGATCTCCTTTGGAACGGCGGGATCGGAACCTTCGTCAAGGCCCAAGCGGAGAGTCACGCGGAGATTGGGGACCGGAGTAACGATGGCGTCCGTGTGGATGCCCACGAGCTGCGCTGCCGGGTGATCGCCGAGGGCGGTAACCTCGGTCTAACCCAACGGGGGCGGATCGAGTACGCGCTACGGGGCGGGCGCCTCAATACCGACGCCATCGACAACTGCGGCGGGGTCGATTGTTCGGACCGGGAGGTCAACCTCAAGATCCCACTCAACGCGGCCGCCGCGCGCGGCGATCTTAGCGAGCAGATGCGTAACCAACTCTTGGCAGAGATGAGCGAGGAAGTGGCCGGGCATGTGCTCCAGGATTGCTATCGCCAAGTCCGCGCCATCAGCGTCGCGGAGGCCGACGCGAGATCTCAGCTTGAAGGCTACCAGCGGCTGATAGTCGCGCTCGAACGCGACGGATTGCTCGATCGGGAACTGGAAGCCCTGCCGGGGGAGGAGGTGCTCGCCGAGCGCAAGGCGGCAGGCCTCGGCCTCACGCGGCCGGAAATCGCTGTGCTCTTGGCCTATGCGAAGATGGACCTCTATCCTGAAATCCTCGCCTCCGACCTGCCCGACGAGCCTTATCTCGCGAGCGTGCTCGAGCGTTATTTTCCAGCGCCGCTGCGACAGCGCTTTCCCCAGGAACTGCTTGATCACCGCCTGCGCCGCGAGCTCATCGCGACCATCGCCACTAACAGTATGGTGAACCGAGCCGGGATCACGTTTGCGCTGCGCATGCATGAGCTTACCGGGCGCGATGTCCCCGCCATCGCCCGCGCCTACCTGGCGGCGCGCGATGTTTTCGAGGTTCGAGCGCTTTGGGACGAGATCGACCGGAGCGAAAATCGGGTAGCGCGCGCGGTCCAGATCGGGCTGATTTCAGAGACGCAGAGGCTCGTCAAACGGGCCACGCGCTGGTTTTTACGGTGCTCGCGGAGACCCCTCGATATCGCCGCGGCGGTGAAACAGTTCGGTCCCGCGGTGCAATGGTTTTGCCAGCAACTCGACGGGTCTGTCATCGGCACTGAACGTCAGGGCGTAGCCAGTTCGATCGAGACCTGGAAGCGCCAAGGGGTTCCGCAGGAGCTGGCGGTAAAATCCGCGCGACTTCGCTTCTTGGTCCGTGTCCTCGACATCAGCGAGATCTGCAAGCAAACGGGACTCGAGCTAGGTGCCGTGGGCACGGTGTACCGTGATCTCGGCGAGCGGCTCAAAATAGACTGGTTGCATGATCAAGTTGAGAACTTGCCGTTACAAGGGAACTGGCAAGAGCGGGCGCGCATTGAAGCGGGCGATGAAGTGGCCGCGCTGCACTCGGAACTAACGCTGCTCGTGCTCAAGGCTGCGACGGAACCGGGCGAGGACCTTGTCGATCGCCGTTCGGGTCCGTTTCGCGATGCGCTCAAGCGTTACCATCATCTCCTCGGCGAGATCGGAAACGCGGCCCGGTGTGATCTTGCCATGGTGACCGTCGCGCTCGGCGAGCTACGCGCGCTCGCGCGCTGCGACTTTGCCAATGCGGCCCACAGATCATAGTAGTAGCCGTAGGGCTTCAAATCCGGACAGGGCTTGTTCGTAGTCGCCCCTCTTGAAGGCCTTGGCCGCCGGGGCGCCGAATCAGGGCGTTTCGTAACGCCCAAGCATTAGCAGGATCGGGAGCGGTGGCGAATTGCACTGCTTTTCCTTGGAGTGTCGCGATCGGCTGTCCGTCGAGATACAGGATCCGATAAGAGGTCAACGCAGGTACGCGCTCGCCGGGTGTGATGATCCCGGCGAGGTTCAAGGGGTCCGCGCCGCTCACGGCGATTAAGCTACCGGTCTTTCCCTCGCGCCGCGTCTCGCGGAGCAGCCCGACGGCCTCGGGGAGGGCGTACTGTTCGCCGCTCATCGCTTCCACGAACCGCCCCCCGCGGATCTCGCCCCTTGCTTCCAAGCGCCGATAGACCCGAGCCAGATCGCGCCACGGAGGTAAGCTGGGCTCGCGCAGGGTCAAGCGCCGGAAGACGATCCCATAGCGGCGGAGCAAAATCCAGGCGCATGCCTCCAAAGCGCCCGTAGGATCCTGCGTGAGCGAGGGATCCAGTGCAGGCGCCGTTCGCAAGCGCTTCTGCACCAGGACCCAGCGTCCCACGGCGTGGTCACGCGCCCACCCCCGCCGCCGTGATCGCCGCTGGCGGCCGCTGGCGGGGGTTAGCAGTAAACGCAAGCCGGCGAAGCTATCGCAGCTCACGATCCCCTTCACAACCAGCTCGGCGAGTGCCTGTTCCACCTGGGTCTTGAGGTAACGGAGATCGGCGATCAAATCCTCGGTGAATAAGGCTCCCTGCCGGCGTAACGATTCGGCAACCGCCCCCGCGTGCGGGCTGAGCTCGATGCTGCCGGAGTCGGCTACCTCCTCCGGCCACTGGCGTTGGCGAGCCAAAAACGTGATCGGCGTGGAACGTAGAGGCCCCGCGGCGTTCCCGGCGGACGGTGCGGCTGCGCGCCGGCGCCAAGCCATGCGTCCCGACAAGCACAGGCGATCGATCCATGCGGGATCGTAATCGCCGAGACGCGCGGGGAGGAGTTCTTCTTCCCAGCTCGCCGCGGCTGCCTCGAAGCCCTCGAGCCGTTCCAATACGGCCGGGAGGGCAGGCTCGCCGCTCAAGCGCGTCGCGGGATCCACATGCTGCCAGCGGAACAGAAAACGCAAAAAATCCGCCGCGGCGACAGGTTCGATCTCTTGCCGAAGCCGCTGTACGGTATAGCGGTGGATACGCGCGAGCAAGCGCCGTTCGCACCATTCCTCGCGATCCTGCCCGGTGAAGTCGCCGCGCAAGACATAGCCCTGGGATTCGAGGGTCAGGAGCGCCTCCCGTAGGGATGGCTCCGCAAGCCCAAATTCCCAGGCAAGCGCGGCCGGTGCCGTCGGTCCGAGGACTTCGAGCCGGCTGCGCAGCAATTCGACCAGGGCATGCTCTGCGGTCCAAGCCTTCGACGCATACTCCGCCGGCACATGCAGGATCGGAGTGATGGCGGCGCCGGGATGGCACGCCAAAAGCTCGGGTAAGCGCTCCACGGCGACCCACGCCCGCCCTTCCCCGAGGCATAAAACCGTAGCGCGCCCTTCCAATGTAAGTTGTTCCAGCAACACGCCCCAGTCTCCCGCGTTCGCTGTCTCGCTAGCGGCGCCACGGCGGCCCTCGATCTCGGTGATAAATCCCGCCAAGCTCAGCGCCTCGTGCAACTCGTCAGCCGTCGATGCATCGGGCCAGGCCTCGGCGCGTACGCGCTCGATGGCGCCAGGATCCAATTGCCCAAGCCGCTCGGCAGACTCGATATCCAGCCAGCGGCGGCTGAGGATAGCTTGAGTGCGCCGTTCCTCCAAGGGCGCATCATCGAGAAAGGCATAGGGCCGCGCATTGAGGATCTCTTGGGCGAGCGGCGAGGGTTCGGTGAGATCGCGCGCGAGCAAGCATATCCGTCCGGCTTCGATGGTTTTCAAGAGCGCTTCCAGCCCGTCGATGTCCATGGCGTCTGTGAGGCAATCGCAGAGCGTTTGCCGCACCAAGGGGTGGTCCGGGATCTCGCGCCGTCCGGCCAGGTGCTCAAGACAGGCTACTTGATCGGGGAATACGACCGCCAGGAGATCCTCCGCGCGCATGCGGTGCAGCCGTGGCGGGACCTTGCGTCCGCCCTGGGCGCGCGGGACGGCGAGCGAGATCGAAGCGTTCCAGCGCCAGCGCAAGGTGAACATCGGCGCATCGAGCAATGCCTGGGTCAAGACCTCGCGGACGCTGGCCGCGTTGAGATAACCCCAAACGTCGGAGAGAGGAAAACTATGGGTCTCGCCGAGCGACAACACTACGGCGTCTTCCGTGGCCGCGGCTTGAAGCTCGAAGTTGAACTTGGCGCAGAAGCGTTTGCGTAGCGCCAGACCGAAGGCGCGATTGAGGCGCGATCCGAATGCGGAGTGCAGGACCAACTGCATGCCGCCCGACTCATCGAAGAAGCGTTCCAGCACCAGCGTCTCCTGGGTCGGGAGCACGCCGAGCGCGGCGCGCGCGCTGGCGAGGTATTCAGCGAGCTGCAAGGCGGCGGGCTCGGTGAGTCCGCAGTGCAGCCGCAGCCAGCGGACGGCCTCCTCGATACCGCTCTCGACGAGCATCTCGTCGAGCAACGCGCGAAGGCGGGATACGGACTGTGACAAGGCAGCGGTCCGCCCGGGCGCCTCGCCCAGCCAGAAGGGAATGGTGGGCGGCTGGCCCCGGGCATCCTCCACCCGGACGATGCCGGTCTCGACGCGCAGGATCCGCCACGAGGTGTTGCCGAGCTGAAAGATATCGCCGGCCAGGCTTTCGATGGCGAAGTCCTCGTTGACCGTCCCCACGAAGGCGCCCGCCGGTTCTTGGCGCACTTCGTAGTCGGCGTTGTCGGGGATAGCTCCCCCGCAGGTCACGGCGATCAGGCGGCTGCCGCGCCGCGGCCGCAACCGCCGCTGCACCGTGTCGCGATGGAGATAGGCGCCGCGCCGGCCCCGGCGCGTCGTAAAGCCCTCGGACAGCATGCGGACAAGCGCTTGAAAATCAGTTCGTGCGAGGGCGCGGTAGGGGTAGGTGCGCACAACGACATCATAGATCTCGTCTTCATCCCAGTCTTCGTTGGCGACCATGGCCACGACCTGCTGCGCGAGCACATCAAGGGGCCCCGGCGGCACCATAGCTTGATCGAGATCGCCGCGCCGGACGGCTTCGAGCAGCGCCGCGCACTCCACCAGATCGTCGCAGCTCAATGGAAACAGCCGGCCCTTCGGGAGCGCCGAGAGCGCATGGCCGGAGCGTCCGACGCGCTGGAGGAGCCCCGCGATTGACCGCGGGCTGCTGAGCTGGCACACGAGATCCACCTCGCCCACATCGATCCCGAGCTCGAGCGAAGCGGTCGCGACGAGCGCGCGCAGCGCCCCGGCCTTGAGCCGCTGCTCCGCGTCCAGCCTGTGCTCCCGCGCCATGCTGCCGTGATGGGCCGTAATTTGGTCCGTGCCGAGGCGTTCGCTCAGATGCCGCGCCACCCGCTCGGCCATGCGCCGGGTGTTGACGAATACCAAGGTCGTGCGGTGCTCGGTGATGAGTGCCGCGAGCCGGGCATAGACTTCCTCCCAGACCTCGTTCGACATCACCGCGCTGAGCGGTGACCTTGGGATCTCGATCCCGAGATCCCACGCCCGTTCATGACCCATGTCGATGATCGTGCAATCGTGCTCCCGGCTTGCGCCCCGATCGCAACTGGCTAAAAAACGCGCAACTTCATCGATAGGCCGTTGTGTCGCGGATAGGCCGATACGCGTTAACGGTACGCCGGCGAGCGCGTCGAGCCGGGCGAGGCTGAGCGCCAGATGAACCCCACGCTTATTGCTAAACAGGGCGTGGATCTCATCGATGATGACCGTGCGCGCGGACCGCAGCATGTCGCGGCCGCCGGTGCTGGTGAGTAGGATATAGAGCGATTCTGGAGTCGTCACCAAGATGTGGGGCGGGTGCTTGCGCATCGCAACCCGGTCGCGGCCCGGCGTATCGCCCGTACGAACGAAAGCACGGATGGTTGCCTCGACGCCGTAACCCTCGCGCAACAGCGATTGAATCCCTTGCAGCGGACCTTGAAGATTCCGCTCGATGTCGTTGCTGAGCGCTTTCAGCGGCGACACGTACACGATTTCCGTCTGATCGCTGAGTTGGCCGCTTTCAGCTTTGCGCACGAGCGTATCGATCGCCGCGAGAAACGCCGCCAATGTCTTGCCCGAACCTGTCGGGGCTGCGATTAGGGTATGGTGGTTTTCAACAATGGCGGGCCAAGCGCGTCGTTGGCAGGGCGTCGGCTCACGGAACTGGGCTTGAAACCAGTCTCGGACAGCAGGATGAAATTGGTCCAGGCTCAATGCTTATAGCCTCGGCTAGGTAGATCGCCGCACCACTTTGAAAGCTTCCGGGAACAAGCGGCCGCTACCGTCCAGATCCCCGGTGTCGCAATAGTGTAAGGGTGGCGCGCCTCCCTTCAACAGGCCGCCGTCGACGACCCGCCCGAGCACCAGTTCGTGGTCGCCGGCGGCGCACCGGCTCGCAACCAGGCACTCGAAATACGCCAAGCATTCCGCTAAAACCGGTGCGCCGGTGCGTTTTGGCGACCAATCGAACCCCGCCAGCTTGTTTTCGCATCGTGGTCGAGCGAAATGGGCAGCGAGCGTTATCTGGTCTTGGCGCAGCACGCTGACCGTGAACGCTCCGCTCGCGATCAAGAGGGGATATGATGCGTTCCGCGGGTTTATAGCGAGGGCGAGCAGTAGCGGATCAAAGGATGCCTGCATCACCCAGGCGGCGGTGAAGGCATTGCACTCGCTACCGTGGGCGACGCCCACGACATAGACGCTGTGGGTAAGCTGGCGGAAAAGGTGTGCGATCGCGGACATAGGCTTTTTGACGTATGCTTGATCGTACCCCGGGCGCCGGAACCCGTCGAGTAGGTTCCCGCGGCGGCTCGCCACCGGCGCGGTGCTCATCGCGATCGAAGAGATCTACGCTGAAAGCGCAAGTGGCTCTGCATTGCAAACATCCTCCTGGGATAAGGACGCTAATGCGCTTTCATGGGCAAGCATCTTGCAGAAGGAGCGTATCGGAGCGTGTTCCTACGGAAGGCTCCGGCGCTTCAGGCAACCCATAAGGCCGTTCCTATGACACAAGAAGCATCAGGAAAGTATGCAAAGCAAATCGCCGTAGACCTCAGCCCGGCGGCATCCAAGTGGCTCACCTCCCTGGATGAGAAAGTCCGTCCGAGGCATTTACCCAAGCAGTATCCACGCATCGTCAATCGCATGGTGGAACTTTGGCAACACCCGGAGTCGATGCGTGCGTACTTCGAGGAGATCATGGTCGATACCCGCGGCAGTCGTGCGGGTTTTCCGTACGAGGTTGTGGTCGAACTCGGATCGCTCAAACACCACTACAACCGGGTGCTTTTCCCGATCAAAATCGATGTGTGGGAAAAAATCTGGTCGAAAATGGACTAAGACACCTCGTCTACGTGTCGCACAAAGAAAACGGCGGCCGATACGCCTCGTACAGCTCTAACGCCGCCCACTTCCAATATTCATGTGGTCTAAATTCTTGAGCTGTTGGGTTGCTCGTGCTTCTCAAGAAAGCGCGTCCCCGCCGACGTACATTGACATCAAACCCTATAGGTTCAGGTTGCGGGCTTACGGGGATCATACGTCGATGCCGAAGCGCTCGGCGTATGCAAGCCATCGCGGCCAAAAGCGATCATCGACCGCTAAGTAGCGCTTAAGCCTTTCTGTCACCTCGGCAACATCTTGTACCTCAACGTCACTCCGCAACTGAAGCTTCTTCGCAGCTTCGATGGCTGCCTCGCCCTCGTTTGAGCGAGCATGGCGAAGTTCAAATACCGGTGACGTGAGCCAATTGGAAACGTCCCCAAATTTAACGTAGTTGACGTTTCTAAGCGTGACTTCACCAGTAGTTTCCATGTCCAAATGACCCAACTTGTCGGTGGCGGGGCTAAAGACCGGCTCCGACGAAGCCATCACAAGGGGAGAATGCGTTGCTACGAGATACTGTGCTCGAAGAGTTGAGGCCAACAATTCACCTAAGTCCATGAGTGCCGGCAGAAGATCCCGTTGCCACCGCGGATGTAAGTGGGCTTCGATCTCGTCAATCAGCACAACCATGCGCCGTTGAGGAGGAATCTGCGCCATCTGCGCTGCAACGACATGTTCGTGCCAAGCCCAAACAATGAGGTAAGCAAGAGCGACAACTCGTCTAACGCCGGCCGATGCATAGACAATTGGTGTCTCTCCGTATGGATGAACGATCGTGGGAATGTCTCGGGGATCATCGGGTATTCGAGTGGTCGGTCCGGGTTGAAGCCGCCCGAGGTCCGGAGGGGAAAGGTGCTCGAGTACCTTAAGGAACTCCTCATACGGGTACTTAGACGGATTACTTTGCCAGCGAACCCAATCACGAATCAGGCCTTCAATTCGTCCCAGAATTCCGTCCCATATCTCCGAACTGGAAAAGATGATCTTGGATTCTCTTTGGGTATTGGTACCGGACGATTGACGTGCTGGATCCCAAACTGCAAATGAGCCATCAACACGCGCGTAAACAATCAACCCAGCGATCGTAGGACGGTTTCGGGGTTGGGGCCACGATAAGCTCCTCCAATCGAAGGAGATGGTTCGCCTCTGCGCCTCGGATGCCTCGCCTTTAATAGCAAACGAAATCTCAGCTCTTGCAGAAGGTTGTGAAAATGTAGGATATAAAGCCCTGTCGGCCCAGGTGCCCGTCAAGGTCCACCATGCAGCTTCAAGGAGAAACGACTTACCTAGACCATTGTCGCCAGTAATAAGCGTCAGACGATCAGCAGGTTCCAAAATGAAAACATCGGCGGGACCAAGACCACGCGTTTCCAAGTATGCAAGCGTACCTCCTTGATCTGGCTTTGCGTCTGGGGGTGATGGGATGAACAAACTGATGTCCTTCCATATGGGCTTATTTGGCTGGAAGGCACGGGCAATCTCGGATGGCGCTGGTGGGTCCAGATGAAACAGGTTTGATTCTTCCTCTTTCGTTATTTGAAAGTCCAGCAAAAAAGTTTGAACGACGTGGTCGGCAGTCACGCCTTCCGGCCATTCTCTATCTCGAAATACCCAAACCAGCAAATCGAACGCTGGAATCTTGCGGTCGCGCAGAAGCTTTTGCACGTAATTCGGCGCCCAACCCCAAATGCGCGTGTTTCGTTCGTGAATGAATGCCGGGCCGAACGTCTGCGTATTTATCGCTTGGAGACCCTTCGCAGAATAGTCGGGTCGAACCCATTTCTTCGCCGCGTCGGAAAACTTAAACGGCTGAAAGAACCAGTCCGATCCCGGATCAATGCGGTGGTATTGACGAAGGAATTTGTCTGTTTCAGCGTCAAGCGGGAACACTACGGCGCGGCCAATCGGGAGTCCCCCTTTTTTACACGCGAGAAAGGTTATCCCGTAGAACGGATGCACCCCAACGAGAGCGCTTATAGACGCTGCGACCCGCTGCGGTGTGAAGTACGGCATTAGAGAGAACGCAATACGTTAACTGCGTGAAGACAAAACTCCCGTTTCAAATCGATACCAAGGGCATGGCGTCCAAGCATCACCGCGACACGCGCCGTCGTTCCGCTGCCGAGAAAGGGATCGAGGACAACTCCGCCCTGAGGGCATCCAATGTTCAAACACCGCGAAACCAATTCGTCGGGGTATGGCGCAGTATCGAGGCTGTTCCCGCTCTTCGTCCTCGGCGCTATGGTCCACATGTCTTCTTCAACTTTCTGATCTATGAGAGGCTGCTTGTTGAAAAAGTATCTGCGACTCTTTGCAAACATGAAAACGTACTCATAGCTGCGGCTTGGACGGTCTGCAACTGGCTCAGGTAAGCAGTTCTCCCGATGCCAGATGATCGGACTGCGCAGGACCCAACCCCGTATTGACATCTCGATTGCGACGCGCCAGGGAACGCCAATAATGGATTTTCGCTGTAGTCCAATGCCTAAGCCCCCCGATTTATCAACTGCTCGAAGGCCAAAGCGTCGCTTAGTACTCTTTCGATCCGTTCCTTGAGACTTGCCTTTTCCTGAGTAATAGGTGTCCCCAAGATTGAGAAACAGGAGGCCATCGGATCTCAAGACACGACGCACAACGTCCATGACATTCGCAATTGTTATTACGTATTTTTGGACGTCTCCTCAAGCCCAATCTGGCCGGCAACTCCGTAGTCCCGCAACCAATAGTATGGAGGAGAAGTAACAACGCAATGTATGCTCTCCTTAGGCAGCTCACTTAGCACTAATTCCGCCGAGCCTTCGTAAACGCTCCAACGTGTTCCCGTCTGAGAGCGACCGTGCCATTGAATGTGCACTAAATCGTCGATTTCGCTAAAAAGCGAAGTCGAAGCTGCACCAACTAGAGTTTCTTTCATTAACTTTCCATAGATGGGCTTTGCCATACATGTAGAGCGAGTGACACTCCGACGTGTAACTTCATGACGCTATCTCCACAACCATTTCTACACCCCTTACGAGGCGCTAGCCGAAAGGCTCAAAACGTTTGAAATCCGCACGGTTCAGCGTGACCAAATCGGGTCGGCAAGGGAATAGATTCGGGTGCGGCTCTTTTAAAACAATGCGCGGGACGGGTCAGGCGGCCTTTCGAAGGTCGTGGCTCGCCATCCGTGAAAGGTGGTTGCGCGTCTGCTCTTGGGCCTTGTGAAACGCCCAGTAGGCCTCGG
>JBOIDL010000042.1:0-23361 GCA_050740435.1 Gammaproteobacteria bacterium
CGGTCGGTAACGCGCTATGAATTGTTCCATGGCGTCCTCCTCGAAGCGCAGGTTGGTTTGGCACCACCTACGTACACCGGGAAGGACGCCGTTTCAACTTGGGTTGCGGGCGTAAGCCCGCGCTAGGTGGTGGTGAATAAATCGTCGCGAGCAGCCGCGAGCGCCAGGAGCCGCGGAGCGAGCGACGAGACATATCAACTCGATAGGCCCCCCGAAGCCATCGCGCAGTAATCGAGGAGAGGTAACGCATGTGCCGAAGATGAAGAAAAACTCAACCTCTGCGAATAGCACAGCCACCACCATCGGCTACGAAGCCCAGCTCTGGCAGATGGCCGAGGCTGAGGTGTATCCGTCGGATCGGGGACGGGGACTGATGGATTTCGAAGGAATAGGATATGAATGATCGGGTTGGCTTGTCGGGTTACGCTCCGCTAACCCGACCTACGCTGCTACCTTCAATCCCGCCAACGCGAGAATTTCCGGAAAGCGTGTTCCGAGGTCGCGGTCCGTGAAGAAAACAAGGTTCAAGCGGCCCGTTCGTAGAGCACGGCCTGCTCGATTTCAGGGGGACTCAGGCCATAGTCCGACGCAAGTTCTTGCACGGTCTCTCCCGCGTCGATGCGCTGTATCCGAGCGCCTGCCGTAGGGTATTGACGCAGACGTCGAAAATACCGCCCTCGCCTGGCTGGACAGCCTCCCTACACGGTCAAACACAGCTCCGACGTTGCGCCGGGCAAGTGCACCGCCGAGCATTCTGAGGATTCAATGTTGTGACCAACCACGACATCTACCATATTACCCACGTAGACAATCTCGTAACCCGGGAGGAACGTTTGTGGTCCGATGCGCAGCGCATTGCCCGCCGCCTTGCGAATACTAACGTAGGCTACAGCCATATCAAGGCGCGACGGATGCGGCGCCCGGTGACGGTGGCAGCAAGCGGTGTATTGGAGGATTACGTGCCGTTCAACTTCTGCCCGCGCTCCGTGATGTCCTACGTCGTCTCCCAAGGCCACGAGAATTATCGGGAAGGCCAGCAGCCCATCATTCATCTGGCGTCGTCCATCCAGACGATTTCGGCCACTGGTAGGCCGTGGCTTTTCACGGACCGCCATGCCGATTTGGGCTACGCGAATCAGTTCGATACTCGGGACAACTTGGATAAGGTGGACTGGTCGGTTATGCCGTTACGGCAGTGGGGCGGTGACCAGGAGGTGAAGGAGAAGCGGCAGGCGGAATTTCTCGTTCATGACTGGTGCCCATGGTCCGTTATCGAAATCATTGGCGTGATAGACCAGAGGATTGCGGCGCGGGTGAAGACAGTAATTGCCGGCGCGGACCATAAACCGCGTGTCGAGGTCCATCGCGACTGGTATTATTAATAAGAGAGGCGGACATGCTTGAGCTGACAAGAGGCAACTTGCTGGAAGCCGACGTGGAGGCTGTGGTCAATACGGTCAACACGGAAGGCATTATGGGCAAGGGCGTTGCTCTCCAGTTCCGCAAGGCCTACCCCGACAACTATGAAGCGTATCGGCGGGCATGCGAGGCGGGTGAGGTGCGGCCCGGCCGCATGTTCATTTTTGACCGCCAATCGCTGACCAACCCGCGCTACGTCATCAACTTTCCCACCAAGCGCCATTGGCGTAGCAAGTCGCGGATGGAAGATATCGAGTCCGGGCTTGTGGCGCTGGTTGCCGACGTCCGTCGTTTGGACATCCGGACCATCGCTGTGCCGCCGTTGGGTTGCGGCCTGGGAGGTCTGCCGTGGCCGGAGGTACAGCGACGCATGCACGAAGCCTTCGAACAGATGCCCAAAGTGCGCTGGACGGTTTACGAGCCGGCTGGTGTACCCGATGCGAAGGACATTCTGAGATCACGCCCCCAGAAGGGGACCGCTATGTCCTGCGCCGTAATCCGCACCGGGCTCAGGAAATCGCCGCTTCACGCGAGGATAAATATCAAACCCTGCTCAACGCCGTGGCCCTCAGCAACGCGTATTTGGCAACGCGTCGAGGCGCCAATCCTACCCTGGCGCTAGAACAACTCCAAACCCGCAAGGCCGAATATTACCGGGCCGTCATCGTCGGCTGGTACGGTACCGATCTGTTGGTTCGTTGGGCATGGCGACGAATTGTCGTACCTACGGCCTTGCGCGCTGCGACGAAAACGGCCAGAATGCGGCGCTCGCGCAGCGCCGGCCGGTGTCCGCCGCGAATTAATTGAAAGGTCTGCCCGATGAACTCGATGTCGCGGATACCGCCGCGTGGCGTCCCGGCATCTTCCACCCCTCAAGATCCTCAGCCTTGTCGGCTGCTCCCCCAACTGGCAAGCTCCGCAACCGGATTGCGAAGTGCCTGTACTTTTCACTTATTCACCATTGAACCTTTTCATAGATTGCCTCGACGGGCAGAGATAAGCCCACCGAGTGCAAGTGCACCGTGTCGCCTTCCGTGCACGTCTCAAGCTCCCATCCCTCTGACGTACGGCGGTAGACACGGATGTCGCGCGAATCCTGAGCGACCAAGACGTATTCGTGCAAGCGAGGGAGCGTTTGGTAAGCCACGCGTTTTTCCAGATTATCTCGTACCTCGGTCGAAGGCGACAGCACTTCAATAACAAGGAGCGGATACTCGCAGTAATAGTCGCGGGACTCGCGCGGGTCGCAAGTCACAACCAGATCGGGATAATAGAATGCTTCTCCTACCCGGACCTTCACATCTGAAATGAATACTTGGCAGGGTTGGTTCCGAAGATGAATATTCAGCGCGGTGTGCAGATTTCCCGCGATCTGGTTATGATTGCGGCTTGCGCCGACCATCGCGTACACCTGGCCGGAGATGTATTCATGCTTTATCTCGCTGTGTCGTTCCCCTTCCAAGTAGTCTTCGGGGCTTATCGGGGCCAACTTCTGAACAGTAGGCATGACGACGGTCTATCTAGGATTAGCCACGAATCATAACACGGGCTGACCGACCCATCGACCTCGACTCCCCGGCACTCCGAGCAGAGCAAGCAGCATGGCTGAAGAAACGGATCGTCGCGGTGAACGAGACCCAAGGTGTGACTATGACGGACAATTTCAATCCCCTCGAACAACTGCAAACCCGCAAGGCCGAATATTACCGGCAGGTCATGGTCAACTGGTACGGTGCCGATCTGTTGGTTCGTTGAGCATGGCGCACCCTACGGTCTTGCAAGCTGCGACAAATTGCCGCGCGGCAATTTGCCATATTGCGCTGCGTACTGGCCTGGGGTTAAATGCAGATGCTATTCATCTCGAAACGCTAGGAGACGACGATGGCAGCCTTTACCATCATGTTATCGGCGGACGGCAAGACCGTCACGCTGAGCGCCATGGGTCATTTTGACATGTCGCTCGGGTTCGCGCTCTGGCAGTATTGCGAGCCGGACCGGAACCGCCATGAGAGCTACATCGTCGATCTGGCCGATGTGACGGACATGCGCGACTCGGGTCTCGGTTGGCTCGTTATGCTTCGTCAGTGGGCGCGGCGGAGCGGCGCGCGCGTGCGCGTGATCCATGCGCGCCCGGCGATCGCCTACCGATTATTGACGGCCGGGATCGCTCATGACCAAGATTTCTCACAACCCAGGCTGGGTGCAGGGCGCCACCAGCCCGTAGAGCGCGAGGAGCATTACGCGGCATCCGCCCATGCTCAAAACGAGAAGCTCAGGGTGACGCGCGCCGAGCGCGGCTCGACCGGGTGGAAGTGGATGTCGTGCACACCCGCGGCGGGCTCTCCCGGCAGCCGCGAGGCGTAGAAATACTCGATGTCGCTGTCCTCGGAATCGAGGAGGTTGAAAATCTCGACGCCCAGGCGCAGATCGTCGCGGAGCTTGTAGCCGATGTCGGCGTTGAGGAGCGTGGTGGATGCCGAGCGCACGCTGTCATCCTCGATGAGCGGCCGGGGTCCGAAATAACGCACCCGCAGCCCGCCGAAGAAACCCTTCAGATCGTCGATCGTGACACCGGCCGCGATCACCGTCTCGATGGCGCCCGGAATGTGATCCCCCGCGGGATCGTCGTCGCTGAAACACGCCTTGGAGAAGGACAAGTCGGCATCGAACGTGAGCCAGGGCAGCGGGCGGTAATAATTGGTCCACTCGACCCCGTAGCGGCGGCTCGGGCGGCCGGCCTCGGTGGTGCCGGCATCGCCGATGAAGAGCAGCTCCGAGTCGAGGTCGAGGAGCCAGAACGACAGGGTGCTGTCGAGATCCGGGATCAGCGCGGTGCGTACGCCCACATCGAAACCCTCGGCCCGCACCAGCGGGTCGACCGGCTCAACCGGCTCGCCGCTCTTGGGGTCCACCGTGATGGTGGTGCCGCGGCCGTCGTTGCTGTGGAAGCCGTAGCCCAGGTTGATGTAATACTCGGTATCGAACCAGGGACCAAAGATGAGGGCGAGCTTGGGGCTAGCGAGCCCATCGCTGGCCTGACCTGAATTGCGCGGATCGTTAGAGGCCACGTCGAAGTCGCAGAAATCACCCCGTAAGCCCGCCACGGTGCGGAACTTCGGGTGCCAGCGGGTGCGGTTCTGGACATAAGGCGAGACACTCACCTGATTCACCTGGTCCTTGCGCGTGGTCCTGAGCCGCCGGCGTTCGCGGGTGTTGAAGAGCCCGACGCTTCCGATGTCGTCATAGCGGATCTGCAAGCCCACGGTGTTCTCGATGTCGAGCCCGCCCCAGGTGGGAAACCAGGAATGGTGGCCGGAAAGGCCATACACCTGGCGCCGGTCCTGCTGCTCGAACTGGTCGCCCTGCACCGGATCATCGAGAAAGAAGGTGAAGTTCGAGAAGAGGTTCAACCCATAGTCGAGGAAATAGCCATGGACATGAGTGGCGCTGTCCGCGGCGCTCCGCCGCCATTCCCCGGAGGCGCTGTAGCGATGGGTGTGGCCGCCGTCGCTCTCATCCAAAGCACCGAAGCGCCCGATGAGGCCGCTGTCCACCGCGCGGCGCGGTACCTGATCAGTCGCGTTCCAGTCCCCGCCGTAGCCCATGGCGGTCAGGTTGAAACCGTTGAGGGTATCGCCCCGGCTGTAGCGCAGTACACCGTTGTAACGACGATACTCGTCGGGATGGTCCCAAGGGCCGTCGTTGTCGAAGACCTCGAAGGCGCCGAGCACCTGCCCGGCCGCGAGCGCGGTCGAGCCGGCCATGAGGCCGCGGTAGTAGTCGTAGCTGCCGCCGGTGAACTGGACCAGGTTACGCGGGAGCGTGTCCGCATAGTCGATGTGGGCCGCGCCGGCCGCCGAGAAATCCCCCTCGTCGGCATAGTATGGCCCCTTGCGGTAATCGATGCCGCCGATGATCTCCGGGATCACGAAATTCAGATCGGTGTAGCCCTGGCCGTGGCCATGGGTGGGGAAGTTTACGGGGATCCCGGCGACCGAGGTGGCGAAGTCGGTGCCATGGTCCAAGTTGAAACCGCGGAGAAAAAACTGGTTGGCCTTGCCGGCCCCCGAGTGCTGGGTGACGATGACCCCCGGCACGGTTTCCAGGACCTCGCCGGGGCGCAGCAGCGGACGCGATTCGATCTGCTCGGGTCCGATCCTGCCATCGGTGGCCGAGTCGCCGATCCCGATGAGGGAATCGTAGCGCTCGATGACCTCGATGGGCGGGAGCTGCACGGGCTCATCCCCCTGCGCAGGCAATGGAACGAAGCCCAGGACCGGCAGGCAGACTGTGAACCACAGCGTGAGGCGCCGCTGTAGCAAGGCGCGGTTGTAGTCGCGCTGAAGACAACGTGTTTTTGTAGCGTTGTACATGAGTGATCTCCGAAACGGCCTCATAGGTTGTGAAAAAACCTACTGCGCTCGGGATCTCGCGTTCCGGCGCGGTGCTCGGAATCCTCATGTATTTCAACATACACTCCGGTTCCTGCGCTCCGGCGCAACGCGACCTCCCTTCGCTCGCGACGGTTTCTTCACAACCTCTCAGTCTAATAGCCGGTCAAAAAACCGAGAACAGCTCGGTTTTTTTACGTGCGATGGGTGGTCGGCTATTATGTACGTATGCGTAAACCTGGAATTCGTTGGCACACCCCCCCGCTGGGCGCGCTCGAAATCCGCGTGCTTAAGGCCGTATGGGCGTTGGTGGAGGCTGACGCGAAGGCGGTGCAGTCGGCGCTGCAAGACGAGCATGCTGTTAGTCTCAGCACGGTACAAAGTACGCTGGAGCGCTTGTGTCGCAAGCAGTTGTTTCGACGCAGCAAGATCGGTCATGCCTACTGCTACGCCGCGGCCGTCAAACGCGGCGCATTGATCGGCGACAGCATCGGCGAAATCATCGCGTGCCTGGGGCGTGGCGAGTTGCAACCGCTGGTGTCGAGTTTTGTCGAGCTCGCGGATGACGCGGATCGCGAGACGCTGGATCGCTTACAACAGTGGGTGGACGCTCAGCCGCGTCGTGGCGAGGGCTCGACCGAGGAGTCGGGATCATGAACGAAACCTTGGCTATTCTCCCGCTGGCGCTCGTCGCATTTGCGCTACTTGCCTTGTGCTTGGGCGCGTTTGCCGGCACCGTGTATCGCCGGGTACGTCCCATGATCTTGCGGTACAAACCACATCAGTGTGCCCATATACTGCTATGGATAGGATCGTGGCCTATGGCTGTGGCGCTGGTCAGCACACTGCTGACTTTCCTTCCGGCGCTTGGTGCCGGATTCGTTGACCACCACTGCCATCCCTTGGATGGATGTATGGCCCATGTCCCGGCCTTGGCCGCGAGCGATCCCGGCCGGCTCGTCGGTCTTATCGTAGTGTGCGTAGTGATCATCGGCGTGTCTGCCGTGCTGATATGGTGTGCTCGGCTCCGGCGTATGGGCGCACGGCTAGCAGCCGGTGCCAAAGCCGTGGCGGGGGCGGGCTATCGGGTAATCGATGAGATGTCTCCCATCGCCTGTTCGCTGGGCTGGTTGCGCCCCCAGGTGGTTTTCTCGCGCGGGCTCCTGGGCATCACCGATACGCGCGAACGTGCCGTGATACTGGCGCACGAATTGGCGCACGGGCGGCGTTTCGATAACCTGCGACAACTGTTGATGCTGGGCGCGACCTGGGCGTACGGGCCGCGGGTGCGACGCCTCCTGGTGGCGGATCTACGCGCCGCGTCGGAGCAGGCGTGTGACGCCGAGGCGGCGCGTACTGTGCGAGACCCTCGGCTGGTGGCAGCGACATTGATTCGGCTGGCACGCGCCACGCATTTCCGCCATAACCTCGCCGTGTGTGGCATCGACGGTGGGGATATCGAGGCCCGTGTGCACGCGCTGCTGGTTCCGGCACACGCCGCCTTCCCCACGTTACCCTGGGCGGTGTTAGGGCTGGCCGCCAGTTCTATCTTTCTGGTGGCGAGCATTGCTCCGTTACATCATGTCTTGGAGTGGTTGGCCAGGTTCGTGTAGCCCCCGGTGGTGACGGGTTCGCGATGCCGCAGATTTGACCGAGCTTGAGATGGCGGTTTAGCCGCCCAGGTCGACTAAGAGGTTGTGAACGGAGGATTACCCATGAGTCACACACCCGAGATACCGGATAGGGCCTCCGGGCCCGCGACTATCACGCTCATCGATGAGGGTTCGGGAAGACGGGTGGAACTGCCCCTGCTCGGCGGCACCCTCGGCCCGAGCGTCATCGATATCCGTAAGCTCTACAGCGAGCTTGGCTATTTCACCTATGACCCCGGGTTTACCTCGACCGCGAGCTGCGAATCACGGATCACCTACATCGACGGCGAGCAGGGGGTGCTGCTGCATCGTGGCTACCCGATCAAGGATCTCGCCGAGCATTGCGATTTCCTCGAGGTGTGCTACCTGCTTCTCTACGGTGAGCTGCCAAACGTCAGTCAAAGGACCGGTTTCGAGGATATCATCACCTACCACACGATGCTCAATGAACAGGTGCTTTCCTTTTACCGCGGTTTCCGGCGCGACGCTCACCCCATGGCCGTGATGGTGGGCGTGGTGGGAGCGCTGAGCGCGTTCTATCATGACAGCACCGACATCACCGATCCCGAGCAGCGCACGATCGCCGCGCACCGGCTCATCGCCAAGATGCCGACCATCGCCGCCATGGCCTACAAATACTCCATCGGCCAGCCGTTTGTTTATCCGCGCAACGACTTGAGGTATGCCGACAATTTTCTGCAAATGATGTTTTCGGTGCCGTGCGAGACCTACAAGCTCAGCCCGGTCATGGCGCGCGCGATGAACCGGATTTTTATCCTGCATGCCGATCACGAACAGAATGCTTCGACCTCAACCGTGCGCACGGCCGGCTCGAGCGGTGCCAACCCCTTTGCCTGCGTCGCCGCCGGTATCGCCTCGCTCTGGGGCCCGGCCCACGGCGGGGCGAATGAAGCCGTGCTCACAATGTTGCAGGAAATCGGCTCCAAGGATCGCATCGCCGGGTTTATCGCGCAGGTCAAGGACAAGAACAGCCCGCTGCGGCTCATGGGCTTTGGCCATCGAGTCTACAAGCACTATGATCCGCGGGCCGCGGTACTGCGTGAAACCTGTCACGAGGTGCTCGCGGAACTTGGCGTCACCCGCGAGCCGCTGCTGGAGATCGCCATGGAACTGGAACGCATCGCGCTTGAGGATGACTATTTCGTGCAGCGCAAGCTGTATCCGAACGTGGACTTCTACTCCGGGATCATCCTCAAGGCCATGCACTTTCCGACCAGCATGTTCACGGTGCTCTTTGCCGTGGCCCGCACGGTCGGCTGGGTCGCGCAGTGGAAGGAGATGATCGCGGATACCGATCAGAGGATCAGCCGTCCGCGCCAGCTCTATACAGGGCCCGCCGCCAGGCCCTTCCTACCCGTAGAGGAGCGTGGCTGACCCACCACCGGCGCAGTGCGCGGCCCCGCACAAGCCCGATATCAAGAGGTAGTTGTTGGTGAAGAATGACAATGTTTTTTTCCATGCATATCATTGCGGTTTGCTCACTATCCGCCGGGATCGCGGCGGTACTGTCGGCCAGTGCTCAAGCAGCCCCAGGGCACGACCACGCGGCCCGGGGCGAGGTCGGGGGCTTCGCGCAGCAAGCGCTCCGCCCGTCTGAGTCCTTCGTCGAGAGCGCGCCACCGCTTTGGGACAACCTCGGCACGCTAAGCTACAAGGTCACGACAACGAGTCAACGCGCCCAGAAGTACTTCGATCAAGGCCTGCGGCTCACCTACGCGTTCAACCATACCGAAGCGCGGCGCGCCTTTCGGATGGCGCAGAGGCTTGATCCGAAGTGCGCCCTCTGCTCCTGGGGTGAGGCGCTCGTGCTCGGCCCCAACATCAACGCGCCGATGGACTCCGCCGCGGTCAAGCCTGCGCTCGCGGCCCTGCGCGAGGCGCAAGAGAAAGCCCGCTACGCTTCGGGCCGTGAACGAGCGTTGATCGAGGCGCTCGGCAGGCGCTATTCCGAAAGCGCCGAGCGGGCGACCCTGGATGCCGCCTACGCCACGGCCATGAATCGAGTGGCGGCCCGCTATCCCGAGGACGAGGACATCCAGATCCTCTACGCCGAGGCCCTGATGGATCTCACGCCTTGGGACTACTGGGCATCGAACGGCCGCCGGCCGAAAGGCAGAACGGCGGAGATCCTCGCTGTCCTGGAACGGGTGCTGGACAAACATCCTGACCATCCGGGGGCGATCCACTACTACATCCACATGGTCGAGGCTTCGGACCGGCCGGAGCGGGCGGAACCCTATGCCAGGCGTCTCGCGGATCTCATGCCCGGCGCCGGCCATCTCGTGCACATGCCCTTTCACATCTATTTCCGCATGGGCCGCTATCTGGACGCGCTCGCCGTGAACAGGGCGGGGGTGGCGGCCGATGAGGCCTATATCGCCGCGGCGGCGCCCGAGGGCATCTACCCGCACGCCTATTATCCGCACAACGTGCACTCGCTCATGGCCGCGGCCCAGATGGCCGGCGACGGCAAGACCGCTATCGCCGCGGCGGAGAAGCTCGCTCGCGTCGTGAGCCTTGACGCTGCCCGGACCATTCCCTGGGTGCAGCCCATTCAAGCGGCGCCTTATTTTGCCCATGCCCAGTTCAGCGCGCCCGAGACCGTGTGGGCCTTGCGCGATCCCGGATCCAGCCTGCCCTATGTTCAGGCGATGTGGCACTACGCGCGCGGGGTGGCCCATGCGTCTCGTAAGGATATCCAGGCCGCCGAGCGGGCGGCCGCGGCGATCGCGGCGCGCGCGGACTTTTCCGCGCTCACAGCCGGCGGGATCCCCGCGGGCGAGGTACTGGCGCTCGCTCGCCACGTGTTACTCGCTCGCATCGCCCAGGCTCGCGGCGCTCTGAAGGCTGCTTGTACCGAGCTCGAGCGGGCGGTAGCCATTCAGGATAAGCTTCCCTACATGGAGCCGCCGTACTGGTACTACCCGGTGCGCCAGTCGCTCGGCGCCGTGCTCCTGCTCTCGGGCGATCTCGGCGGCGCCGAGGACGCATTCCGGGCGAGCCTGGGCGAGGCGCCCCACAACGGCTGGGCGCTCTATGGCCTCACGGAAGTCTACAAGCGGCGGGGCGACAAACACCAAGCACGGGTCGCCGAGAGGCGGCTGGCAGAGGCTTGGGCCGGCGATCGCGCGGGGCTCGATCTCTCCCGCTTATAAGGGGTGAACGATGGGGTCCCCGCCGGGACGAAAAACAGATATCCGGCCGCGGGCCCGCTGGGGTCGTGGCCAAAAAAAACCCCGCGGGTTGCGCGGGGTTTCTAGTGGTGGGAGCGGATCCTTCGGGATCACATCATGTCCATGTCGCCCATGCCGCCGCCATGCCCGTGGCGTCCCGGCATCTTCTCTTCGTCCTTCGGTGATTCGGCCACCATAGCCTCGGTGGTGATCATGAGCCCCGCGATCGAAGCGGCGTTCTGCAAGGCCGTGCGTGCCACCTTGGTCGGATCCATGATCCCCATCTTGACGATGTCACCATACTCTCCGCTGGTGGCGTTGTAGCCGAAGTTGCCCTTCCCTTCTTTCACTTTGGACAGGACGACCGAGGCCTCCTCGCCGGCATTGGCCACGATCTGACGCAGCGGTTCTTCCATCGCGCGCTTGGCAATCTGGATGCCGATGTCTTGGTCGTGATTTTCGCCCTTGAGCGCATTCAAACCCTCCAGCGCCCGGATGAAGGCCACGCCACCGCCCGGCACCACGCCTTCCTCGACGGCCGCGCGCGTCGCATGCAAGGCGTCCTCGACCCGCGCCTTCTTCTCCTTCATCTCGGTCTCGGTGGCCGCGCCGACCTTGATCACCGCCACACCGCCGGCGAGCTTAGCCACGCGCTCTTGGAGCTTCTCCTTGTCGTAATCGGAGGTGGACTCCTCGATCTGCGCGCGGATCTGGTTGACCCGGCCTTCGATGGCCTTGGGATCGCCCGCGCCGCCGATGATGGTCGTCTCTTCCTTGGTGATAGTGACACGCTTGCAGGTCCCGAGATCTCCCAAGCTCGCCTTCTCGAGACTCAGCCCTACCTCTTCGGCAATGACCGTGGCAGAGGTCAAGATTGCGAGGTCTTCCAACATCGCCTTGCGGCGGTCGCCAAAGCCGGGCGCTTTGACCGCCGCCACCTTGACGATACCGCGAATATTATTGACGACCAGCGTGGCCAGGGCCTCGCCCTCCACGTCTTCGGAGATCGCGAGCAGCGCCCGTCCCGATTTGGCTACGGCCTCGAGGATCGGCAGCAAGTCGCGGATGTTGGTGATTTTCTTGTCATGGATGAGGATCATCGGGTTTTCCAGCTCGACGTTCATGTTCTGCTGGTTATTGATAAAGTACGGCGAGAGATAGCCGCGATCGAACTGCATGCCTTCGACGACCTCCAGCGTGTTCTCGAGACTCTGGCCGTCCTCGACGGTGATAACGCCCTCCTTGCCGACCTTCGCCATCGCTTGCGCGATGATGTCCCCGACGGCGGTATCGGCGTTGGCCGAGACCGTTCCTACCTGGGCGATGGCCTTCTCGTCGTTACAGGGCTTGGATAGCTTTTTCAATTCCTCAACCGTCGCGGCCACGCATTTGTCTATGCCGCGTTTGAGATCCATCGGATTCAGGCCGGCCGCCACCGCTTTGATCCCTTCGACCAGCATCGACTGCGCTAGCACGGTGGCGGTCGTCGTGCCATCGCCTGCTTCGTCGGAGGTGTGCGAGGCGACCTCTTTCACCATTTGGGCGCCCATGTTCTCGAACCTGTCCTTGAGCTCGATCTCCTTGGCGACCGACACCCCGTCCTTGGTCACCGTGGGCGATCCGAAGCTCTTTTCCAACACCACGTTCCGGCCTTTCGGACCCAGGGTTATCTTGACCGCATTAGCGAGGATATTGACTCCGGCAAGCATGCGCTTGCGGGCGTCTTCGCTAAACCTCAATTCTTTAGCTGCCATGTTTCACCTCTATAGTAAAGATTTAATTTTCGATGACGCCCATGATGTCGTCTTCCCGCATGACCACCAGGTCCTGGCCGTTCATCTTGACTTCGGTACCGGAATACTTGCCGAAAAGCACCTTGTCTCCCGCTTTAACATCCAGCGGTCTGAGCTTGCCGTCGTCCGTGACCTTACCCGGACCCGCGGCAACCACTTCTCCTTTCATGGGTTTTTCCGCGGCCGTGTCGGGGATGACGATACCCCCCGCGCTCTTGCGATCTTCCTCTAGGCGGCGGATGATGACCCGATCGTGTAAGGGACGAATATGCATGATTATTGACCTCCTCCGATGTGCGATAGAAAAACAAAGCGGGGTTAGCACTCGCTTCTTGTGAGTGCTAATTATAGGTGGCGCGCCAGCGCTGTCAACCGATCTCCGGACCCGGCACGGCCAATCTAAACGAGGACCGGCGATGACGGATAGCGAAGACTACCTACTCGTGCTATCGACGTGTCCCGACGATGCGGTCGCGGGCCGCATCGCAACCCGGTTGGTCGAACAACGCGCCGCCGCTTGCGTCAATATCCTTCCCGCAGTGCACTCGATCTACCGCTGGGCCGATAAACTCGAATCGAGTGCCGAAGTCCTGCTCTTGATCAAGACCCGCCGATGGCGTTACGAGGCGGTGGAATCCTTGTTAAAATCGGAACATCCGTATGAACTCCCCGAAATCATCGCGGTCCCTATAGTGCGGGGCTCGAGCCCGTATTTAACCTGGATTAAGGAAATGGTGAACGCAGCCCCGTGAAAACTGTCAGCGCTGTCTGTTTAGTTTGGTTGTTTGGAACGTCGCTACCCGTGTTTGCCGATGGCGGGGTGGCGGCGAACATATTCGAGGATTTCAAGCGCGGCTTCGCGGGCGAACCGGCCCGCCGGGAGTTTTTACCTCCCGACGAAGCATTTCGGGTCACGGTCGACATAAAAGATCCGGCGACCCTCGCCGCGCGCTGGGACATCGCCGATGGTTATTACCTATATAAGGATAAATTCGCATTCGACCTGACCGGCGGCGACGTCCGGCTAGGGCGCATTCATCTTCCCTCGGGGCACTTCAAGGACGATCCGGAGTTCGGATCCGTCGAGGTGCATACCGGGTCCATCACGGTCCCGCTGTCGCTCAGACGTCCAAGCCCCGGCGAGGCCGAGATCGGTCTAACCCTTAGGTATCAGGGCTGCGCCGAAGATGGGATCTGCTACCCTCCGATGCAGAAAACGCTCAGCCTGCGACTGCCAGCGCAGGCGGCGGCAGGCGCCGTTTCCGCGGGAGCAAGCGAACCCGTGGCCGAGCAGGATGCGTTGGCGCGGCAACTCGAAGGCGGCGCCGTGCTTGCGACGCTGGCCATGTTCGCCGGGTTCGGGATCCTTCTCGCGTTTACGCCGTGCGTGTTTCCCATGGTCCCGATACTCTCCGGAATCATCGCCGGCCAAGGCGATCACGTAACCACGCGCAAGGCATTTATTTTATCAAGCGTGTTTGTCATCGTGATGGCCGCGACCTACGCGCTCATGGGGGTGATCGCCGGACGCTTCGGCCACAACTTGCAAGCGACGTTTCAAAACCCGTGGGTGCTGGTGTTCTTTGCCGCGGTCTTTGTCGGCCTCGGCTTGTCGATGTTCGGTTGGTTCGAGCTACAGCTCCCGCCAAGTTGGCAGACGCGTCTCGCCCGTGCGAGTAACGCGCAAGCAGGCGGAACCTTGCACGGAACCGCGGCGATGGGATTGTTCTCGGCGCTTATCGTCGGACCTTGCGTAGCGCCGCCCCTAGCTGGGGCCTTGATTTATATCGGTAAGACCGGTGACGCGGTGCTGGGCGGGATGGCGCTCTTTTGTTTGGGCATCGGCATGGGATTACCGCTGATTGCGGTGGGTACGTCGACTGGGAAGCTCCTGCCCAAAGCCGGGCCTTGGATGCAACAAGTCAAGGCGTTCTTCGGGTTTGGGATGCTCGCGGTCGCGGTCTTAATGCTGGAACGCTTGCTGCCGCCAGCGTTCACGGTACTGTTATGGGGGCTGTTATTGACGACCGGGGCGATCTACTTGGGCGCTCTCGATCTCCTCCGTAAAACCGCGTCATGGGGTTACCGTCTGGCGGGCGGCGCCGGGTTTTTGGTTTTGACTTACGGAGGTCTTTTAATCGTCGGCGCGGCCGCGGGAGCCACCGATATGTGGCGTCCTTTCGCGGGCGCCACCCTCCTAGCGCAGGGATCCACCGCGGCGCCACTCAGGCTGAGCTTCATGCGGGTCAAGGGGAGCGCGGGTTTGGATCGGGCGTTACGCGCGGCCCGTGACCGTGCCGAGCCGGTGATGGTGGACCTTTACGCGGACTGGTGTGTCGAGTGCAAAGAGCTGGAAAAACATACCTTTTCCGACCAGATGGTCGGTCAACAGCTTACCAAATTAACGCTTATCAAAGCCGACGTGACGGCCAATGACGAGGAGGATCGCGAGCTGCTCGCGAGCCTCGGAGTCTTCGGGCCGCCGGCCTTGCTTTTCTACACGCCGGACGGTACGGAGCTTCACAACCAACGTCTTGTCGGGTTCGTCGAGCCGGAAACGTTTCGCGCACACCTCGATCGGGTGTTGCGCCGTTGAGCACGGCTTACCGTTTTGCATTTTGTTGTTTGATTCTGTTCGTCGCCGGAGGCGGGGGCTATCTTCTCCGCGAACACCCGGCCGCGCGGACGGACTCCTCACCTTCGACCCTCGGGGGGCAGGCGCGGCCTGATTTTTCACTCAAGGATTTCAGAGGCGAGAGCCGCCGCATCAGCGAGTGGAACGGAAAAGTCTTGCTATTAAACTTTTGGGCCACCTGGTGTCCTCCGTGCCAAAAGGAGATCCCGGAGCTCATCGCGCTTCAAGAAGACTATAAGGAAGAGGGCTTGCAGATCGTGGGTATCGCGATCGATGAGCTTGGCGCGACGCAAGAATTCGCGAACAAGACCGGGATCAATTACCCGACTCTGACCGGCGAGGCGGAGGCCATCCAAGTCGCCCTGAGTTACGGTAATACGAGCGGCGCGCTACCCTACACCGTGATCGTCGATCGTAACAACAGAATCGCCTTCACCCAGCCCGGCCAAGTGCACCGGGACGAAATCGAGAATCTCATCCAGCGGCTGCTCCGCATTCCCTAAGTTCCTCGCCGGCGGTTCCGCACGCTTCCATCGCGCCGCAAAATAGCGGCTAGTTTGCTCGTTTCCGCCGTTAACTTATGCTAATGTGTCGCAAACAAGCGGCAACTAACCGCGATTCAAGAACCGCGTATGTCGCAACTGGCGCTCATCAACGGACCCAACCTTAATCTATTAGGAACACGTGAGCCGGAGGTCTACGGTACCACGACGCTCGCCGAGATCGAGTCCCGCCTCGAGGCTCTGGCGCTGTCCGCGGGACACACGCTGTCCTCGTTTCAGAGCAATGCCGAACATGAGCTGGTGGAGCGTATTCATCGCCTGCCGTCGGAAAACGTCGCCTTTATCATTATCAACCCGGGCGCTTTCACGCACACGAGCATCGCGCTACGCGATGCGTTCGTAGCAGTCAAGATACCGTTTATCGAAGTTCATCTGTCCAATATCTTCGCGCGCGAGGCTTTTCGCCACAGTTCTTACCTGTCCGGGGTCGCGGTGGGGATTGTCACTGGTCTCGGGCCACAGGGATATGAGCTTGCCTTGCAAGCAGCGATCGCTCGCCTGTGAGAGTTTGTGACGCCCTACCCGGAAAAACATGGACATCCGTAAAGTAAAAAAGTTAATCGAGCTCCTGGAAGAGTCGGGGATCGCCGAGCTCGAAATCCACGAGGGGGAGGAATCCGTCCGCATCAGCCGCTATCGGGCCCCGCCGACGGGTCAAACCTTCTTACAGCTAGCGGATCCACAGCTTCCCGCCGTGCCCGGGCATGCCGTCGCTCCCGCCGAGGCTAAACCGAAACCAGACTTTGAAGGCCATTCCATCACCGCTCCGATGGTCGGCACCTTTTATCTCGGCGCCTCTCCGACCAGCAAACCGTTCGTCGAGATGGGTCAGCGGGTAAAACGGGGCGAGATTCTTTGTATCATCGAGGCCATGAAGGTCATGAATCAGATCGAAGCCGATAGCGACGGCACGATCGCCGCGATTCTGGTCGACAACGGCCAACCGGTGGAGTACGACCAGCCCCTGTTCGTACTGAAACGAACTTGAATCCTTGCTCGCAGGGAGGCCTCGTTGTTTCGTCCGGGGTTCGTTAACTGAGCCATGCTTGACAAGATCGTGATTGCTAACCGGGGTGAGATCGCGCTCAGAGTTTTACGCGCCTGCCGCGAGCTGGGGATCAAGACCGTTGCGGTTCATTCGACCGCGGATCGCGATCTAAAACCGGTGCGCCTCGCCGACGAGTCGGTGTGCATCGGTCCGGCGCCCTCGGCGGAAAGCTACTTGAACGGCCCAGCCTTGATCAGCGCCGCCGAGGTCACCGACGCCGTGGCCATCCACCCGGGTTATGGATTCCTCGCGGAAAACGCCGACTTCGCCGAGCGCGTCGAGCAGAGCGGATTCATCTTCATCGGCCCGCGGCCGGAAACCATCCGGCTGATGGGTGACAAGGTGTCCGCCATCCGCGCGATGAAGCAAGCGGGGGTTTCCTGCGTGCCTGGCTCCGACGGACCCCTCGGCGCCGATGTCGACGAGAACCTCCGGATCGCACGCGCGATCGGTTATCCGATCATGATCAAGGCCACGGGAGGCGGGGGAGGGCGCGGCATGCGGGTGGTACATAGCGAAGCCGCGCTGCCCAACGCCATCGCCCTTACCTGCGGCGAGGCCCACGCCGCCTTTGGAAACGGTTCCGTCTATCTTGAAAAATACCTCGAGACACCGCGCCACATCGAGATCCAGGTCCTCGCCGATACCCACGCCAACGTCATACACCTCGGGGAACGCGATTGCTCGACGCAGCGGCGCCACCAGAAGATCATCGAAGAAGCGCCCGCACCGGGTCTGGGCCCGGAAATAAGGGACGCTATCGGCATGCGGTGTGTGCAGGCTTGCCAGGAAATCGGCTACCGCGGCGCCGGCACGTTTGAGTTTCTCTATCAAGATGCTCAGTTTCACTTCATCGAAATGAACACGCGCATTCAGGTCGAGCATCCGGTCACCGAGATGGTCACTGGGGTGGATCTCGTCAAAGAACAGATCCTCATCGCGAGCGGCGAACCTCTAAGTTATCGCCAGGACCAGATCATTCTCCGTGGTCATGCCATCGAGTGCCGGATCAATGCCGAAGATCACGAAACCTTCATGCCTTCGCCCGGCACGATCACTTTATTCCATCCGCCCGGCGGTCCCGGGATCCGCTTGGATACGCACATTTACCAAGGCTATGCGGTTCCGCCTTACTACGATTCCTTGATCGGCAAACTCATCGCCCATGGCGAGAGCCGAACCATCGCGCTCGCGCGCATGATTAACGCCCTCACCGAGATCGTGATCGACGGGATTAAGACCAATCTGCCCTTGCATCGCAATATGATGAATGACGAGGGATTTCGCGCGGGCGCTATGGACATCCATTATCTTGAAAAGAAGCTGGGACTGACCTGAGAGCTCGTGAAAAAACCTACTGCGCTCGGCATCTCGCGTTGCATCCTCGGCGCGCCAGGGTGCTGAAACGATGCTGGCGCGCTGTCCGGAATGCCGTACGCTATTTCGTCTTTCCGCGAGCGAGCTCAAAGCGGCGCACGGCAAGGTGCGCTGTGGGATTTGCCACAGCGTCTTCGATGCCTTGGAGGCTTTGGTCGACGCCCAAAGCGAACTCCCAACGCGTGCGCCGCCGCTTCCCGGCGCGCCCGGGGACGCCACAGTGGGCCGCACCGATGGGGCTCAGGCTGCCGACAGCGCCCTAGCCCAGGCGCTCGATCTCACCGCCATTGAGGGGCTCGTCCCGAAACGCCGCGCTAGCCTGTGGGGTGCGGGGGCCGTCGTGCTCCTGATGCTGCTGCTGGGTCAGATCGCATGGTTTCAAGGCGCCCGCCTGCTCGCGCTGTTCCCCGTGGCGCGCCCGCCGCTCGAGTGGGCTTGCGCCCACTGGCATTGTCAGTTGCCCCGCTACCGCGATCCGGGCCTCATCCGGCTGGTCTCCCGCGACGTGCGCGTCCATCCGCGTGCTGCAGACGCACTGTTGATCAATGCCCTCTTCACCAATCACGCGGAGTTCCCCCAGCCCTACCCGGTACTGCAACTCGGTTTGTACGATACGGATGGCCGAGTCCTTGCCGCTCGCCGGTTTGTGCCCAAGGAGTACCTCGAAAAGCACGTCGACCCGGCCGTGGAGATGCCGCCTGGGATCCCGGTTCATATCGTCCTGGAAGTGCAAGGCCCGCGGAAAAACCCGGTGAGTTTCGAGTTTAAGTTCCTGTAACGCTCGCTGGCCCGGCGGCGCTTAAAGCCGCTGTCAATGGTTTCAATCAAGACTCGTTTGCCGTTATCATGGGCGCCTACCACATGGCCGTAGAAATCGTCGAGAGATTATGCGTCGGGCACCGGGGGGGCCGGCGCAACCTCTTAAGAAACACTACGATACCCCCTGTAGCGAGAGAGGAGGGCGAACATGACAATAGGAGACGTCACCGGCATGACGCGCATGTTAGACCACGAGCTTCCTAGGGAAGCGGTATCCGTCGAGCGCAGAAATCAACCGATTCATCAGTGCATCGCGGACTCCTTGCAGATCTACTTTGCCAATCTCAACGGCCATAGCCCGGCCGGGCTCTACGAGCTAGTGCTTACCGAAGTCGAACGGCCGTTATTCGAGGCCGTGCTGGCGCAAACCGGTGGCAACCTCTCGAAGGCGGCCCGAATCTTGGGCCTGAATCGCAACACCCTGCGTACCCGCCTGAAGAAATACAGCTTGATCTAGCCGCGGTCAGGAACCAGCCGATGCGGTCTATACGACGCGCGCTTTTGAGTGTCTCCGATAAGACCGGCCTCGTGGATCTCGCGCGGTTTTTAACCGCGCAGGGTGTGGAACTAGTGTCGACGGGAGGTACGGCGCGGCTGCTGGCGGAGCACGCCCTGCAAGCTATCGAGGTCTCGGACTATACCGGCTTTCCCGAAATCATGGGCGGGCGCGTCAAGACCCTGCACCCGAAGGTCTACGGCGGCATCCTCGGCCGTCGAGGCATCGATGAGCCGCTCATGCAGGCCCACGGGATCGGTCCCATCGATCTGGTCGTCGTCAACTTGTATCCGTTCGAAAGCACGGTCGCGAGGGCCGATTGCACCCTCGCCGAGGCGATCGAGAATATTGACATCGGCGGCCCGTCCCTGGTGCGCGCCGCGGCCAAGAATCACGCCGCGGTCACGGTCATGGTCGACCCGGGCGATTATGCCCCGCTCATCGAAGAGATGCGGACCGCGAACGCCGGCATCAGCGCCGAGACGCGCTACCGCTTGGCGGCCAAGGCATTCGCTTATACCGCGCGCTATGACGCGTTGATTGCCGCTTATCTGGACCCGGACGAGGAAGATTTCCCGCAACTGTATTGCCCGCGCTTTTCCAAGCGCCAAGAGCTCCGTTACGGCGAAAATCCCCACCAACGCGCCGCCTTCTATGCGGAAACCGATCCCCCGCCGAGTAGCGTCGCCGCAGCCAAACAACTGCAAGGCAAAGATCTCTCCTTCAACAATATCGCCGACACCGACGGGGCCTTGGAGTGTGTGTTTTCCTTTTCCGCGCCCGCCTGTGTCATCGTCAAGCACGCGAATCCCTGTGGGGTAGCGCTCGCCGAAACGCCGCGAGCGGCCTACGAGCGCGCTTACGCGACTGATCCTACCTCCGCCTTCGGCGGGATCATCGCCTTCAACCGCATGCTCGACGCGGACACCGCCGAGGCCATCCTCGCGCGCCAATTCGTCGAGGTGATCGCGGCGCCGGGCGTCGCGCCGGAAGCCCTCCCGGTAGTGCAACGCAAACAAGACGTGCGGGTGCTCACGGTCGCTCAACCGGAGCCACGCGCTCGGAAAGCGTTCGATTACAAGCGCGTGCAGGGCGGCCTCTTGGTGCAGGAGCGGGATGAGGCCACCGTAGAATTCGCCGCTGTGAAAGTCGCGACCCAGCGTGGCCCCACCGAAGCTGAGATCGCCGATCTGCTGTTTGCCTGGCGAGTCGTGAAGTTCGTCAAGTCGAATGCCATCGTTTACGCCAAGGCCGGCCAGACGGCGGGTATCGGCGCCGGCCAGATGAGCCGGGTCTACAGCGCCCGCCTCGGCGTCATGAAAGCCGCTGATGCGGGCATCGATCTCCGGGCCTCGGTCATGGCCTCGGACGCCTTCTTCCCGTTTCGCGATAGCATTGACGCCGCCGCGGCGGTCGGCGTCACCGCGGTGATCCAGCCGGGCGGTTCCATCCGCGACCACGAGGTGATCGGCGCCGCCGACGAGCACGGCATGGCCATGGTCTTCACGGGGATCCGGCACTTCCGCCATTCATGAGGTGAAGGTTCTGATCGTCGGCGGGGGAGGGCGCGAGCACGCCCTCGCGTGGAAGGTGGCGAGTTCCGCACAGGTCGATCGCGTCTACGTGGCGCCGGGGAACGCAGGCACGGCGCGCGAACCCAAGGTTGGAAACGTCGCCATCCCGGCCGACGATCTCGCGGCGCTCCTCGCCTTCGCCGAGAGCGCTCGGATCGACCTCACGGTGGTCGGATCGGAGGCGCCGCTGGTGGCCGGGATCGTGGACCGCTTCGACGAGGCGGGGCTCCGGTGCTTCGGTCCGAGCCGGTCGGCGGCGGCGCTTGAGGGCTCCAAAGTCTATGCAAAGTCCTTTATGGACCGTCACGGCATAGCCACGGCGCCTTACGCATCTTTTTCGGATCTCCACGCCGCCAGCGCGTACATGCGGGCCCAGGCGCTCCCGCTGGTCATTAAGGCCAACGGCCTCGCGGCGGGCAAGGGCGTGATCGTCGCGCACACTGTCGAGGAAGCCATGCGCGCGGCCAGCAATATGCTCGCGGGCCATGCCTTCGGCAGCGCCGGGCAGGAAATCGTCGTCGAGGGGTTCTTGCAAGGCGAGGAGGCGAGTATTATCGTCGTCAGCGACGGGCTCGATGTCCTGCCGCTCGCGACCTCGCAGGACCACAAGGCGCGCGATTCCGGGGACCGCGGACCCAATACCGGGGGCATGGGGGCTTATTCGCCTGCCCCCGTGGTCACCCAGGCGGTGAGCGATCGCGTAATGAGCGAGATCGTGCTGCCGACGATTCGCGGGATGGCAGAGGAAGGCCGGCCCTACCGAGGTTTCCTCTATATCGGCGTCATGGTGGCTCCCGACGGCACACCGCGGGTGCTCGAGTACAATTGCCGCTTAGGCGATCCCGAGGCCGAGGTCATTCTATTCCGATTACGCTCGGATCTCGTCGAGATCATCGAGGCGGGGCTTGCGGGCCGTCTGAACAGAATCCAGCCGCTCTGGGATCAACGCGCCGCCCTCGGTGTCGTGCTCGCGGCCGCCGGCTATCCTGACCCCCCTCGCATGGGCGATGTGATCGCTGGCCTCGATGGCGAATATCCCGTGGACACCACGGTCTTTCATTCCGGCACCGCGATAAAGGAGGGACGGATCGTCACGGCCGGCGGCCGTGTGGTGTGTGTGTGCGCACGCGGCGCGACCGTCGGCGAGGCCCAGTCGCTCGCCTATGCCCGCGTAAAATCCATCCATTGGCAAGGCATGCATTACCGGCCCGATATCGGCTACCGGGCGGTGGCGCGGGAGACGAGGGAGGCGGATCCTTAAGCGCTTTCGTCCCAGTGCAGAAAGTTTCTGAGCAAGCGCAGTCCAGGCTGCTGGCTCTTCTCGGGATGGAACTGCACCGCGAAGACATGGCCGCGCGCGAGCGCGGAGGTAAACCGCACGCCATACTCCGTGTAAGCAGCGCTGAGTTGCTCATCCTTGGGTGCCACGAAATAGCTGTGGACGAAGTAAAAGCGCTCGCCCGGAGCGATACCTGCCCACAAAGGATGAGAACGCGCCGGCCACACCTGATTCCAACCCATGTGCGGGACCTTTAGAATATCCTCGCTGGCTGGGGCATGCAGCTCCCGTGGAAAACGCACGACCTGTCCCGGGTATACCCCGAGGGCCGGCGTGCCGCCTCCCTCCTCACTCCACTCCATCAGGGATTGCAGCCCCAGGCAGATCCCGAGAAACGGCTTCGCGGGAAGGACCTCGCGCAGCACGCGATCGAGCCCCATGGCCGTGATATGCTCCATGCAGTCGCCGATTGCCCCTTGTCCCGGGAAGACGATGCGATCGGCCCGCGCGAGATCGTCCGGGCGGCCGCTCACGAGCACGCGGTGGTGGTCTTCCGAGACGTACTCGAGGGCCTTGGCGACCGAGCGCAGGTTGCTCATACCGTAATCGAGAACAACCACGGTTTGCATCGTGCGATTAACGGCGCGCTGTCTCTCAGAGGCTGCCCTTGGTCGAGGGTACGGCGCCCTCAAGCCTCGGGTCGGGCTCGGCGGCCATGCGCAAGGCGCGGCCGAAGGCTTTGAAGACGGTCTCGATAATATGGTGGGCGTTGCGGCCGCGGAGCGTATCGATGTGCAAGGTCACGCGGGCGTGGTTGACGAATCCGTGGAAGAATTCGTAGAAAAGATCGACATCGAAATCCCCGACCCGCGCACGCGGAAAATCCACGTGAAACTCGAGGCCGGGCCGCCCCGAACAGTCGATGACCACACGCGACAGCGCTTCATCGAGCGGGACGTAAGCATGGCCGTAGCGCCTGATCCCGCGCTTGTCGCCTAGCGCTTGCGCGAGTGCCTGACCGATCGCGATGCCGATGTCTTCGACGCTGTGGTGCGCGTCGATGTGCAGATCCCCGCGCGCTTCGATCTTGAGGTCGATCAACCCGTGCCGCGCCACCTGAT
>JBOIDL010000043.1:0-23335 GCA_050740435.1 Gammaproteobacteria bacterium
AACCTGGACATTCGCCGCGCCGAGATTTTCGCCCTGCTCGGTCCAAACGGCGCCGGCAAGACGACACTGATCAGCATCATCTGCGGCATCGTGAACCCAAGCGAGGGCGCGGTCTCGGTCGATGGTCACGACATCGTCGCCGCGTACCGAACGGTCCGCTCTATGATCGGTTTGGTTCCTCAGGAACTCACGACGGACGCGTTCGAGAGCGTATGGGCGACCGTCACCTTCAGCCGGGGATTGTTTGGCAAGCCGGCGAACCCTGGCTACATCGAGAAGGTGCTCAAGGATCTGTCCTTGTGGGACAAGAAAGACAGCAAGGTTATGACACTGTCCGGCGGGATGAAGCGCCGGCTCTTGATTGCGAAGGCTCTCTCGCACGAGCCGCAGATTCTGTTCCTTGATGAGCCGACGGCCGGCGTCGACGTCGAGCTGCGCAAGGATATGTGGCAGATTGTGCGAACGCTCCGAAAGTCCGGCGTGACTATTATCCTGACCACCCACTACATCGAAGAAGCCGAAGAGATGGCTGATCGGATCGGGGTGATCGCAAAGGGTGAGCTCATTCTGGTCGAACGGAAAGACGAGCTGATGCGCAAGCTCGGCAGGAAGCAGCTCGTGCTCCAGTTGCACAACCGGCTCACCAGCATTCCGCCGAATCTCGCGGTCTATGGCCTGGAGCTGAATGCGGACGGCAGCGAGCTGATGTATACCTACGATACGCGCGCCGAGCGCACCGGCATCAGCGCACTCCTGAAGGACATGAGCGCGGCAGGGATTGTGTTCACCGACCTCAACACGATGCAGAGCTCGCTTGAGGACATCTTCGTGGATCTGCTGAGACAATCCAAATGAACTTTCCGGCGGTCCGAGCGATCTACCTCTTCGAGATGGCGCGCACCTGGCGCACCTTGATGCAAAGCATCGTCTCTCCGGTGATTTCGACTTCACTGTATTTCGTGGTTTTCGGAGCCGCCATCGGCTCACGCATTACCGAGATCGACGGCGTGAGTTATGGGGCATTTATCGTACCGGGCTTGATCATGCTGTCGCTGCTGACGCAGAGCATCGCCAATGCCTCGTTCGGGATCTACTTTCCCCGGTTCACGGGTACCATCTACGAGCTGCTGTCGGCACCCGTCTCCCCGTTCGAGATCGTGCTTGGCTATGTCGGCGCGGCCGCCACCAAGTCGGTGATCTTGGGTTTGATCATACTGGCAACCGCGGGCCTGTTCGTGCCCCTACGCATTGCTCATCCCGTATGGATGTTCACCTTCCTCGTATTGACGGCGGTCACCTTTAGCCTGCTCGGGTTCATCATCGGCATTTGGGCGGATGGCTTTGAGAAGCTGCAGGTCGTGCCGTTGCTTGTCATTACCCCGCTGACCTTCCTCGGCGGCACCTTTTACTCCGTGAACATGCTGCCTCCATTTTGGCAGACCGTGACGATGGTCAATCCTGTCGTCTATTTGATCAGCGGTTTCCGCTGGAGCTTCTACGAGATTGCCGACGTGAGTATCGGTGTAAGCGTGACAGCAACGCTCGGGTTCCTTGCCCTATGTCTAGGTGCTGTGTGGTGGATCTTCAATACCGGATACCGGCTTAAGACGTGAGCCCCTTTGTTGTGCGGAATTCAACTTCAACAACCGAGGCCCCGGTATCTTCTAGAGCACTCCGTATTGACCGCTGCAATCGATGCCAATGCGAACCCTGCCAGTAAACCCGATGACATGCGCGGCAGACCCAAAACTCTTTATAACGGCATACAATATCGGGCGCGAGCATGGCATGCAAAGATTGTTTGCCGATCGGCTCCAACAACTGGTTACAAACACTGCATCGAGTGAAGGGACGAATAGCACCGGCGAGGTCCAAGCGCCTCGTAACCTCTTCTAATTGCTTGCTCGGCAGAGGCGCGCGGACGTAGCAACCGTGGGTAATAGCACGGCGCATGAGTAGATCCCGATCTCGGGTAAGAACAATGCGACGCTGCGCGAGCGAGATCTGCGCGATTTCGTCATCGCGAAAATCATTTCGGTAAAGGGTATCGAAGCCCAAAAAACGTAGGTATCTCGCCAAGGCACCGAGGTGCGCATCGGCGATGAATTGTATTTTCCGGAGCGTCCGGTCCCGTACGCGCACGAGCGAAATGACGTCGAGCGACTCGAACTGAGGGTAAACACTGATCCGATCACCGTCGTGGAGAACATAGCGAAAATCCACTGATTCGCCGTTAGCTATGATGAGCTCTACTTCCGTGTGCGGGACGCCGAGTGCCTCGATTGCATGTGTTCACAGTAGCCCGCTCAGCGACTGCATGACAAAACGGGCGCTTTCGCTGCTCGGGCCGGAGAAAGTCGTTCAATTCCTCGTAAAAGCGAAATTCAACGATAGCCATAAACCGCAATTTGCCGCTTTCAGCCGGTAATGACAAGGTCGATGCTGGTATTGAAGTCGTAACCGAGGGCGGCAACGCACCCCCCGGGGAGTGCCTCCTCGCAGGACATGATAGCGTGTAGAATGAGGATCGTGACGTACAGTTGCGCGTTCTGCGGCGAGGACAACGACGTTTTGGTGGATCCGAGCGGGGGACGCCGCCAGACCTTCACTGAGGACTGCGCGGTCTGCTGCCGGCCCAACCTCATCACGCTCGCCTTCGGGGATGACGGCACCGTGCGCCTCGAGGCGGCTCAAGAGTATGAAGCTTGATCACCGAGGCACGCCAGCTCTCCTCTAGGATGCCGTTCTTAAGCGTTCGTTCGCTCGTAGAACGGGGTCGACTGAAACGACTCACGAATTGCGACCCGCGCCTTGCCTATGCCAGGATTACTGGACGCTATTGAGATAGAGACCGGGCAGAACCCCTCGGCCAGCGTCATCTGGATGCACGGCCTGGGCGCCGACGGCGGCGATTTTGTCCCTATCGTGGACGAGCTCGGGCTCGACGCGGCGCCGGCGCTGCGTTTCGTGTTCCCGCACGCGCCGATGCGGCCGGTGACGATTAACGGGGGCGCCGTCATGCGCGCCTGGTACGACGTCTCCTTCGGCGAGCTCGAAGGCACCTCCGGGCGTGCCGACGAGCGGGGCATCCGCGAATCGCAAACGCAGATCAACGCCCTCATCGATCGCGAAGGAAAGCGCGGGGTCGCCGCGTCGCGGATCGTGCTCGCCGGATTCTCGCAGGGCGGCGCGATCGCGCTGCATACCGGGCTGCGCCACCCCGATACGCTCGCGGGCGTGATGGCGCTGTCGGCCTACCTGCCGCTCGCGGAGTCGCTGCCGCAGGAAGCGACTGCGGCCAACAAAGAAACGCCCATCTTCATGGCCCATGGCCTCTACGACCCGGTCGTGCCGCTGACGATGGGCACGGGTTCGATGACCTTTCTAGTCGAGCTCGGCTATTCCATCGAGTGGCACCAGTATCCGATGCCGCACTCGGTCTGCCCGCAGGAAATCGGCGATATTGGGGCCTGGCTGCGGAAATACTAAATGCGTGACGCGGTGACTCACGCCTCCTGGCTATCCCTGAGCGCGCAAGCGAGGCATGTGTGGTCGTGGCAACGCGGAAGAGCGTATCGATTCTTGCAGTATCATCGTCACCGATGCGGCCGAGACCCTTCGGGATATTCACGACCGGATGCCCGTCATCCTCTCACCTGAGCACTACGATACCTGGATGGATCCCGAGTTGACCGATCCTGTTCAGCTCAAACCGCTGCTCGCACCTTATCCGAGTGAGCTCATGGAAGCCTATCCCGTGAGCACGCGGGTGAACAGTCCAAAGAATGACCACGTCGATCTCATTGTGCGCATGTAGTTGCTCTCACGTTGTGGTATCATCGCCCCGTGACAACGCTGAAATAGAGTAATGTAATCATTTGGTTGCAAGCGTGCTTACAAACCCTCCCCATAAAAGTTTGACGTCACGGCATCGACGATGATCTTATCTATTCCCTCTTCAATGCACCGCACATACTTCTTGTCGTTATAGAAGAGAATCGGGTTCATAATGTCTGATTGCTTGCGCAGATGAACCTTATCGATTGCGCCGTCAGAATCAGGGCAAAACCACTCGGGATGATTGGTCTTTATTTTATCCATGGCCTTTTCATACAAGGCGTTCCTACGATCATCATACAATTCAACTTCACTGGCAATGTATGCATCAATTTCGCATAAGACTGCAGTCTTTTCCTTTTCAGAAAGTGGCTGCAATCGTTCATCGCATGTCTCGATGAGCCGTACGATCTGCTTCCTTTCTTCCTCGTAAAGACACAAGTGTCCAGTACCGTAACAAGCCTCAATTGTCCTGCTTAATTCGTCGTGATAATCGTTCATATCAATTCTCCGTGTTAGTGAAATGTCTATCATTACTCATATTTCTTACTCCGTGCTAGTTGAACCAACTAAAACTATCGTTCCCCTGCCGCTCATATCTTGATTATTTCCCTACCCCTCGTTTGTTTGATTCACAATCTTACCCCGCGCAAGGCGACCTCGGACCACGCACCTACGTTTAGGAACTCTTGTGGCCGATACGATTGCTCTTCTAGTGCTGGCCGTTGCGATATGGTTCTGGAACGATTCAGCGCGCACGCGGGAGCAAACCCTGAAATATTGCCGCAATGCCTGCCGCGAATTGGATATTCAGTTGCTCGAAGAGACCGTGGCGCTCGCTCGCACCAGACTCAAGCGTGACGCGCGAGGCCATGTTTTGGTGCACCGCTGGTACCGCTTTGAGTTCAGCACCGACGGCACAGACCGTCATCCGGGCGTGGCCTCCGTCGCCGGGCGGATCATTGAGTTTGTCCGATTCGAACATCCGCAAGGCCCACTCATTATCCCCTCTAGCAGGCTGCATGAGGTCGCCTAAGGTATTGGACCGACTGACACTAGACAGGCGTATCGCCTACCCCGGCGCTGGTCTTGCGTGACATGAAGTATTACAATGAACACGTAGTAATACATATCCGAGGAGGCGGGCATGAGCACTACCCTCACAGCCAAGGGACAGGTGACCATACCCAAGAAGATCCGTGATGTCCTGGGGCTTGCTCCGGGGAACGCCGTCGACTTCGACGTCGACGAACAAGGACGGATCGTCATCCGTAAGGCGAGCGAGAAGCCTATACGCCGGACCCACCGCCGCGACCGCTTTGAGCGCGCCCGCGGGCGGGCTACCGTCAAGTGGCGCACGGATGAGCTGATGCGTCTTCTGCGCGGGGACTAATGAGTGGTCATCGTCGACAGCAATGTCTTGGTGGATGTGCTGGAGGATGACCCGGACTGGGCAGAGTGGTCCACCAGCCGCATGCGGGAGTTGTCCAAGATCCACGATCTGGCCATCAACCCCGTGATCTACGCGGAGCTATCCGTGACCTTCGATGCGGTCGAGACCTTGGACGCCGTCATCTCCGATCTGAAGCTCAGGTTCTTGGACATTCCACGTCCGGCCCTGTTCCTGGCGGGAAAGGCATTCATCCGCTATCGCAAGCAGGGTGGGGTGAAGACCAACGTCTTGTCGGATTTCTTCATCGGGGCGCAGGCAGCGGTGATGGACTGCGCTGTCCTTACGCGTGACACGGGGCGCTACCGCAGTTACTTCCCGACCGTGGCGTTGGTAACGCCGCCCATCACAAAAAAGAGCAAGCCATAAGGGGCTGAGAAGTGCCCGTAGCCCGTAGGGCGGGTTAGCGGCTTTATCGCGTAACCCGCCTTCTGGGGAAGACCGGACCGTGGGCACTCTCATAACCGTGCCTCCTCAAGTTTGCGCGCATGTCCCCGGCGGTTCGCATCTTTCACGGCGGCGAGCCCGGCCAATCGCGGGCAGCCGCTTCCGCGTCTTCGAGTTCTTCCTTGCGCCGCCCGTAGCCGCATTTCGTGATGAGCTCGCGCGCGGCGGCGAGATCGGCGGCGGGGGATCCCCAGGGATACTTTGGTTCGCGGAAGAATAAGCGGGCGCGGTGGAGGTGGATGTCGGCCATGTGGAGCTTCATGGGGCCGCGCTCGGCGATCTCCCAGGCCTCGTCCAGGTCCCTCTGCGCGCTCTCGGCGCCGGTGCGTTTGTCTTCGAGAAACCGCAGCCAGGCGCGGGTGAGGAGTGCAGTGGGAATCCTGTGTTGCGTGCCGGCGCGGCGGAGGCCGGCCACGGCGTGCTGCAGGGGCGCGTGGCAAGCGTCGAATGACGAGCCCTCCAGGATCGCCGCGTAGAGCGCGGCGCGGCCCAGGGTGAGGTGGTCGAGGGCGATGGTGAGGTGGGAGAGGTTTCTGGCTTCGGCAATCTTGAGCCCCTGTGCCGCGCGCTGCGAGACGCTGCGACAGGATTCGGGTAAGCATGAAGGATGAGGGAGGAAGGAGGACCGGAGAGTAAGTTGCCACGCGGCGCGCTCGGGCGCGGAGAGGAGCACATCGCAATATCGAAACCCTGCCGAGGAATACAACAGCGGGTAGTCGGGCTCGCGCTTGGCCTGCAGGGCCTCGGCTTTGTCGAAGCGCGCCTCCGCGTCGCCGTGTCGGGCTGCCTGGTGCAGGGCGTCGGCATGGGTCGTATGCACGCACATTCGGACAAACGCATCGCCGCTACGGTCGGCGTAGGTCACCGACCGCTCGGCGCTCCCCACCGCCCCGGGCACGTCGCCCAGCGTCAGCTTGAGCTCGCTCAGGTTGTTGGCTCCCTTAGCCGCCTCGACCCAGTCCTGCTGCATGGTGCACATATCCAGCCCAGCCCGCATCGGCTCGAGGGCCTCGGTCAGCCGGCCCAAGGCGCGCAGGGTGAAGGCGGCTTCGTTCAATAGCCAGGCTTGCCAGATATACGTTAGCGAGGGCGAGAGGCGGTTCCACGGGGTCTCGAAGCAGCACGCGATGGCCCCCAAATCAGAACCGAACGCCCCGAGTTTCCAGACGCTATAGACTTTTTCGCGCAGGCGAATGCGAGCGAAAAAAACCTCCTCACACGCCTCCTGCTGCATCCCCGCCTGGCAGCCGTGCATCACGGCTTGATAGAGCGGTTGGAGGTCTTCGAGGGTGGGCTGGGGCTTGTCCTTCGTGGTCGCAGAGAGGTGTTCGTAGAGCCGCCGGTGCGCGGCGCGCCAGGCCTCGGGCTGCTGCTGGCGTAGCTGCGTGGCGAAGTATTCCCGCAGGAGGGGGTGGCAGTCGACGGAACCATCGTCCTGCACTGAGAGCAGATTGATCTCTTCCAGCCGACTCAGGGCCAGCTTCCACTCGCGGGGATTCAGCCCGACCAGAGCCTCGGTGAGGCCGGCGATCACCGGCTCTGCCCGCAGCGCATCGAGACAGTTCTTGGACGCGGGACGATCGAAGAGACCAAGCAGCCGCAGGATCGCCAATTGCCGCTGCCCTTGCGCTCCCTCGCCGGCGAACCATTTTTCGTAGGCTTCCATGGCCTTGAACGCGTGACCGTAGGGGCGCGTGGCGTCGTTCTGGTATTGCTCGTCGGCATCCGCCAGGCGCACGGTGTCGCGCTTGCGAATGTCGCCGTCTTCGACCAGCCGCAAATACCGCCCTAAGAGTTGCAGCGTCAGGCCGTGCCCACGCACTTCTCGATTGGCGGCCCGCAGTTCCTTGTCGTCCGGTAAGAGGGCCATCGCCCCCGCACGCCTGGCGCCGGCATAGTGCAGCAGCGCCGCGCCGGCAAGATCGGTGAGGTAGCTCAGTTCGAGATCGTCGGCGGTGCGGCCGTAGTGCTGCTTGATGTCGTCCACCTTTTCGCGCGTGGTGACCACGCACAGACCCGCGTTCCGGGCCGCCAATCCCTTGAGCAGGGCGGAGAGGCCGGAGTCCTTGAGCTGGCCTTCCATGGGGCCGGGTGGATGCTGCAGCGGTTCGAGACCATCCAGTACCAAGAGGCAGCGCGACTTGCTCACCAAGCTCGCGAGGCGTGCACCGCGATCCCAGGGAGAGCCTAGCGTCGGATCGGGATCGCCAAAGGCCCGCAGCGCCTCGGCAATGAAGATGTCCGCCGATGCGGCACCCTGCTCGCGCGTGCCCTGGCTGTAGAACGACCAGTCGAAGACACGCTCGGCACCACGCCAGTTCTTGAGGGCCAGCTCGGCCATCCAGGTGGCGACGAGCGAGGTCTTGCCCATTCCACCGAAGGCCCGCACGATGACTACGTTCTTGTGCGGATCGCTCCACGCGGCATCCAGCCCGCTCAGGTCTTGGTCGCGGCCAATGAGCCGCTCGGCCGTGTGCCGCAGCTTGGTCGGGGTGACGTACACGGTCGATTCCAGGCGGGGAAGGATTTCGACCAGGTCCCGGAGCACGGCGGAGCTGAGCCGTTCCTCGTTGAGGAACTGTCCGCGATCATGCCCCAGCGCGCTGATGCGTCGATAGTGCTCCTTCTGCGATTGCGCTTCACTCGAGCGGAAGCCGAACCTCGCATCACGGGGAACGTCGAGAGCGTCGAGCTCGAAATCCGTGGAGCGATAAACGAAGAGTGGGCGCCGGTGATAGATCGCCAGATACGCTTCCCATTGGGTGTAGGAGAACTGCGGCTCTGGCTTGCCGAGGTCCTTCGCGAGCGGCGGCAAGCGCGCGCCCAGGTCGGGATACTCGGCGAGCAGCGCGGCCACCGCGGGTCCTTCCGGCACGGCTCCGGCTGCCTTGCCGATCAGGTGAATGACGGCATCGCAATGGCGGATGTAAATGTCGAGCTTGTCCAGCGTCGTCCCGCCCGTGACCACGAAATCCTCCTGCACGGCGACATTGAGGTTGGGGCGCTCGAGATCCGCGGCCAAGAGGTTGCGGTAGGAAACGAACTCGCTACTGACCGCGGACAGAAACAGTTTCTTATTGCCTCTCATCCTTCTCTCGATTCTGCACGGCTGCCTCCGCGTCCGCCAGTGCATCGGTTTCCCCTGCGTTCGCCGATAGCTTGACTAACGCTATTCCGCCGGATGCGCCACCGTGTTAGCCCCCACCGGATTCAGTTCAATGTAGCGCTGGCGGGCCAGCAGGGCGAAGATAGTATTTCACCGCAGCTCCGTGAATCTGGATTTCTCCCCAACCATGTAGTTTCTGCATGATTTCCTGCGCCTTCGCATAAACGAAGAGCTGGTCCGAGGAGTGCTGATAGATCGTGTCAAGTGCGGTCTCTACAATCGACTCCGGCGCGCCCTTTGTGGTCACAAGGAACGCCAAGGAGAAAACCGATTCATACACTGCCTTTTGAGTCTTGCCGCAGACGCGGCGCTTGGGCTCCTCGGCAGCATATTTTTCTTCAAGATAATTCGAATAGCTACCTGCGAGAACCGGGGGCGCGTCATGGAACAAACCCTCTAGATCCTCTAGAGCCTGTAGAGGGACAGGAACGAAACAAATTCCACTAGAAGAACTATCGAGTGTGTTAATCAAATCGCTGTTAGAGGGGAGCACGAAGAACGCCGCGTCAACGTCGCCAGGCTCCGGCTTGGTCAGGCGAGCAACGGCTTGCTCGTAGCTGAGGTCCTCGACTCTCGTGATGGCGGACGGGATTTGGCAGGTCTTCAGGATGCTATCAGCCATGATCAGTGTTCCGGACTCTGGTTTTCCAATGTAAATTGATTTAAGGCCGCGTAGGATACTGCAGACTTCGCTTTGTTGCCGTCCGTCCACCGAAGCATTAGGGCCGCTGCCAGCACCTTGTATGATGGGCTCATAGTCGCGAACAGCCAAGTACAATAAAGCCGGATACAGCGGTGCAACCAATGCGATCTCTCCGACACAAGGGTGGCCTGAAAGCGAGCCGACCGCTATCTGGCCGAGCACGGCCAAAGTCGGGATCGACTCGCTCATTGTGCTCTTCGCGTGGTCCTGCAATTTTTTGCAGTTGTCCATGGAGCCGTCTGTTGGGTCAATGTCCACGTGAAATGGTAAGGAGTCATTCTTGTTTTGTTGGCCAATAGCGTCAGCCAGCGCCCTGCCGAATTTGTCAAACGTACCTCCTGGCGTCCCAGTAAGTATCTTGAGGACGGACCGGCCTTTTTCGCCACGGTTGTCGTAAACAGCGTAACTGACGAGCACAGCGATGCAGAGAAGCAGCCCGACCAGAAGCCATCTTGGGATGCTCTTAATCAGGCTTTGGATTACGACCTTCTCGGCCTTGCGGTCGATGAGATCTTCCGGGGCGTACTTGATAACGCGGGAGATGTCGGCTTGGAAGGCGGTGGCGTTCGATACGGCTTCCTTCGGTGCCTTGTGCGGGGGGATGTAGCGGGTGGTCAGCGTCTCGACGTCGCCCTCGAAGGTGCCGTGCCGGATGGTATGGATTTGAAGGTCAGATCGCCTTCACCGCTTCGGGGGCGGTGGCGCGCATCGCGGCCGGCTCTACGGACTCCTCTCGCACCGGAACGATGTTCCGGCCACGCTCGCGCGCCAGGAGGAACTCGCGCCGCACCCAGTCGGCCTCGTCGGCGCAGCGGTCCAGCGCGCCGGGGGTCAGCAGCAGAAGGAAGTGCGCCCGCTTCGGGACCTGGGTGAGGATCTGTTCCTCCCACTGGCCCGCGTCGATACAGTCGACGTCCAGAAAGACATCGTAACCATGGTGTTTGAGTTCTTGTTTGATCGAGCGTGCGAAGGCCTTCCCCGTCGCGTCCCGCCGGTAGCTAATGAAGACCGTTTTCTCACTCATGTCATGCAAGCTCGGGTTGGATTGAACAGGGCGGCGAAGCACGGGACATAAAAACCGAGGGTGGGCGCAAAGACGCAAGCCCAGAGGCGTTTTTCCAGGGCGCCATTGTCAGAGAGGTTGTGAATAAATCGTCGTGAGCAGCCCCGAGCGCCAGGAGCCGCGGAGGGAGCGACGAGACATATCAACTCGATAGGCGAGGAGCGAACGAGCACGCGACGCCGCGATCGGGATGCGCAGCAGATTTATTCACAAGCTCAGAGTCCTTTTAGGAGGGTGAAGGACAAAGGGTAGGAACTTCAACGATTCTTTGCAACGGGTAGTGTTGCGTCGGACCGGCCGGCCGGTGGTTGGGTGGTTTCGGCGGGGCTGGGAAGAGGTAGCGTCCGCCAACACTGAGCTTTACCGCACCGGGCTCCTAACCTCTCAAGCCCTGCACGTAGGCGGCGGTGACCGGATCGCGCGGCGCTTCGAAGACCTGCCGCGTCGCGCCGAACTCAATCAGCCGTCCCACACCGTCGGTGACCCAGAACACACCGCAGTGGTCGGCGATGCGCCGGGCTTGGGCGAGATTATGGGTCACGATGAGCACCGTGTAGCGGCCGCGGAACCCGGCGATGAGGTCTTCGACGACGCCGCTGGAGATGGGATCCAATGCCGAGCAGGGCTCGTCCATCAGCAGCACCTGCGGTTTGAGCGCGATGGCGCGCGCGATGCACAAGCGCTGACGCTGACCCCCGGAGAGCGCCAGCGCCGGCGTTTCGAGCCGGTCCTTCACCTCGTCCCACAAGCCGACATTGCGTAGCGCGGTTTCCATGGCCTCATCCAGCGCGGCGCGGCTGCGCACGCCGTGTTCGCGCAGCGGCAGTTCCAGATTGCGGCGAATGGAAAGCGGGAACGGCGTCGGTCGCTGAAAGATCATCCCGACCTTGCGGCGCAGACGGAGCAAATCGGTGCCGGGCGCAAGCACGTCCTCGCCCTCCACGTGCACGCGGCCGTCCACTGCGCAGCCCGATGCGTGGTCGCACAAGCGATTGATGCAGAGTAAGAAGCTGGTCTTGCCGCAGCCCGAGGGGCCCATCAGCGCGGTGATGGCATGGCGTTCCGCGCTCAGGCTCACCTCCTCCAGCACCCGGTGCTCGCCGAAGCGGACCGACAGCCCTTCGACCTGCAGCGCCACACCGCTCATGCTGCCGCTCCGGCGTAACCCCGGCGAAGCAAGCGGTTCGCGGCCCGGGACGCGAGCGCGTTGATCACCAGCAAGAGTGCGATCAGCACCAACGCCGAAGCATAGGCGTTGCGCTCCCCGCCGGGCACGTTCATCGCGAGGTCATAGATGTGGATGGAGAGCGCGCGTCCGGAATCCATCAGCGAGTCCGGCCAGCGATCCACGTAACCGCTGGTGAAGATGAGCGCGGCTGTCTCCGCGAGCGCGCGGCCGATACCGAGCACCGTGCCGACGATCAGTCCTGGCAAAGCGGCGGGCAGCAGGATGTGCGTGAGCGTGGTCCAGCGCGAGAGGCCGAGCGCGGCCGCGCCGCTGCGGTAGTCGCCCGGCACGGCGCGAAAGCCTTCCTCGGTGGCGCGGATCATCAGCGGCAGCGCCATGCACGCGAGCGTGAGACCGCCGGAGAGAATCGAGAATCCCAGGCCGAGGGTGATGCAGAAGAGCGCGTTGCCGAACAGTCCGAAGACGATGGACGGCATACCCGCGAGCACATCCAGACTCACGCGCACCGTGCGGCCGGCGCGGTCCTCGCGGCGCGTATATTCGGCGAGATACGCCGCGCAGCAGAGCGACAGCGGCAGTGCGACAGTCAGGCACACGCCGAGGATCAGCAGCGTGGAGACGAGGATCGGCGCAATTCCGCCGGCACGTCCTGCGTCGCGCGGCTCGTCAACGAGGAAGCTAAAGGACAGCGTGCTAGCGCCTTCGCGCAAGAGGTCCGTGAGCAGCCACAGAAACACGCCGATGACCGCGGTGGCCGCCAGCCACACCGCGCCGGCGAGCAGACGGTCGGGGAGGCGTGTGTCCTCAGTCATGTTCACAAACTCTTCAGACGATCTGCCGCGAGCACCAGCACAACGACCACCGCCGCGAGCATCAGACCGCTGACGAACAGGGCGGAGCGGTGATCATCGAGCGCGTAGGCCATCTCGAGGGCGATGTTCGCGGTCAGCGCGCGCACCGGCGCAAACAGGCTCGAAGGGCTGTCCACGACATTGCCGCAGACCATCAGCACCGCCATGGTCTCGCCGATCGCGCGGCCGACGGCGAGCAGCGCCGCCGTGAATAGCCCGCTGCGCGCCGCCGGCAGCACCACGCCCCAAAGCGTACCCACGCGCGTGAGACCCAGCGCCGCAGCGCCGCGCCGGTAGTCCGCGGGCACCGCCGCGATGGCGGTTTGCGCGAGCAGCGCCATGGTCGGCAGAATCATCAGCGCCAGCACCAGGATCCCCGCAAGCAGGCTCGCGCCCGGCGGCTGCCAGCGGTTGATGAGCGGCACCAGCACGACCAGCCCCCAAAAGCCATAGACCACGGACGGAATGCCCGTCAGCACTTCCATCAGCCGGCGGAATGCCGTGGCCAGACCGAGCGGCGCGTAGTCGGTGCAGAACAACGCACAGAGCAGACCGAGCGGCGCGGCGAGCGCCATCGCGCCTACGGTGAGCGCGAGTGACGCGGTGATCATCGGCACGAGACCGAAAGTCCCGGCCGGCGCGCCACCCTGCGGATGCCAGGACGCGTCGGTGAAGAAGCGGCTGAGCCCGATCTCCCGTAGCGCCGGCCAGGACTCGCGCAGCACGAACAGCACCATCAGCACCACGAAGGCGCCGCAGACGAAGGCCGCGGCCCGCAAGGCCGCGGCCAGCACCGCGTCTCTAGCGGAGGGGGACAAACGACAGCGCCAGGATCAGATCCTTGACCTCGGCCGAAAGCGCGAAGTCGAGAAACGGCCGCACCAGAGTGTTGTCCGGCCGCGGCTTCGTCACCAGCACCAGGGAACGCGACCACGGATACGTGCCGTCGGCGACCGTCTTGCTGGATGCCTCAACGCCGTTCGTGGGCAGCAGTTTGATAGGCACGTCCCGAGCCGCGTCGTATTCGGAAGCCCCCGACGGACATGTAAACCAATGCGTCGGGATTGCCGGCCACCAACTTGATCCCCTGCTGGTTTTCGCCGGCGATCAGGTCCGCCTTGATCTCCTCCGGCTTGAGCTTGAAGAAGGCTGAGAATTGTTCCAGCTCGGCCCGGCCATCGGCGCGGTTGATCGCCACCAGTTGACGGTCGGCGCCGCCGACCTGCTTCCAGTTGCCGATAGCACCCGTGTAGATGGCCTTGATCTGGTCGTTGGTCAGCGCCCTAATCGGATTGTCCTTGTGCACGAGGAAACAGATGCCGTCTTTGGCCAGCACCCACTCTTTCAGTTCGGCGGCTTCCTCGGGCTTCAGGTTGCGCGAGGACATACCGATGTCGGCGACGCCGGTCTTGGCGTCCGCGATGCCGCGCGAAGAGCCGCCGGTTTGTACGTCCACCCGCACGCCGGCATTCTGCTGCTCAAAACGCTTGGCCATCTCGGCCACGAGCGGTGCGATGGTGCTGGAGCCGGTGACGACCAGTTTTCCACTCGTATCGGCCCAGGATGGGAACCCGAAAAGGCCGACGACGGCAGCCAAGGCCGCGACCATCAGACCTTGCGGGTAAACCCGGCCGATCTTCGGACGGGTGGCTCATTCCAGCCTCCCCCTGCCAAGGTCCTCGCCCGAGCGCACGCGCGCCGCCAGAAAGTCCACCGGAAAGCTGATCCGGCAGCACCCCAGGTCAATGGCCTCGTGCCGGAGGGTCTTGAGCCGCGATTGCAGGCCGGGAGCTATCCTGTAGCAGACCCGCTGGCCCTCGCGGATGCCTTCGATCAATCCGGCCTCGCGCAGGATCCGTAGATGGTGGGACACGTGCGGCTGCTGTTTACCGATCGCCTCGACCAGATCGCTTACGCACTTCTCGCCCACGAGCAGGGATTCCAGGATCCGCAGCCGCGTCTCGTCCGCCAGGGCCCGCAGGACATTGGCGCATTCCCGCTCGGTGAGATCCGCTTTGAGGGCCATCAGCAGCAGCTCCCGCCGGGCTCGCAGGCGACCGCTACGCCCGCGACGGCCTCGCCGGCCCGATTGATGACGGCGAAATGCGGGGTGTATGGCCCGGATCCGAGCACGTCCGCGGTTTTCGAGCAAATCTCCAGTGGCATGCCTCGCTGGTAGGTATGGTGATCGTCGTCGTCCGCCTCCACGAACGGACCGTTGAAGATGGCGAAGTCGCCCTTCCAGACGCACGGCACCGCCGCCGGGGGAATCGAGATCAGTCGCTCATCGGTGACGGCCAGTGAGACGGGCGTCTCGGACAGGAGGAGCAGCCGCTCGAACGGCGGCGTTTTTAGCAATTGGACCACGCGCGCAGACATCGCCTGCGGCACCCCGCGGCGGTATGCATTCCCGAGCTCATCCACCGCCCGGCTGAACGGCCCTACCAAGGTGGCATATTGGACTCCATCAGGCTCCGCCGTGTCCGGCAGCTTGTAACCGGTCAGGGTCAAGGAGAAGAAATGAATGCCGTCAATGACCCGCCATGGGGAGAACTTGATCTGGTGTACCCCCAGGAACCCGGCGTCCACCAGGCCTCCTAGATAATCGGCTGAATGCAGCGCGCCCGAGAGACAGTCGCCCCACTTCTGGGTGTCATGGACCAGGTAGTTCGGCACCCGCCGATCGGCCACGATGTCCGAGATCGTGAAGCGCCCGCCCGGACGGATCACGCGGTACATCTCGCGGAAGACCTTGGCCTTGTCCGACGCCAGGTTGATCACACAGTTCGAGATGACGAGGTCCACGGAGCCGTCCGCGACCGGCAGGGCCTCGGCGTGCCCCTTCCGGAACTCGGTGATAGGGGCCGCATAGCCGAGGTTGGCCGCCACCAGCGGCGTATTACGCCTGGCCAGCGCCAGCATCTCATCGGTCATATCGACGCCGATCACCCGGCCGGACGGCCCCACCCGCCGCGCGGCCTCGAAACAGTCAATGCCGCCGCCGGAGCCGATGTCCAGGACGATCTCGCCCGCCCGCACCGTCGCCAGACCGGCCGGCGTGCCGCAGCCATAAGAGGCCCCGAGCACCTCCTCGGGCACGAATCGGCGCAGGTCCTCGAAGCTGTAGTTGGTCGGGCAGCACATCTTCTCCCCGGTCGCCAGCGCCCTGGCGTATCGCTCGCTCACTTGCCGCGTGATGGTCTCGTCTGCCATCTGCACGTCACCTGACATCGGGTTATAGAAATATAAAGATAACTACATATATCAGCCGCAGCCTGGGTCGGTCAATACGGTGAGCCTCAATCGGCACCCTTCGCGCGACTAGTTCACCCGGCAGATCGCGACGCCGCTTTAAGCGCGTCCGTGTGGAGCACCCAGTTGAGCTACAAACCAAGGCTATTTGAGCAACGAATAATCACGGTTTTGTAAAAACTGGTTTTCCGCTTCGAGTTTTTTGATGTGTTCATAAAGCGGCTGGTTCATCGCTTGGATTTCCTCAATCGTAAAGCGCGGCGTGATGTGCTGCGGGCAATTCCAATCAAACGCGTCGACGTTGAGAATCATGGCTCGTTCGATTTTCGCTTTGTAATTTGAATTCTCCAATTTCGCAATCAATTCCGGCGCGTCTGGTGCCTCGTGCCGCGCTGAATGGCTCCCATTCTCTCGTATTGGCGCCGCGAGCCGTAAATTTTCTGTTGCGCTTTGACGCTTTCGGTGAAAGCGATTTCAAGATAATTCTTAGCCATTCGATTATTCTGAAGTCGAGCGGCGACGAGTAGTGCGCGCGCCGCTAGACTGATAATTTTAGAAAGTCAAAACCGTGTAGCCTTCGTCTGTAAGGCGCGCCAGACTCGGCAATCCGGTGGTGTTCGGAACGGCATTTTCGGTGAGGAGATCGAGTCCGCAAGCCGCCGCGCCTTCTCGCGCGCCGAGAACATCGGCACAGCCGCACGATACCCCGGCCACTTTATCCTTTAACCCCTGCCAAAAACGCGGTCTTCCAGCTTCTCAGCGTAAGAAAATGATGGCGACAATTCTTGCAGTTAGGACATATTTTCAGATGCTCTTTTAGCTGGCTCTGTTCCTGCGGGCGCAAGGCGCGATCGAGGGCATCGGAAAGCAAGCGCGAGGCTTTTCTACAGTTCAGCATCGGCGTCCTCACGACATGGCGCTCAGCCAGTTGATTTCCACGCAGCGGCGCAACGACATCCGCGCCCGGTAAAGCAGCACGCCGAGATGATTGCGTGAGATCGAAGCGATGCCGCAGATTTCCTCACTCTCCATTTCAAACAGTTCGCGCAATATGAACACCCGCGCAGTATCCGGTGGCAGTTTTTCCAGACAGAGATCCATGATGCGCAGGAAATCCTGTTGGCCGGCGATGAACGCCGGGTCGTCCCACTCCCTGGGCCTGCTTCGCCACAGACCTTTTTCATCGAATAACGCGTCCATGTCTTGTACGTCCACCTCCTTGTCCATGTGTGAGATGGAAATGGGGTCTATTGCGCGGCTGCGTAAAGCATCAAAGATCTTGAACTTCAAGATACCGATCAACCAAGTCTTCAGCTTGGACTTGCCGACGAAAGACTGTCCTGACTTCAAAGCCGCGAAAAAGGTTTCCTGCACCACATCCTCGGCGAGATTCTCATCGCGCAATTGCAACCAGGCGATGCGCAGAAGATCTGCTCGGTGCGCGTAAACTTCGGCGGCGAATGCGTTGGGCATGGCGGTTCCCGCCTGGCGAGAACCCTTCATGCGTGCTCGTGGTAAAGAAAATGGCCGGCCGTCATTGCGACGCTCACGGCTGCTCTCCGCTTAGGCCCCAGGCGTTACTTGTTGAGACCGGGCCAGTTATTGTTGGCCTTGGTGATGAAGCCCTCGGCATCCTTGGCGAACGTTGAGTTGAGGTCGGCGTTGAAGTTCATGTAGAGCTTGCCGTCCACGATCGTCCAACCGTTGACCGGATCGACTTCGAACAACTTACCGTTCGCGACTCCCCATGAGCAGAAGCCACCATATTGCGGAGCGTACTTTTGCGGGTTGGCGGCGAATAGATCACGGTGCTCTTTGCTGACAAACTGCCATTTCACACCGCCGAATTCGTGCGTAAAGCGGTCGCTGCCCTGAGCGGGTTTGCCCTCCGTGAAGTAAGAAACCACATCATAGCCCTTAACGCCAAGGTTGGCATAAAGCGTGTTGTACTCACCGCCGGTGTATTTCACCATAATGAAACTCCTCTAATTGAGCAATGTTAAAAATCAGCGTGTGCTGATGTTCGTTAGTCGTGGTCCGCCGGGAATTTATTACAGACAGTGATTGTTTTCTGCGCGCCGATTCGAATGAACCAAAGAGTCGATGCCAAAGCGGAGGGGACTCAATGACTCGCTATTATGATTGGCGCGATCGTTACGTAGCTCGGTAGCGGGGATCATCAGCGGCAGCGGGTTAACCGCTACCAGCCGCAACGGTTCCGGTAGTCTAGAGGTTCGTCAAAGCGGCTGCGGTTACCAGCCTAGGTTCCCGTGCGCCATAAACCAAAACAAGATCGCGGTCATACCAATCACCAATTACAATACGGCGGGCGCTCTGGCCTTGGATCTCAAGGAGATGAATCGCCGGCCGGTGCGTATGGCCGTGGATAAGCTGGCGCACTCCATAGTCGATCATGGTTTGTGATACCGTTGCCGGGTCGACATCCATGATCACGGCCTCTTTTTGGCGGGTTGCCGCACGGCTGCCCTCCCTGAGGTTACTCGCGATGGCCGCCCGTTCCGCGAGCGGTTTTTGCAAAAAACCTTGTATCCAACGTGGATCGCGCACCTGCTGCCGGAATGCTTGGTAGTCGATATCTTGAGTGCACAAGGTATCCCCATGCATTAATAAGGTTTTCTCGCCGTAAAGGTCCAGGATAAACGGGTCCGGGAGCAGTGTGCCGCCGCTGCGGGCCTCGAACTCGGGGCCCATGAGAAAATCGCGGTTGCCGTGCATCAGGTACAGCGGCTTTCCCGTCGCGGCGTAGTGCGCGAGCGCTTCTACGATTTCATGGTGGGGCGAGGTGATGTCGTCATCGCCGATCCACGCTTCAAAAAGATCGCCGAGGATATAGAGTGCTTCGGCGTTACGGGCAGGTCCGCTTAAAAGATGGTAAAACAGCGCTAGCTTTTCCGGGCGCTCGGGGCTGAGGTGCAAATCGGAAATGAAGAGCGTCGCCATGATCCTCGCGTCCCAAGAAAACGCCCGTGTCGCTGCTTGGTTAGTATACCTTTTTTCGGGTACCATCCAAGCCGATGATCGGGGAAAAGATCACTACCCGCTTTGCGCCGAGCCCGACCGGTCTCTTGCATTTGGGAAACGTGCGCACGGCGCTGTTTAATTGGCTTTTCGCCCGCAAGGTGCAAGGCGCCTTTCTCCTGCGCATCGAGGACACCGATCGGGCGCGCGAAAGTGATTCCGCCCTCGCCGCCCTGATCGAAGATCTGATCTGGTTGGGGCTACAGTGGGATGAGGGTTTCGGCGCCGGCGGGACAGTGGGGCCTTATCGGCAGTCGGAACGCGCGGCCCTCTATGCCAAATACTACGAGCAGCTCCAAGAACGCGGCCTGGCCTATCCCTGTTTTTGCTCCCCTAGCGAGCTTGCGCTCGCACGCAAAACTCAGCTAGCCGCAGGCCAGGCGCCCCGCTACCCCGGGACCTGTGCCCGCTTGACGGCGGAAGCCGTTACGCGGTTCAGGGCGCAAGGGCAACAGCCCTCGTTGCGGTTTCGGGTGCCGGCGGGCGCGACGATCCAGTTCGACGACTCGGTGAGGGGTGCTCAGTCGTTTCGCAACGACGACATCGGTGATTTCGTGATCCGGCGATCGGACGGCAGCGCCGCGTTCTTTTTTTGTAACGCCATCGATGACGCCTTGATGGGCGTTACCGATGTCGTACGCGGCGAGGACCACTTGAGCAACACACCGCGGCAGATCCTGATCCTCGATGCCCTGGCACTCCAGATCCCCCGTTATGGCCATATCGCCTTGGTCCTCGATGAGACCGGCCAGCCCTTATCGAAACGTGCCGGGAGCCTGCCGGTGCATGCGCTCCGGGAGCGCGGTTATCTTCCGGACGCCATCAACAATGCTTTAGCGCGCCTCGGCCACACCTATGACGATCCGGGTTTCTTGGAGACCGAGGCCCTGATCGGTGGCTTCTCCTTGTCCCGGCTGAGCCGCGCGCCGGCGCGTTTCAGCCCCGCGCAGTTGGATTTTTGGCAGCGCGAAGCCCTTCATCGAACGCGCGTGGACGATCTTTGGATTTGGATGGGAGAACCGCTGCGGGATCTTGTTCCCGAGGCGGCTCGACAGACCTTTACTGAGGCGATCCGGGCCAATGTACTCCTGCCCGTGGATGCGCTCGCCTGGGCCAACATTATTTATCGAGGTCCGGCCGAGCTCTCGCAGCCGGCGTCCCAGGCGATCGCTGAGGCGAAGCCTGGGTATTTTCGTGGCGCATCGGAAGCCTTGGCGCGTCATCCGGACGACTTTCAGAAGTTTGTAGCCACGCTCAAGGCAAACGTCGCGGAGAGCGGAAAACGCCTGTTCATGCCGCTGCGAGCGGCGCTGACGGGGCGCGTCGATGGGCCGGAGCTGGCGGCACTTTACGGCCTGCTCGGGGCGGAGCGGCTGCGCGCCAGGTTGCAGAGTCATCTGCGTTAAAGAAGATCGCGTGCTGGTAATCTACAACACGCTTACCGGCCGGAAACAGGAATTCCGGCCCCTGGTCCCGGGAAAGGTCGGTATGTACGTCTGCGGGATGACCGTCTACGACTATTGCCATCTAGGTCACGCGCGCATGATAGTGGTATTCGACATCGTCGTGCGATATCTGCGCGCACGGGGATATGAAGTGAATTACGTGCGCAATATCACCGATGTCGACGACAAGATCATCAAGCGCGCGCGCGAACAGAATGAACCGATCGATGCCGTTACCGCGCGCTTCATCGCGTTCATGAACGAGGACGCGGCCGCCTTGGGCGTCATCAAGCCGGATGTCGAGCCGCGCGCGACCCAACACATCGACGAGATGTTGCGGATGATCGAGCGCTTAGTGGCGCGCGGGCACGCCTACCAGTCAGCCAACGGCGACATCTACTATGACGTGAGTAGTTTTAAGGGCTACGGCCGGCTTTCCGGAAAACGGGTAGAGGACCTACACGCCGGCGCGCGGGTGGAAGTGGACGAGGCCAAGGACGATCCCCTGGATTTCGTGCTTTGGAAGCGCGCCAAGGACGGCGAACCGTCGTGGGGATCCCCGTGGGGGCCCGGGCGTCCGGGCTGGCATATCGAGTGCTCGGCGATGTCCACCGAGTGTTTAGGCGCGCATTTCGATATCCACGGCGGCGGCCAGGATTTACAGTTTCCCCATCACGAGAACGAAATCGCGCAGTCGGAAGGCGCCACGGGACAGCCCTTCGTCAACGTGTGGATGCATAACGGCTTCGTACGCGTCGATGAAGAAAAAATGTCCAAATCCCTCGGAAATTTCTTCACCGTGCGCGAGGTCTTGCAGAGGTATCACCCGGAAGACGTGCGTTACTTTATTTTAACCAGCCATTATCGAAGTCCCTTGAATTACTCCGAAGAGAACCTAGACCATGCGCGTACCGCGCTCACCCGCTTGTACTTGGCGCTGCGCGATCTCCCGGCCGCCGAGTACCGCTCCGCCAATCCCTACGAGGAGCGCTTCCAGGCGGCCATGGACGATGATTTCAATACGCCAGAAGCTATGGCTGTCTTATTCGACGCAGCGCGTGATATCAACAAGTACCGGGATGCGGCCCCCGCTCACGCGGCCGATGCCGGGGCGGCATTGCGTCATTTGGCCGGGGTGATCGGGCTCTTGGGCTCGGATCCCGAGCATTATTTAAAATGGAACCCGGCCGGGGGGAAGGTTCCAAAGGCGGAACAGGCAATGCTCGCCGACGAAGACGTCGAGCGGTTGTTGGAGCAACGGGCGGCGGCGCGAAACCGCCAGGACTGGGCGGAATCGGATCGGATCCGAGCTTGCTTAGTCAATCGGGGCGTAATTCTGGAGGATAGCGTCACGGGAACCCGGTGGCGGCGGGTGTGATTTCCTGCCCTCGCGGTCGATTTTACGAATGACAGGTTTGCACGCGGATTGACGTGATCACCGGCCGTGCGTATTATCGCCGTCGCTTTCGCGGGATTCCGTCTAGCGGGGCATGGCGCAGCCTGGTAGCGCACCTGCTTTGGGAGCAGGGAGTCGGGGGTTCAAATCCCTCTGCCCCGACCAACCTCGGCGCGTGGGTTTACATGGGCGAACTCGTCTTGGGATATGCGCCTGTAGCTCAGCCGGATAGAGCATCAGCCTTCTAAGCTGAGGGTCGCAGGTTCGAGTCCTGCCAGGCGCGCCAATGGCTTGGTCTGCGGCGGAAGCCCTTATTACCAAGTTGCTTATTAAGACGCCAGGTCATGGTGGGCGTAGCTCAATGGTAGAGCCCCGGATTGTGGATCCGGCTGTTGTGGGTTCGAGTCCCATCGCTCACCCCATCGCTTGGTCGTGTTGGTGTGTATATGGGCCGTTAGCTCAGTTGGTAGAGCAGCTGACTCTTAATCAGTAGGTCGTAGGTTCGAGCCCTACACGGCCCACAAATAAAAACAATAAGTTACAAGCGATATGGTTACGAAGTAACCACCTTATAAACCCCTGGGGTAACAACTGGGGTAACACGGCTCCCGTATTGGCAACTAAGCCTCATCTTGGCCTCCCGAGATAGTTTAGTGCATTGGCAATATCGCCTGAGTAAAGCTGCTCGATTTTTTGCTTGAATGCTTGCGGCGCCGCTTCTTGAGTATGCGACTGCGGATCGAACATCCAGGCGCTCCCGCCCAGCTCTTCTTCTCCGCTGGTCGACTGCTTCGCCAATACCTGGCCTTGGGCGTTCATGGCTTCCAGTTCCAAGTCATAGTACAGACCAGTGACGCCATAGGTGTCCGTCTTCCACTCCCGCACCGACAGGAGCAGGGATTGGCCCGTGCCCGCACTCGTCATAGCGCGGATGACTTCGGTTCGCCCCATCTTGGGCGAAAGATTGACGATATTCACCGTCGCCCCCGAACCGCGTAGAGCGGCGGCGATCACATCGGCCATCTCCTGCGCAAGCGGCCGACTGGACTCGGTGCCGATGTCGTAGGGAATACCGTAGCCGGAGCGCGCGAGGCCCGCGAAATCCTCGTCCTTGTCGCCGTAGACGACATAGGAACGCAAATCCTGGACACCCACGGCGACTGGCTCACCCTGGTAATCGAACACGGCTTTCGCCTGCAGAAAGTCGTGCTTCCGACCGACCACGCAGCCGGACAGCAACAAAATAGCGGAACATAGCGCCACAATTCGGTAAACCATAACAACCCCCACTTTTTGGTAGTGTCTCAGTTTGAAACGTAGGTGGCTGTAAAGAGAGCGACAATTTTTGTATCTTTATTTACCCGTCATTTGGTCGGGATAGAAATGCGACGCGCGCAACCTTAGGCAAAGGCTTGTCTGTTTCGGCGTTTCCGCTGTATGTGCCCGTATAGCCTCGACCATAGCCCACGTTTCCGCAAGCCCCCCTATCATCCCGGA
>JBOIDL010000044.1:0-23323 GCA_050740435.1 Gammaproteobacteria bacterium
GGCGTCGGCAGCTCTTGGAGATGCTCACCGTCGAGCAAAATCGCTTGTCCATGGCATCCTCCCAGACACGTAAAGATATTCTCCAGCATATCGCTTGGCTAAAGAAGCGGCTGCAGGGTATCGATGAGCAGACCAGCCGCTGTATCCAAGCGAGTCCCCTTTGGTTGGTCAAAGACCAACTGCTACAAAGTGTCCCTGGCGTCGGGCCAGTCACCTCGAGCATTCTCCTGGTGGCCCTTCCTGAACTGGGAAAGCTCAATCGCCGGAAGATCGCCGCCTTGGTGGGTGTGGCGCCCTTCAACTGCGACAGTGGCACTCTCCAGGGCAAACGTCGTGTGTGGGGAGGTCGCGCACAAGTCCGCTCGACGTTGTACATGGCGACGTTAGTAGCGGTGCGTTTCAATGCAGTCATCCGCGCGTTCTACAGTCGCTTATGCCAGGCAGGTAAGCCGCCCAAGGTCGCCTTAACCGCGTGTATGAGAAAGCTGTTAACGATTTTGACTACGATGCTCAAGACCAATACTCCTTGGGCACAACGTGCACCCGAAAACGCTTGACTTCCAAGACAGTTGCTCGGCGCGCCAAACAGGCCCCTCCTTGGGCCCTGCTTTCCCGCCGGCGTCGGCTGAACCGCTGTGTCCATGTGTTCCTGATGGTGTCGGTCGTCCTGAAAGCTACTGCTACCGACAGTAGCATGGGGTTGCCGCTTCGGGCAACCGCTCCGCTTAACCAGAGCCAGCCGTGAGGCCGGCCTATTGGATTGGGCAGGATGTAGCCGGGTAGGGCGACTTCATTCATATCCAGTATGATCCGGCCATCCTGACGCGGCGGCCCATGTCCATTATGTGGGTCGAGCGGCGTTAGTATCGATCAGCCGTGGCGAATAACGCCGCGCTAAACATGTTGGAGGTCAATGGATAAGGGCGATTAGCGGTCACCGTGAGACTATACGTCGCCGCCTGGATATTGGGCGGCAGGGTCACAGTGACCTGGTTCGGAGAAAAACTTTCGACATTCATGACTCGATCGCCCAATCTTACGGTCGGTCGCACAGCACCGAAATAATTGCCGGAAATGACCATCGTGTGCTCGTTGGAGTCCACCATGGCGCTGAGTATCACGGGGGTTTGCGCGGCTCTTGCCGAACCCGGCCCCGCGGCGATCGCGGTATATCCAAATGACGTAAGTCCAACGAGGGCTAAAAGCGCTTTTGCAGTTATATTGAGCATATTCTCCACCTCTGATATTTACCAACCGTTGTTTATACAGTTGTAGCAAAGCATGGATAGGTGCATCCGTATTGTCATGCCGACCACGCCTACCCCCCTGCCACCAAAGTGCCTGACGATCTCTTACCCGTCCCGTCCCCGAGCGCATATAGCTAAGAGCACGCTAGGCACTTAGAATATCGGGTGCAGCGTAAGAGTTCTGTGACTTTTTTCACACAAAGGAATGCGAAATAGTTACGGATTGCCGTCAAACGGCTTTTCGTCAGAAGCGCTAGTCCAAACGCCTCCCGGGAAGCGGATGCGCTATGCGCGCGCTCGGAGCCACAGCCGGTACACCGGCAACCCGGCCAAGACCAAAAGCAGACCGAGCCCCGCGTTGAGGCGGGTCTTCTCGGCGAACAGCAGGACCAGACAGATACAACCGGCGACGCCGATATATACCGCCGGCAGGATGGGGTAGCCGAAGGCGCGGACCGCACGCTCGGCGCCGGCGCGGCGCCGGCGCAGCACGAACACCCCGGCGATGGTAAGCATATAGAAGAGCAAAACCGCAAACACGATGTAGTCGAGCAGATTACTGTATAAATTGCTGTATTGGCCGCTCGCGCTGTCATAGGTGCGCGGCAGGGTAAGGACCGCGCTCCAGATGCCTTGTATGATCAACGCGATCCCAGGGACACGATACCTGTTCAAGCTGCCGATGCTTTTGAAGAACAGGCCATCGCGGGCCATCGAGTAGTACACGCGCGCCCCGGCCAGGATCAAACCGTTATTGCATCCGAAGCAGGAAATCATGATGGCGATGGCCATGATCGTTTGCGCATGTTCTCCCAAGATCACCTCGGCCGCGGCAACGCCGACCCGATCCTCGGCGGCATGTTGGATCGCCTCCAGAGGCAGCGTGGCGAGATAGACTATGTTGGCCAAAAGATACAGCAGAATCACCAAGGCCACACCGAGGGCCATGCTGAGCGGTACGTTGCGTTCAGGGTTCTTGACCTCACCCGCCGCGAAGGTGATGTTGTTCCAAGCATCGGCGGCAAAGAGAGCGCCGACCATGGCGGTCGCGATGACCGTAATCAATGCCAAGGATCCGATGGGTTCGCCGTTCGCGGTCGGTGCCCAGAAATCGGCCGTATGCAGGGCGGCTTCCGGACGCTGTCCCACCACGAAACCCAAGCCGATCAAACCGGCGAGGGCCCCAATCTTGGTAAGCGTGAAGAGAACCTGGATCCATTTACCGGTTCGCAGGCCGGTGAGATTGGTGCAGGTGAGCAACACAACCGAAAGGATCGCCACCAGTTGTTGGGTCGAGAGCGACAAGGACAGATCGCCGACGCCGGGAAGCGCGAGCAAACCTCCGTCGAAGACGAGATGATGCGGGGAGATCTCGGGCCACAAGACACCGAGGAAGCGGGAAAAGGCGATGGCGACGGCCGCGATGGTGCCGGTTTGAATCACGAGGAATAAGGCCCAACCATACAGGAAGGCCCACTTCGGTCCAAACGCTTCCCGCAGATACACGTATTGCCCGCCGGCCTGAGGCAGCATCGCGGCTAGCTCGCCGTAACTCAAGGCCGCGATCAGCGTTAATACTCCCGTGATGATCCAAACCACCAGCAGCCATCCCGGCGATCCCACCTGGCGCGCGATGTCGGCCGAGACGATGAAGATCCCCGAGCCGATCATCGAGCCCGCGACGATCATAGTCGAGTCGAGCAGACCCAAGCCGCGGACCAACTTTTTTTCCACGGGAGGAATAACGCTCAGAGCTTGTGAAGAAATCGTAGCGAGCACGCCCGCTCGCGAGGCGGACGGCGCGCAGGAACCGCAGTGTATGTGGAAATACATGAGGATTCCGAGCACCGCGCAACGACGCGGGCGGGTTGCGCAGTAGATTTATTCACAAGCTCTCAGATCCGTCCCCTTATCTCGTTAAACGTTGTCAGCTATCGTCTCCCGACCGGGGCAGACCTTCAACCGCATGGCTAGACATACGTTGACTCGGGAATAGACCGCCCAGCGAACCCCAGGCCGTGCCCAACCGGTTGCTCCAATTGCGTTCCCACGAATATTGAAAGCGGATCTCCAGCGGCAAACCCTCAATCAGTCGTTTCTTTGGCCATTCCGTCTCCGGCATGATCGTAAGCAACACGGACATTGGGCGCACACCGAAGGTCCCGACCAATTCCGCCGGTAAGCGCTTGGTCAGCACGGGCTCGCGCGTCACCTGTCCGGTCACCTTAGTGCCGTCCGGGAACCTAACCGTGGCCCACGTGCCGACATCAACATAGCGGGAATGTTTAGGCTCTAGGTAGGCGACGATGGCCGGCTCGCTGAATAGCCCCACCTGCATGAGCGGCGTGCCAGCGCTCACAAATTCACCCTGGGATACAAAGACATCTAAGATGCGGCCGCCATCATTCGCCGTCTGTGGAAGTTGGGCTCGTTCATGATCAACCAAGGCTAGCTCGGTCTCGAGCCTGCCGCTCGCGCTGGCATACTGGGGATCTTCCTTGGACGCGTGCCGCTGTTGCTCGGCCGCGAGATCCACCCGCGCGCGGTTTAAGTTGACTCTGGCCTCAATCACTTGCGCTTGCGCTGTAACCAATTCCGCACGCGTAGCCGCGCCTTGATTGAACAGCGTCTGCATCGTGTTCAGCTGCGCTTCGCGTTCATTCACGAGCCTTTCCATCAAACGGATCTGTTCGTGCAAGCCACGCTCGACGCTAGGGAGATAGGTCTGCACGCTGCCGCGCAACGCGGAGAGCTCTCCGCTAAGCTTAATCTGTCTTTGGTCTAACAGCGGATCCCCCAGCTCAATCAGTTGTTGACCCGCGGCAATATCGTCGCCCACCGAGGCCAACAGCTTCTTCACATATCCGGCTCGCGATGCGCGCAGCTCGTATTGTTTGAGCTTGATATTTCCCGGTGCAGTCACCACGATGATGGAATAGGCGCCCGTCATCGCGAAATAGAGCAGTGGGCTCGAAACAACGAATAGGATCAAGTACCAACGCCACTTGGGAGACTGGCGCTTCACGGCGCCGTAGGCTACCTTCAGACCGCTGGTCTCATCAGGCGCCTTTCTCGCCGTGGTATGAAATTTAGGCTTCATGGGTGCATAGCATCGAAATAGGACCATGCTTGCACGATGATCCCGCTAAAGTTAGGTTGCGGAAGTGATTTCGCTAAACGCCGCATCCGGCGCTGGAACTCGGCAAATCCGGCCGAATAATGACTCTCCTCGCGCGGGAGCGTATCCTCGATGCTCTGCGCGACACTGAATTTGACCTCAGGATAAGCTTTCAGAATGGGCGTCAGGATCTCGACCGTTCTATCCGGATTCCTCACATAGACCATGAGCGTGATCTCGTCGAGTTTAAGGTCCGCGAGACGCTTGCCGAACGCTACCGCGCCGACACGCTCTTTGAGGTAACGTGGATGTACGCTGAGCGCGATTGGCCAGGGACTGATCGATTTCACGCTTTCGAGCGTTGCCAGCAACTCCTTAAGTAGATACGCCTTGCCGAGCGCCTGCTCGTCGAGCTGATTCGGCTCTAGATCCAAGTTCAGGGCCGCAAAGGGAAGCGAGCGCAGCTTGCGGATAACGGACAGCAGGTCGCCGCGATGTCGCGGCAGGATCCATGTGGGCTCTCCAAGCAAGAGATCTATCCTGATTTCTCGCGACTTCGCTTTACTGATGAATCTTCGTACGCGGTCCTCTGCGGTCCGTTCGGACAGCGCGTCGATCTCAGTGGCCGTGAATGAAACTAGCGCTCTCCTTATGCCTCGGGTTGCAAACTGACGCCATACATCGTCCGCAGCATCCGCTTTCTTCAGCAGGGGACCCGCGTTCCAAATGTAAGTGCCTAGCTTCACGACGCCGCCGTCTGACGGTTTGCCACTCCCGTCTGAGGCGAACGAGTAGTCTCTCGAGGGCTCGGTCCCGCGCGCCACGCCGCCCATGGTGATCCTACCTGCGCGACCTGCTTCTTGTCCTCGGAATACGGCCAGGTCGACACGCGGTCCCGGTACTTCGGATGAAGCTCGGCCGCACGCCTCCGGGACCACGGCAAGCACATGGGCCCGCCCGTCCAAAAGCAAAGCTTCTGCCTCAATGGCGTCTGACGCCACATGGTAATAGGCTAGGCGCGCCTGTTGCAATTTTTCCAATACGTCAGCCGGCAAATGCTGAGCGCGTAACCTTCTTTCCCGTACGGCTTCCTCGGCGGCCAGCAGCCGCTTAGCTGCAAATTGTAGATTTTCTCGGCGTGCTCGGTAGGAGTTTAAGAATTGCGACGCCTGTGCCCGCAGCTCCCGGCCGCGCAAGTCGAGCTCAAGACGAGCCATGGTCAGCGCTGCGGATGCTTGATCCTGATAGGAGCGATCGGTGTTTAGGAAATCGATGGGCATGCGAACATCGATACCCACATAACTATTGTGACCATTCTCATCGTTTGGGAACTGGCGATAGATGTCTTGCGAAATACTCAATCCGGACTCGATGGAGCGGTGACCGGCAAACTGCAACCCATCGGCCTTCTCCGAGACAATACGCTGGTATAATTGCATCTCCGGGTGATCCACGATGCGCGTGGCGAGTTGCTGATCGTTCAGGCAGGGAATTGGGAATTTTGGATACTCCGCATCGAAGCGCTCGAGATCCTGCTTCGTCAGCACGTTCAGGCTCATGCGACTCGCCTCTCGGATTGCTTCCAGCTTGGCAAGATTGCGCCGTGCCAATGAGAAAGCCGTCAGAAACTCCAGGCGATCGGATTCCAATAGCAGGCCTGCCTGCTTGCGTTTATTAAGTACAGCCTCCACCGGTGCTTCTAAATCCAGAAACGCCTGGGTCAACTCGATCTTGCGCTGTGCACTCCAGTAGTTGATATATCGCCGCCGCAGTGCGAACTGCGCGTCGAGCTTGGCGATCTCCCTTTTGGCGGCGCTGACGTCGACTTGAGCCTCAGCGGCGAGCAGTGCGAGCTTTTCAGTTAGTCTGCTGCCCAAGAGTGGATAACGCACGCCGACGCGCCCCGTTAACCTCTGGAAGGTGCTGGTACCCCCGCCCACCACGGAGCTCGCACCTTGCACCGAGGTCGGTGCCGATGATACTTCCGAGGTGGTGCCGTCCTCAGAGGTGGGCAAAATATCGTTTGAGAACCCCGCCCCGCCGAGGAACTTCCAGCCCTGCTCGGCGTCGCGCTGATTACGCACAGCCTGGCTGCGTTGCACCTCGGCCTCCGCGATCAGCACCGGCAGCGCCTGTTCGAGGTCTGCTTCGAGCTCAGGCAAAGACATCGCATACACCGGCCGCGCTAGGCACAGAGCGCCCAGCCAGATCAGGTATAAGCGCTTCATCGCCTAGAATTTTGTCTTCCGCAGCACCCACCAAGGCGCCATGGAGGAATCGAGATGGGACTTCAAGAGCATCTCACTGAGGCCGGCAACCCCGCACCACACACGGCTCGCGAAGGCCAGCACAGGAAATAAAGGCAGGCACCAGGCGACACCCAGGTCTTCCCGCGGGCGTTCCGAGACCAACACAATGTACTCAAGGAAAAACAGGACCGTGATCAAGACGTAAAACGAGTAGATGAACAGTAATACTCCGAAGACAAGGCTCGCCGGGTAGACAAGGAAGATGTACGTGGTGTAGATGATGATCACGAGCGGAAGCACGATCTGAAATAGGAGACCGGTCCACATCAACATCAAAAAATTAGTCCAGCCCAGCAATCGCGGCGTCAACGCATAGCGATACTTGCGTAAGTAGACGTAGAACAGATCCCCATCCCAACGCAGCCGCTGATTGAAGAAGCCGCGCAGCGTCTCTGGCACATCCGTATGGCCAATGGCGTAGGGCTCGAAGCGGATCCTGAGCTCGGGATGGCGTCCGAAGTAGTCCTTTATTCTCAAGGTCATATCCAGATCTTCCGCGGTGCCGCTATCCCAACCACCCACCTTCTTGACAAATGACCGGCGAAAGACTCCGAAGGCGCCCGAGATATTGTTCACAGCGTTAAATTGGTCGAGCCCGATGCGGCTTGCGTGAATCGTGAGCATGTACTCGATGGCTTGCAGACGAGTCGCCAACGACACCTTCGCGTTACGCACCCGCAGATTGCCGGCGACACCGACGACGTTAGGTTCGCGGAAGTGCTTAACGGCGTTCGCCACCATATCGTTGTCGAACGACGTATCTCCATCGAGGGCCATCAGGATCTCACCCGTCGCGATTTCGAGCCCCAGGTTGCGACCCGATACCTGCCCGCCGCGCTGGAGCTTCGGTAAGACCTTGATGCTGCGGTTGCGCAGCCTGGATACCTCGGGTACCATCGCGTTGGATGCCTCCAAGGTTGCACGATTCTGCCTGGAGCCATCCACCACGACAAGCAACTCGATGTGCCCGGGATAGATTTGCTCGGCTAACGAGCGGATTGTGCTCGCCACCGCCAAGCCCTCCGCGTAGCAGAGAATCACGCAGGAAACGCGCGGATAGTAGGGTAGATCGAGCGGCACCGAATGGTCGCGATACACAGCCCACTTGAGGACCCCGAGCATGATAGTGATCTGCACGGGCAGCTCAATGAACAAAGCAAAGGGAATAAACTTAAGGGCGATCGCCATGGGACCCGAAACCCAGATCGAAGCCAGAAGCGAGGTAAAGGTAAACCACACCGCCTGGAAAAACTCGATTATGTCCATTAGCTCAGCTCGCTTGCGAGCCGCGCCATCACCAACTCCGCAGTCTCGCCCGCGGCGATACCTGCGGGACCGGTCGCGTAGGTTCCGTGTATGACGAGATCGGCGCCGTCTTCCTGGCGGGTCAACGCTTGGATCTCCAGGATCCGCTGCAGCACCACCTTGCATCCTTGTTCCGGCGTATGCGGCAACAACAGCCAGAGATACTGGTCACCGGTACGCGTCGCGACGTCAGTGGTCCTGATCAACTCCTTCAGACGCTCTGCCAAACCATCGATCATCAACATGACGCGGTTGCCGCCAATGCGCTCGATCAGGTCGAGCACATTGTTGAGCTTGACGCAAACGAGCGAGAATGGGTTGTCGGTGTAGCGGCGCGCCAAGTTAATGCACCAATCCGTCATATGGCGAAAATAAGGCGGATTGACGTAATTGAGGTCATCCAGGACCGAGTACAGGTCGCCGATCTCACCGCTACGCACCGCGATCCGTCCAGCGTCGGCTAAGCGCAAGCTCTCAATCCGGCGAGTAATAAGCCGCTCGGAATCGCCGGACCAATCGCAGGCGTAACAACGCGCCCGCACCTCGGGCTCCACGAACAAGTGGCGACAACTACCGCAAGAGAAGTTATCTAAGGCGCGATCATAGTCCACGCCGATATGGCGTAGCACGGCTTGGCACTTGGGGCAGGTGAGCCTGCCAGCACGCAGATACTCCGCCTGCGGCGCCACGTTTCCACAGGTGTAACAGTGCAAGAACGTCTCCTCCCGGATATCGATCGCGTGGCAGTTCGGGCAGACATCGATGAAACCGGTGTGCGCATGATCGCAGTCGGGACATACCCGCAAGCGATCCAAGAGTTGCACGGACTCGATAAGGCCACGGTTACGCAGATCCTTGATCAAGCCCGGCCGCCGCTGGCCCGATAGCGCCAGGGCGTCGACAATGGGATAGTGATAGAGCTGAGGGTGCCGCCAGTCCTTGAACGGGGCCAGCGTTAGCTCAGGGCGCAGGTAGAGATAACGAAGCAAGCGCAGTTCCTCGCTATCCGTCGGCGAGCTCTCTTGGAATACCGCGGCTCGCTTGGCGAAGCGCTCATAGTGAGTGCTCGCCTCCTGCAAACTGGATACGCAACCGTCGGCCAGGGTCGCCGCGCGCGGGCCGTTATCATGCACGAGATACACAGGTTTAAGGCTGTGGGGCGCGCTAGAACGGATCTGAGTGAGCGCAGTCTCGGCTTCACGCGGATCGGTGGTGTTCAGGACAAAGCCGTTGGCAGGCGCGCCGGATGTCAGAAAGGCGTCATAATCTCGATAGACCGAATGCAGTGCTTCGAATCCTACTGCGTCCGGATCGTTCGCCTGCTGAAGCTTCAGATACGTGATAGTCAACGAGTTGGCCCCTGTGGATGTTCCCTCCAAACACCTCGAATGTGTCCCCCTCACCTAGTGTTTGCCAAACTAGGCGACACCAGCCCGTCACTGTGCAAGCGTCATGCCTAGCAACAAGTCGCTCGTGCGAGTGTCATTTGGACGAGGCCGCGACCAAGGGGTCGACGAGCGATGCGACCGAAGTTTCCGATGCAGACGGGGGGGCGCTGCTCAGCCTGGCTGAGTCCGTTCAGGTAGCTCTCCAAACGGCGCCTGAGCGAACACCCGAAAATAGCGTTGGAGCCGAGCCGGCTTCGCGACTGTTTCGGCGACGTCAGGAACCGGGCGAACGCCCGCGAAATAGAATGGGCCTCATCGACCGCGAACAGCGGCGCTGTACGCGGCGGAGCGCCTGGCGAAATCGCTCGTGCTCTCTACTCTACCCATTGCCGTGCGTGCTGTGGTGCGTAAGGAACGCCGCGAACTTCTCGGCCGCCACCGGCGGGCTGAAGAGGTATCCCTGAAATTCTCGACAGCCCGATCTCAAGAGCAGCGTGCGTTGCGCCTCGGTTTCCACGCCTTCAGCGATAACGCGCAATCGCAGGCTCCTGGCCATGGCGCTGATCGCCCGGACCAGCGCCGCGTCGCTCGGGTCGGTTTCAAGATCGTGCACAAAGGACTGGTCGATCTTGAGCGCGGTCAGAGGAAAGCGCTTGAGATAGCTCAAGGACGAGTAGCCGGTACCGAAGTCATCGACGGCCAAATCTACCCCGAGTTGCGCGATCGCGATCAGCGTCTGCAGTGTTGGTTCCTGCACCATCACGCTTTCGGTGAACTCCAGCCCGAGGTACTCGGGCGCTAGACCGTGGGCGGCGAGCAGTTCCAGAACCGTGCGCGGGAACGCTGGGTCCGCGAGCTGATAGGGCGAAACATTGACGCTGATGCGCAGCACCGTCAGCCCCATCGCCCGCCAGTCCTTCATCTGCGCTAACACCTGGTCGAGCACCCAGTGGCCGACCGCCTGGATCTGACCGCTCTCCTCGGCGACCGGAATGAATTCCGCCGGCGAGATCCATCCGCGCTCGGGATGTCGCCAACGGACGAGCGCCTCGGCGCCGACGATTTGTCGACCTCGCATTCGCACCTGCGGCTGATAATGCACCGCCAGCTCCGAGCGGCGCAGTGCACGGTGCAAGGCGTTCTCCAAAAATAGGCGCTCGCGCGCGGCCGTGTGCATGGCTCCGGTAAAGAACCGGTAGGTGTTCCGGCCACGGCCCTTTGCTTGGTACATGGCGGTGTCGGCATGCTTGATGAGATCGACGACGTTCGTTCCATCCCAGGGGTGCAGGACCACCCCGATGCTGGTCGAGACCTCGATCTCCTGGCCTTCGACCATCACGGGTCTCGCCAGGACCTCTCGGATCTTTTCGATGACGACCGCCGCGGCCTGGGCGGCCGCCTGCCGCTCTCCCGGGAGATCCGGCACCAGGATGATGAACTCATCGCCCCCCCAGCGGGCGGCGGTGTCGCCCTCGCGCAGGCACCGGGAAAGGCGCGCGGCGATTTCGCGCAGCAGCCCATCCCCGGCCGGATGCCCGAGCGAATCGTTGACCGCCTTGAAGCGGTCGAGGTCCAGAAACAACAGCGCCATCCCCTCATCGGCGCGCTGGGCCCGAGCGAGCGCCATCCGCAGTCGGTCTTCGAAGAGCGCGCGGTTGGGAAGACCGGTGAGCCCATCGTAGAATGCGAGCTGATGCATCCGCGTCTCCGACGCCCGGCGGGCGGCACGGGACTCCGTTTCCTGGAGCGCCCGCGCTACCGCGGGCACCAGCCGGGAGAGCTGATGCTTGAGCACATAATCGGTGGCCCCGGCCTTCAGGGATTCGATCGCGACCTCCTCGCCCCCGGTCCCGGAGACAAAGATGAACGGCAGGTCGGGGCAGCGCTCGCGGGCATAGGCGAGGGCGGAGAGGCCATCGTAGGCGGGCAGCGTATTATCCGAGAGGATGAGGGTGAAGCCGCCCGCTTCCAGGGCCGCGGCGAACTCGGCCTGGGTCTCGACGCGGGTGAACTCGCAGGCCATGCCCGCTTCCGTGAGTAGCGCCTGTACCAGTTCCGCGTCCGACTCACTGTCCTCCAGATAGAGCACCCGGATAGACGTCACTTCGGATTCACTCCGCGGGGTTGGGGTACTGGCCAAAAAGGGGTGGGGGTTCATTCAGAACCGCCAAAAATAGCCCAGCTTTTTGATGGCTTCGACGAACCGCCCAAAGTCCACCGGCTTGACCACATAGGACGTTCGGGTTGTGCTCGACGAGGAGTATGGTCTTAGGATCCTGCACGGTGTCCCCTGGAGCGGCTGGCAGCGGCCCGCCCGTCCACGTATCCCCATTGGTACCGGTGTGACAACACGGCTCTTGGCTCAATCTGATCGGTCCCCGCGCCGCGGATCTCGGCAGCAACAAACTCGGCGTCATTGAGATGTGTTCGAGATGCAGGATGCGCACGGCCTTCCCTAGCAAGCCCTTCGAATCACTGCCCGGGTCAACGAGGTCGCCCTTCATTCGCCGGCTTCTCCCTGATACTCGAAAACCACCGCGCGACCTGCGGGCCGCGACCCTCCATCCAGGGCACCGGCGCGGTACTCTTCCAATGCCTGCTCTTGGAGCCGGCAGCGCAGCGACCAATGCCCCGCCGTCGTCCGATGCACCCCGCAGTCAAGCCGGCGGGGTCGACGCGCCGCCCCGCTGAGCTTACCTCCCGCCTCAATGCCGGAGTTGAAAAAAAAGACGGCGCTTCCCCCGGACCGTGCTTCACTCATCAGCCGGGTCCGTAATCGCTGAGCCTCGTCACGCAATAGAGAAGCGCCGTCAACGAGCAAGAAATCGCAATGCTCGACCTCGAGCCCCTCTTGGCTTGCGGTCTTGCGCCATTCGAGATGGTGGCTCGACCCCTCGATCAAGCGCTCCACTGCCGCGCGGGTCTGGATATTCCCGCCGACGAGCATGACCCTCATGACGGGGCCTGGTGTGATGTTAGCCACCGCTGAGTCCACCGACGCCAGACACTAGCGCCCCTTGGACCGAGACGCGTCCGACGGACTATGATCCTGTGGATCAGCAGCTCGGCATAGCGTTGCGGTAGAGTCACCTTGAGCGCACCTTCCAATCGTTTGATGTCGCCGTGATTCATGTGCATCGGGCCTAAGGCTTGACGATGAGACGATCAGACACGGGGTTGGGCGCGGCGTCTAGCTGTAAGATCTGACAGGGAGCCTGGCGAGAGTCCCCCGACGCGATCTTCACGCCGCGGCCCGGAGTTCGTCCTGCCCGAAGGCCACGGCTTGCGTGTGGCTGTCCACATCGAACCACAAGGCCACCGCGGGGGTCCGCCCGATCGCGAGAGGCGGCCCGAACCGGTGCACCGCGAGGCCGAACTTGCGCATGATCCGCTCGATGGCGACCGTGGTCACCGTCAGATAACGCCGGATGCTGTTCTCCAGCGCGAAACGGACCACGGCCTGGAGCATGTGGATCGAGGTCTCCCCGAAGCCGAAGGCGGGGGCCTGGCGGTCAAGAGCCGCGATCGCGAAGCGGCTCAACTCCCAGATATCCTGCTCCTGGGGTGCGGACTGGCCGTGGAGCAGTTGCGGGAACACATCCCGCAGCATGTAGGCCCCGGTCGTCGGCAGCAGTCTCCAGCATGCCACCAGTTCGTGGCCCCCGCCGCGCACCAGCACATAGAGAGGATTGAGCACATCAAAGAAGTCATGCTCCATGCCGTGATCGCTCACCACGTCCCAGCACAAACGGTCGTGAAAGACCGCGTGCCTCAGCCGGTACATCTCCTTCAAGGTATCCGCATCGCAGGTCCGGTCGGTGTAGCGTCCCAAACTGATTTCACCCATGGTCGTCTCCTCCAGCGTTTTATGACGAGAGGATCAAACACCGGGGGCGGCAGGTCGGCTAGCTGCGAGATCTGACAGGGAGGAACCGCGCTAAAGCGAAATCTCCTTGACTTCGCACGGGATTTTCTACTCGAGAGACTTTCCGAGAGACTTTTTCCGCGGATCCCCCGGATGTTCCCGAATGACACCTCGTCCCGAAGGGAGAGGGAATTCTCGGGCTTTGCTAAGGCGCGATAAGGCCGAGCGCCACCGCCCGCGCGACAGCGTGCTGGCGGCTGCAGACCCCGAGCTTCCCGGTGGCGTTATGCAGGTGAAAGATCGCGGTGCGCTCCGAGACGCCGATGATCTTCGCGATTTCCCAGCTGGTCTTGCCGTCGGCCGCCCACAGCAGGCATTCCTGCTCGCGCGGGCTCAACGCGGCATTAGTGAGCGGGACGGTCTCCTGGCGGAGGACCAGGCGGGCGATCGCCTCGTGCAGATAGCAGGCGAGGATCTGGCCATCGCCGAGCGCCCTGATCACATCTGCCCGTGCCTGCCGCGGATCGCGTCCGTCGGCGAGGCTCAGCATGGCAGCCTCGCCGCAGGCGCCGCGCACCGGAAAACTGGCGCCGTTGCGCAAGCCGGCGTCCGCGGCTTCCGCCCAGAGCTTAGCTGCAAGGCCAGTGCTGAAAAAGGTGCGATCCCAAATCACCGGCACGGCCCTTCTTTGGCGGCTACAATAGGCGACCGTCGGGTCCTCACCCTCGTAACCGGCCTCCACGTAATGACGGCGCCATTCCGGAGGATAGCCGCTGAACACAAATTGGTAAGGATTTGTCAGGGAGGTCGCGACGCGTACGCCGTAGATGAAATAGTCGAAGCCCATCTCCGCGACGATACTCTTCGTCGCCGCGTACAGCGTATCCAAGGCAGTACAGCCGGAGAGCGCTTCAATGCGAGCGAGCGTCTTCGCGTCCACTACATTCTGGTAGCACCGCTTGTCGGGTCCGCAACGAGGACGTTGAGGCCATTCATAACACCTCCTTTTGGCAAGGTATGGCGACCCGACTTTTCACCCGGCTCTCTCGATGTCAGTCGGGGTTGTGCGTTGACAGCAAAGTCTGACATATAGCGCGCCGGCTGTGCAAGGAGCTCTCACCGTAACGCGGTTTGATTAAACTATTGTGACGAGACGGAGTGACAGCGTTTTCCGAAGGAAGAAGGCAGGACGAATGAGAATTTTAGACGCTCTGTTTCTGGATTAGAGCGAAGTGCCGCGGTGCACGGCCATCGCGGCGGTGACGAGCACGGCCGCCTCGGTGATCTCGACCAGCGCTCCCGCCGTATCACCGGTCGCGCCGCCGAGGCGGCGGAGCATGGCGGCGCGCACTAGCATAAACGTAGTGAATAGGGATGCCAGCATCCACAAGCCATCACTGTCCATGGTCATCGGCACGGCGGCCACGGCAACGACCACGACGATGACCGCCGGCCGATGTGGAAGCGCTCGGGCGTGAACCTCCCCCAAGCCGCCGGGCCGGACGTAGGGCGTGGTAAGAAACAACGCCAGCAGCGCGGCCCGGCCGAGCATGGGCGCAAGCACCAGCGGTAACGGTTGCCCGGCCAGCGCTTCCAACGCGGCAAGCTTGACGAGCAAGACCAGTATAAGCGCCACCGCACCGGCCGGACCGCAGGCCGGATCCTTCATGATCGCCAGGCTGCGCTCGCGATCCCCCTGTCCGCCGGCCCAGGCGTCGGCGCTGTCGGCCAGCCCGTCGAGGTGCAGCGCACCGCTCATCAATACCCAGGCGGCCAGGAGGATCGCGGCGTGCAGCAGGGCGCTGCCCTCTCCCAGCGCCCAAGCGAATGCGGCCAGGGTAAACCCGATCAGGAGACCGACCAGCGGGTAATAGAGCAGGGACCGGCCGGTGTCTTGTTCGCCGGGCGCGTCCGGCAAGCGCACCGGCAGCCGGGTCAGAAACTGCAGTGCGATGAGGAAGCCTTGCAATCGCTTCACGGCGTCACAGGGTCCCGCGATCGCACCCGCATCGCCCCGTCAGCATCAACGTGGCCGCACAGCCGGTGCAGCGAGGCGGGCTGGACCTCGATCTGCAACGATTTCTCGATCGGTTTTCCCAATGCCTGGCAGAGCAGGATGCGGATCGGTCCACCGTGGGTGATAAGCAATAGGCGCTGATGGCGATATTGCGTTATCACTGCTTTCAGCGCCCTGAGCGTGCGTGACTGGAGTTGGGCCAGGGCTTCCGCTCCGGGAGGTGTATATTTAAGCGGGTCCTGCCAGAAACGGGTCAGCGCCTCGCCATCGATTACCGCGAGGTCAGCGGCCGTGCGTCCTTCCCAGGCGCCGAAGTGCATTTCCCGCAAGTCCTGGTTGACCTCGACCGGCAGCGAGCGGCGCCACGAAAGTTCACGGGCGAAGCCGGCGCAGCGTGCGAGGGGAGAGCTGACGATGCGGTCCCAATGGGCGTCTTCGGGGAGGGCCGCCCACATCCGCGCCCAGCCCTCGGCGGTGAGCGGATCGTCGCTGCTGCCGCGATAGCGCGCGCCCCCCTCGGCTTCACCGTGCCGCAGCAGATCCACGAAAGTCATCGCGCCACGCCTAGCGTGCCTTCCCGGAAACACCGGCCTCGGCAAAGGTGGCCATGTCCCGGTGCAAGGCGCAGGCGAGCCGCAGCAAGGGGAGCGCGGCCGCGGCGCCGCTGCCTTCGCCGAGCCGCAGGCCCAGATCGAGGAGCGGTTGCGCGTCCATGGCCGCGAGCACCGGACGATGACCCGGCTCGGCCGAGCGGTGGGCGAAAATAAACCACTGGGCCGCGTCCGGACACAGGCGCGCCGCCGCGAGCGCCGCGACGCTCGTGATAAAGCCATCCACAAGCACCGGTAAACCCAGTTGCGCGCAGCCGAGATAAGCGCCCGTGAGCGCCGCGATTTCGAAGCCGCCCAGGCGCCGCAATGCCTCGTGAGGGTCGGCGAGATACGCTTGATGCAATACGAGCGCGCGCCGGATAACTTCCACCTTATGCGCGACACCGGCGGGAGCGAGTCCGGCGCCGGGTCCCGCGAGCGGTTCGGGCGGCAGGCCGAGGAGAGCGCAGCCTAACGCGGCGGCGGCCGTGGTGTTGCCGATCCCCATCTCGCCCCCGATGTAGAGCTGCGCCCCGGCGAGAAACGCGCGTTCGGCCGCGTCGCGGCCGGTGCGCGTTGCGCGCGCGCATAGCTCCGGGCTCATGGCCGCTGCGCGGGAAAAATTTTCCGTGCCGGGACCAAGACGGCAGTCCAGGACGCCTTCAAGCGGCCCGGGATCGTTTACCGTGCCGAGATTGATGATCTCTAGGATTGCGCCCAGCTCTTGTGCCAGGACATTGATCGCGCCGCCCCCGTGGGCGAAGTTGCGTAGCATCTCCACGGTGACTGCTTGCGGAAAGGCCGAGACCTGCTCGGCGGCGACCCCATGATCGGCGGTGAAGACCGTGACGTGCACGCGCTCTACGGCGGGCTTGGGCGTGCCTTGCAACGCGGCGAGCCGGATCGCGAGCGCCTCGAGTTGCCCCAACGCACCCGGCGGTTTGGTCAATTGCAACTGGCGCTCCGCCGCCTCGCGGCCCGCGGCGGCGTTCGGCGATGCGGCCGGCCCCCGAAGCCAGTCAATCGTATCATTCACGGCTGTTTTCCTTTCAACACCCAGGACAGACCGGCCAGCGTGAGGACGACGCGCTCGCAGCGCTCCGCGAGCGCCTGGTGCAACCGCCCGGCCTCGTCCGCGAAGCGGCGGGTCAAGGCATCGAGCGGGACGATGCCGAGGCCGGTCTCATTGCTCACCAGGATGAGGTGCGCTTCGATCTCGGGCAGCACGGTCAGCAGCGCGTCGCGTTCTTTCGCGAGTGACTCATCGCCCGCGCATAGAAGCTGCGTGAGCCAGAGCGTGAGGCAGTCCACGACCACGCAACGCCCCTCCACCGCATGTACGCGCAGGGCGCCGGCGAGTGCGTAGGGTTCTTCCACCACCGTCCAGGCGGCCGGACGCCGCTGCCGGTGCAACTCGATGCGCTCGCGCATCTCCTCGTCGCCGGCGATCGCGGTGGCGACATAGGTCACCGGCACCCCGCTTTGCAGGGCCAGCGTTGCGGCGAGCCGGCTCTTGCCGGAGCGCACCCCGCCTAGGATCAGTGTCTTCAATGTCATCCAGCGTTAAAAGGTTTTCAAGTACTCGATGAGTGCGCTTTTCTCTTCCCCGGAGAGGTGGGTCCCGAACTCGTGCCCTTGGTTTCCATTGCCTCGCTTGCTGACGTCGTGGCGCGTCCCGATGCGCTCGGCCTCGGGCCCCTGCACGATGAACCCGGCCCTATCGGGATCGTAGACATCGTAGCCGCGATAGAAAACGCGCGGGCGTTTTGTCGCGGGGTTCAAGAGATCGCGCAAGGTCGGCACCGCGCCGTTATGGAGGTAGGGCGCGCGCAGCCAGATCCCGTCGAGGTGTGGCACCTTGTATCCGATGAGATCCTCTTCCACGAGGCCGCGGCGTTCGATGCCCATGGCCGCGACCGCCCGGTTGGCCCTGACGGCGGCGTTTCTGTTCCAGCGATCCAAGCGGCCGCGGCTGGTGCCGATTTCGACCAGCGGTAGCGGGCGGCCGACCCGGCCGCTGTCCTCGGCGTGGCAGAAGCCGCATTGCGCATCGAACACGGCCTGTCCGTCAGCGGCCTTCGCGGTGTCGATCGGGAACGGGTATGCGGGCGGCGGGGTGCGTTTGGCGTAGTCCGTGATCCATTGCACCTCCTCGATAAGCTCCTCCCTATCATGCGGCGCGCCGCCCAAAAGCCCGAGCGCTGAATCCATGACGACTGTATACGCATCCCACGTGTCGCCGGCGAGGTTCATGCGTTGCGGATCCCTGTCGCCGGGCGTGGAGTCGTATTTCTTGAGGTTCCAGATCGCTGGAAAGTCGGCCGGGCCGAAGTTGTCGTCGATAGGGTTCAGAGAATAGGTAATAAGATTTAGCACGTCGTCTCGCCCCCGTCCCCAGTCGGCGACACCGGTGCGGTAGATCGACGGATACTGCGACTCGCGTTCCAGCAAGCGCTGCTTGGTGGCCGGGATGGTGAAGAAGCGGTACATCAGCGTGTCGACCCAATCTAGGTTGGTGACGCTTTCGATCTCCTGCAGGATATTGTCACTGTTGAAGCGCGGGTCCTTGGCGCAATCGATAACAAACCGCAAGAATGCCTGGATATTCGTCGTGTGACCCGGTCCCAGCGGCGCGAACACCGGCTTGGCATCGGGTGCGGTCCGATAACGCGCGGTGTGGCACAGGGCGCAGTTGTTGGCGACGCGCGGAAACCCCAGGGTCTTTTTCGTGAACCCGATGGGCAACTCCTGCCCTTCCTCCCAAGGCAGGCCGAGCGCGGCGTAACCGCCCGGGCCCGGAAGCTTTTCCGGAAACATCCGCGGCAGGACGTAAAAGATCCAGTACGGAATACCCGCGTCCCGCTCCGCCCCGATCGAGCCATACATGAAGCGCGTCGCGTCGTCGCGCCGCACCCAATCCGGCTGCGCATGCTCGCGAAATCCGCGCTCCCAGGCGACGTAGCCCATGACGCCGACCAGGAGCGACAGGATTAGGAGCAGGATATGTCTCCGCTTGGGACCGCTCCGTGGGGTGTCGTTCATGCTAAAAGGTCTTGAGATACTCGAGCAACGCGTTTTTTTCCTCCGCGGACAATTCGGTGCCGTATTCGGCTCCTTCGTGCCCCTGATTGCCGTTGCCCGGGACCCTGGTATCAAACGCGAAGAACTTTTTGCCGTCCGCCTCGGGTAGGTCGGAGCGAAATCCCACGTTCTGCGGGTCGTAGACATCATTACCGCGATAGAACACCGCCGGCCGGTTGTCGCTCGGTTCCAAGAGATCGCGCAGGGTCGGGACCGAGCCGTTGTGCAGATAGGGCGCGCGCAGCCAGATCCCGTCGAGCGGCGGGTTGGCGTAGCCGTGGGTTTTGTGAAAATGCGTCCAGCGAAAGGTGTTCTCTTCCTCCGTTTGAACGGCCGCCAAGCGTCCGCTAGCGCCCGCTCCCGCAGTGGTTCGCGATCCATCGCCGAAATCGGCGCCGCAGGGTTGCCGCACCTGGCCGGCAAAGACCGTGGCCTGGTTGACGGCGAGATCCTCGGTGAAATTGTCCAAGCGGTAGCGGTCGGTGCCTATCTCATCGATCGGGGTGACGAATCCGACCCGCCGGCCGCTGAAGTCTTGCCCGTTAAGACCGTGGCAATCCGCACAGTAGCGCCGGTAAAGCGGCTCGCCACGGGACGCGAGGGCGTTGTCGATGGGGAAGAAATCGTCGTAATTCCGGGGTGCGAAATCGAGCAACCAGCTCTCGATGCGGCATAGGGCTTGATGGTCGATGCCCGGTGGCAAGGCTCCGGTGCTGATAACGGCGCTCAAGTGGCGCTCCTTGCGGCGATCGTTATTGCCGTCCCAATGCAGTTCCATCTCGCGTCCGTCCGAGCGCTTCCTGCGCGGCCCTTGCAACCAGATCGAAGGGAAGTCCGCGGTGCCTAGGCTTTGCGGGTCCACCTTTCCCTGCGTCCGCCAATCGGGCAGGTGCTCCCAAGGCATGTTAAGGAGACCCTTGGCATGACTGAAGCTGTCGCCTCGGCCCGGCCCCCACTGCGGTTGGCGGTACGAGAATCCGAGCCTGGCCGCGAGCCACTGCCCGCGCTCGCGCATGCTTGCGATGGCGGCCGGATAGACGCCCTGGCGATCGATCCAGCTCAGTTCGCCCCCGAGCGCTTGGATTTCGGGGATCATATCGCCCTTGGAAAAGCGCTTGTGCCCGGCGCACTGGAAAAAGAAATGCTCAAAAGCGTAGAAGTTAAAGCGATGGGCCGGCATGCCGAGGACTAAAACCGCCGGATCATCGGGCATTTTACGCACCGTGCCCGCGTGGCAAGCCGCGCAGTTTAGGAAAACCCGATCGACTCCGAGATACCGGCGCTTGGAAATACCGGCCGGGAGATCGCGTTCCTGGCCGCTGCCGTCATGCTCATAGACAAGCCCCAGCGCCTTGTACCCCTCGCGGGAAAGGTGCCTGCGGGCTTCCGCGGCGCCGGCCTCATCGCTCATGTAGGCAGCGGCCCGCGCGAGATAATCCGGTGCCAAGCGGCCGCCCGCGACTTCGGTCAAGGACTCGGCGCAGACCAGCGGGGCGGCCTGCCAGATCCAGTACGGAATTCCGAGATTGACTTCGGCTCCCGTGGAACCGTACTTAAAATGCTCTTCGATGTCCGCATAACCGACGGCGCGGTTCGGGAGCAATCTGTACGCGGCATACCCGCAGGCTAGCAACACCACCGAGGCGATCGCCGTGGACAGAATCGTCCACGCCTTGCGCAACTTGGCGCCCGCGGCGCCCGGAACTTTTTTAGGCGGTTGTTCTTCTTCCATTGCCAGCCTCCCGGCGCGTATAAACAGCAACGCCGGAGCGTTCCCGATAATAACGTTGTCGCGTGCGATGATCGAGGAAAATGTTACCTATGTCACAATGCCCTGGAGTCATGTGGCGAAACAGAACCCGAGGCGCCGTAGCCCCGGTCGTTAATCAACGCTAAAATTGCCCGCTCGATCTTGGTATTTTACCCATGCTCAACCACATGCATTTGCCGAAATCCGCGATTATCCTCCTGCTAATGGCCCTCCTGTCGCACGTCGTTTACGCGAAGGAGGTCGTGGGGTGGGTGGAGAGAATCAAGCTCTACCCCGGAGAGATGATCTTGAAGGCGAAGATCGATACGGGGGCGAAGAACTCCTCCATCAACGCCCGTAACATCGATGAATTTACCCGCGACGGAGATCCCTGGATACGTTTCGAGGTAACTGATCCGCATGGCCACAAGGTCAAAATTGAACGCCAATTGGAGCGCCGGGCACGCATCCAGCGGCATTTCGGCAAACTGCAAACACGGCCCGTCGTGGTGCTCGGCGTCTGTATGGGCGATATGTACAAGGACATCGAGGTGAATCTGGTCGATCGCAAAGGGTTTATCTATCCGGTGTTGATTGGGCGGAGCTTTCTAAAAGAGAATATACTAGTCGACGCGACGCTAACTTTTACCCGCGAACCAGGCTGCAAAGGGGTAGGTCCGGGTGGGTAGCCGCCATGTCTATGTTTTATCATTCCTACTGACGCTCCTCGGCGCGGGTCTTTTTTTATACAAGATCGTAGCCTTGGGTTTCCCGATCGTGCCCGGCGAAAAGTCCGATCTCTGGGATGTCGAGGTGCGTATCAGCTTCGTGGCGCGCGGCGGACCGGTGAAGGTGTCAATGTTTATTCCGCGGACCTCGCCTCGGCTAGCGGTCGTGGACGAGAATTTCATCTCGCGGGGTTTCGGTCTCACCACGACCCTCGTCAACGGTAACCGTCAGGCGGCGTGGGCGATCCGCAAGGCGAGCGGCGCACAGGCGTTGTATTATCGATCCTCGGTCCAAGCGCTGGAACCGGCGGAAGAAAAGACCATCGCCAAGAGACCCGAGAGCCAACCGCCGCCCTCCCTCGAAGGTCCGTATCTCGCGGCGGCCGAAACCCTGCTGAAATCCGTTCGTGAGCAATCCGCGGACCTCGATACGATGGTCGCACAACTGATCAAGCATCTGTGGGAGCCGCACAATGACAGCAACGCGGCGCTGCTCACCGGTCCGCGGCCCGATCGCGACCGCGTTGCGGAGGCGGCGCTGAGCCTGCTGGCGCTTGCTCAAGTCCCGGCGCGCTTGCTTCAGGGCGTGAGGCTCACGCTCCCAGGCGGCGAAGAGCCGATGTTGTCGTGGTTGCAGGTCTACTCCGACGGAAGGTGGAACGCCTTCGATCCCGGCACGGGCGAGGCCGGTTTGCCGGGCGATTACCTGGTATTTTCTATCGGTCCCGAGCCCTTGTTCCAGGTCAAGGGGGGGGACAAGGTTCGCTACACGATCGCGGTCCGGCGCACCGAGGCGGGCGGTCTCGAGGCCGCTGCCTTGCGAAGCCGCATCGTCAATCCTCAACTCCTGGAATTCTCCTTGCTGAGCCTGCCGCTGCAGACTCAGAGCGTCTACCGGGTCTTGCTCGCGGTGCCGGTAGGCGCCTTTCTATTGCTGATCATGCGCAATATCATAGGGATCAAGACCTTCGGGACCTTCATGCCGGTGCTCATCGGGCTCGCCTTCCGGGAGACGCAATTGCTTTGGGGATTGGTTCTGTTCTGCGCCGTGGTCGCCTTGGGTCTGAGTGTGCGCTTCTATTTCGAGCGCCTGAAGCTGCTGCTGGTCCCGCGGCTGGCCGCGGTGCTGATCGTGGTCGTGTTGCTCATGGCGGCGCTCAGTATTGTCAGCCACCATCTGGGGCTGGAACGCGGGCTTTCGGTTGCCTTGTTCCCGATGGTGATCATGACCATGACCATCGAACGCATGTCGATCGTATGGGAAGAACGCGGGCCGGCCGAGGCGATTCAGCAGGGACTCGGCAGTCTGGTCGTCGCGGCCTTGGCTTATCTGGCGATGGCCGCCGCCTACACCGAGCACCTGATGTTTGTGTTTCCGGAACTGTTGCTCGTGCTCCTGGCGGGGTCGCTGCTTTTGGGTAGATACACGGGTTATCGCCTCGTTGAGTTAAGGCGTTTCAAAGCTCTCGCCTCGCCGCGGCCATGATCTTCGGCACCGTTCGGCGCCTGCGGGAGGCGGGCGTGCTGGGGCTCAACGAGCGCAATAACCGCTACACGCTGGCTTACAACCCGCGACATCTCTATCCCTTGGTCGATGACAAGCTCAGGACCAAGCAACTGGCCTTGAAGGCCGGGCTCTCCGTGCCGGGGCTCTACGGCGTGATTGAGATCGAACACCAGATAGAAGCGATCCATGAGGTTCTCGCAGGGCATCGGGAATTCGTGATCAAACCCGCCCAAGGCAGCGGCGGAGACGGCGTGCTGGTCGTGGCCGGGCGGGCCAAAAACATGTACCGATTGGTGAGCGGCGTCATCATGGACCGGTCCCAGCTAGCCCATTACGCATCGAACATACTGAGCGGTCTCTTCAGCCTCGGCGGTCACCCCGACAAGGCCTTGATCGAATACCGCGTGCGGTTCGACCC
>JBOIDL010000045.1:0-22395 GCA_050740435.1 Gammaproteobacteria bacterium
ATTCGGTCGCCGTGTGCTCACCACCGCACTCGCTATCCGAGAGTATGTGGTCATGCCTTCCCTCAGTACGGCCACCGCATAACACTCGTTGCTTTTTTGCACAAGATTTCATGGATAAGGGACTAATTACTTACCCGCGAGATCGAATAGCGCCTCCGCCGCGGTGTGGCTGGCTTGCCGCCGCAACACCAGGCGGATCGCGGAAAACGCTTGTTTCAAATCCTCCACCGCGACCGGATCGTCAAGCCAACGCGACACTTCCCGCGCCAGGCGGCGCGGTTCGACTTCACCCTGGAGGATCTCGGGCACAAGACGTCGGCCCGCGAGCAGATTCGGCAGTGAAAAATAAGGCGCGCGTACCAGAAGCCGTGCGACGAGATAGCTCAATGCCGACATGCGATAGCTCACCACCATGGGCCGGCCGACGAGTAGGGTCTCGAGTGACGCCGTGCCGGACACGGTAAGCACCACATGGGCCGCCGCGATCACCTCGCGCGTACGCTGTTCAAATACCTTAATCGGTATTTCCGGGTCGAGGCGTTGGAGGACGCCTTCGATGTATAAGCGGCCCTCGCGCCCCGAGGCGGCGAACGCGCACTGGAGATCGGGCCGCGCCGCGCGCAGTTCAAGGGCGGATCGCAAAAACGGTTCGACGTGATAACGCCACTCATTGCTCCGGCTGCCGGGCAGCAGTCCGACCACCGGCCGATCCGAAGACAGCCCTAAAGCCGCGCGAGCCGCTTCATTATCGTTAACATCGGCAATCTCATCGGCGAGCGGATGGCCGACGAACTTAACGGGGATGCCGTGCGAATGGTAAAAATTCTCCTCGAAAGGAAATAACACCAGCATCAAGTCCACAGCACGAGCGATCCGGCGGACCCGCCAGGGCCTCCAGGCCCAAACCTGCGGGCTCACATAGTGCACGGTGCGCACCCCGGCGGCCCGCAGGCGTTCTTCCAGGCCGAGATTGAACTCGGGCGCATCGATCCCGACGAAGAGATCCGGAGGGCTAGAGAGGAAATGTTCCGCAAGCCGAGACCGCGCCGCCGCTAGCTCGCGATAACGTCCGAGAACCTCGAAGACGCCCATGACGGCCAGCCGGTCCATCGGGTAAAGCAGCTTGCATCCGGCTTCCTGCATGCGCGCCCCCCCGATGCCCTCGACTTCAAGATGATCATCACGGCGACGCAGCGCCGCTATGAGATCCGCACCCAGGCGATCACCCGATGGTTCGCCGGCCACGATCCCGAGGCGCATTAGCCTCGTTGGCGCGCGAACCCGCGAGTGGATCCCGCGATGAATTCAGCCCACTCCCGCACCAGCGCGAAAGGCGAGCTTGCAAGCTCCGCGAGCGCTTCCGGCGTGCCCATTCCGGACAAGAATAACAGCTGGTAAGCGCGTTTCAGCGCTGAGATCTCTCGAGCGTTCACCCCCGCGCGCTGCAAACCGACACGGTTGAGCCCGACCACTCGCGCGGGGGCGCCGGTGGCTAGAGTGAACGGCAGGCAATCCATGTTGACACCCGCAAGACCCGAGATCATGGCGATGCGGCCGATGCGGCAGAATTGATGGACCGCCGCGTTCGCGGAAATAAACGCGCGATCCCCGACGGAGACGTGGCCCCCAAGGGCGGCGCTATTGGCGAGGACGACCAAGTTTCCTAAGGTGCAATCATGCGCCACATGAGCGTTGGCCATGAGAAAGTTTCCATCACCGAGTGAGGTGGCTGCACCCTCGCGCGTCGCGCGGTGTATGCTCACCCCTTCGCGGATCACGTTGTCATCGCCGATCGTGACATAGCTGGTGCAAGGCTTGAAAGACAGATCTTGCGGCACGCCTCCGATGATCGCGTGCTCGTGAATGGTATTACCCCGGCCGAGACGCGAATAACGTTTAACGACCGCATGAGCGTAGATCCGGCACTCGGGCCCGATGCTGACATCATTTTCTATCACCGCGAACGGCCCGACCGCGATGCCTTCCGCGAGTTGGGCGCCGGGATCAATGAGCGCCATCGAATGGATCCTCGCCATAGCTCAGGTGGCTTCCGTGAAGTCGGCGCCGCCGGTTGCGTTCGGTCTCAGCAATCGGTGCTCGATGGAGCCGGTGATCGCGAGCGCGACAGCGAGCGCGCGTCGCCCGTCTTCTCCCGAGACGACAGGGGGCGTCTTATTGATCACGGCGTGCACGAAGGCCTGCAGCTCGAGGAGAAGCGCATCGGCGCGCTCGATATTTTTTTTCTCGGTAACGATACGCATCGCGCCTGTCTCGGAAGCGCGATCCCGCTCGCGCCTGGCGATGGTGAGGTGGTGTTCCAAGTAATCGATCGAAAGGTAACAATCCCTTTGAAAGATCCGGATCTTGCGCAGCGGACTGTGGCTGACACGGCTGGCAGTCACGTTGGCCACGCAACCGTCGGCGAACTCCAGCCGGGCGTTGGCGATATCCACCTCCGCCGTCAGGACGGAAAGCCCCATCGGGCGGATGGCCGCGACCTCGCTCGCCACGATATTGAGAATGATGTCGATGTCGTGGATCATCAGATCCATCACCACGCTCACGCCCGCCCCGCGCGGCTGGAAGGAGGCGATGCGGAGGGATTCGATGAACATCGGTTGGTGCAGAATACCGCGTAAAGCGAGTAGCGCGGGGTTGAACCGTTCGAGGTGCCCCACCTGCAATACCAAGCCTTGACGCCGGGCCAGTGCGATCAGCTCGTCGGCCTCGGCGAGCGTGCGCGTCATCGGTTTTTCCACCAGCACATGGACACCGGCCGCCAAGCAATCTTTCGCCACCGCGTAGTGCGACTCGGGCGGCACCACCACCGACGCCACGTCGACCACATCGAGTATGCGCCGATAATCGGTGAGCGCTTGGGCTCGAGACGTGGCGGCAACTTCCAGCGCCCGTTCCTCGATGAGGTCGACCACCGCGCACAGCTCGACATCAGGCAGCACGGCATATTTCTGTGCGTGGAATCGTCCCAGATAGCCCGCGCCGATGACGGCCGCTCGCAGCCCTTGCATGGTGGGAGTCGCGGGGTTTACCGGCAGCCGGGGTTATTCAAGACAGCGCGCCTACCGCGGAGCTTAGCGAATGATCCCACGGGTACTTTTTTCTACGAACTCGATCAAGCGCGCGATCTCCGGGGACTCGGGCGCGAGGGCCTTGAGCCGCTCGATCGATTCGGCGACGGTGAGATTCTCACGGTACAAAATGCGATACGCTCGCCGCAGGAGATTGATGTTTTCATTGCTCAAACCGTTGCGTTTGAGCCCTTCCCGATTCAGCCCGTGCGCCTTCGCCGGTTTCTGGGATATCATCAGGTAGGGGGGGACGTCTTTGACGACGATCGACGAGAAGGCCGCGAAGCTATACGCACCGACGCGGCAAAACTGATGCACCAGCGAGAAGCCTCCGAGAATCGCGTAGTCTTCGACGATGACGTGACCCGCGAGCGAGGCGCCGTTCGCGAACACGGTATGACTGCCCACGATGCAGTCGTGGGCGATGTGCACGTAGGCCATGATCCAGTTGTCGTCCCCAATCCGCGTCACCCCCCCGCCTTGGACCGTGCCGCGGTTCATGGTGCAGTATTCGCGCAGGGTATTGCGATCGCCGATCTCGAGACGGGTTTGATCGCGCTCTCCGCCGTACTTCTTATCCTGGGGATCCGCGCCCAGCGAGCAAAACTGGAAGATCCGATTGTTTCGGCCGATGCACGCCGGACCCTGGATCACGACATGCGGTCCAATCCACGTGCCGTCCCCGATCTCCACATCGGGCCCAATGAGACACCAGGGACCAATCGTTACATCGCTTCCAAGCCTAACGCTGGGATCTACGATCGCCTGGGCGTCTATCAACGGTTAACAACCGAATGGGTTCCCATGATCTTGGCCGTGGCCACCGGTTTACCGTCCACGCGGGCGATTGTGTCGAAGCGGTAGATCCCGCGGATCTCGCGCTCCAACTGCACATATAACAGCAGCCGGTCGCCCGGAACCACCGGCTTTTTGAAACGTGACTTATCGATCCCGACGAGGTAATAAATAGCCTCGGGATCGGCCTTGATCTGCCCCGAGCTATAGGCCAGCAGTGCCGTCGCTTGCGCCAGCGCTTCCAAAATCAGCACGCCCGGCATGATCGGCCGATCGGGAAAATGACCGCTGAAAAAAGGTTCGTTAATAGTGACGTTTTTAACCGCGACCAGCGATTGACCATCCACGCACTCGATCACCCGATCAATAAGCAAGATCGGATAGCGGTGCGGTAACAGCCGCCGTATTTTCTGAATATCGAGCACCATCTATCGCCTTCGCGGCGCTTGCTTATTCACAAGCTCTCACCCTCGTTTTCGGCATTCGCGCCGCCGCGCGTACTGGTCCGGCGTTGGATCGCCGCCTTATCGAGCCGATTGAAGCGGGCGACTTTCCGCCGCCATTCCTTGTCCTCTCCCGCCGGCCAGACGGAGGAGTAGACACCCGCGACGGGGATGGATTTGGTGACCGATGCGGCGCCCTTGATCACGACATCGTCCGCGATCTCGATGTGTCCCGTGATGCCTGCGCCACCGCCTATCATGCAACGCTTACCGATCCGTGTGCTACCCGAGACGCCCACGCAGCCCGCGATCGCGGTGTGTGCGCCGATACGCACATTATGTCCGATTTGGATGAGATTATCGAGCTTAACGCCGTCTTCTATGACCGTATCCTTGAAGGTACCGCGGTCGATGGTCGTATTCGCCCCAATCTCCACGTCATCACCGATCCGCACGCTCGCTTGCTGCGGGATCTTCGTCCACACGCCTCGATCGCGGGCAAGACCGAATCCGTCCGCGCCGATCACCGCCCCGGGGTGGATCAGGCAGCGCTGTCCGATGCTCGCGCCGCTGATAACCGTAACGCGTGCGCGAAGATAGGAGTGATCGCCTATCCGCACCGCGCGCCCGATAATACAGCCCGGACCGATGAAAGCCCGGGACCCGATCCGAGCGCCCTCTTCAACGACCGCGAAGGCCCCCACATGCGCGCTCGCATCCACGCTGGCCGTAGGAGCGATACAAGCGCTGGTATGAATGCCGGGATCGAAAGCGGGTGGCGGGCTCAGCAAGTTGGAGGCGCGTGCGTAGGCTAGATAAGGATCCGCAGTGACCAGCGCGGCGACAGGGCATGCGCTCAACTCGGCCGGATGCAGTATGACCGCGGAGGCTGCGGTGAATTTGAGGAAATTCCGATAACGCCTGTCAAACAAGAACGATACATCGCCCGCTTGGGCCGTATCGAGCGTCGCGATGTTCGCGACCAGACACCCCGCGTCACCGTGGAGCGTCGCTCCGATATGCCGCGCAAGATCGCCTAAGCGAACGGGCATCGACGGGGCACTACTTGCGTTTGTAGCCTTTCTTCAAACGCTCGACGACCTTGCTGGTGACGTCCACGCGCTCATTCGCGTAGATCACGCCTTCTCCGACGATGACATCGAATCCCTCCTCCTTGGCAAGGATCTGGATCGCCTCGACCACTTGGCGCTGGATCTTGCCGAATTCTTCATTGCGGCGGAAATTCAGGTCCTCTCTAAACTCATCTTGGTCGCGTTTGAGATCACGTTTTACGCCGATGATGTCACGCTCGATCTTGCGGCGTTCGGTATCGCTCATCACCGGCGCATCCTTCGCCAGGCGGTCTTCAAGCTGTTTAGCCTTATTTTGAGCCGCCACCAGATTCTTATCGCGCGGGGCGAATTCACGCTCGAGCCGTTTCCGCGCTTCCTCGGCCTGCGGGGCGGCCTCCAGCACCTTGATGGGATTGACCACCCCGATCCGCAAATCCGCGGCCCGGGACGGCGTGCCCGCCACGGCGCCTAATAAAACGATCAAACTCGAAAATAACTTAAGCTTCTTCAAGATCATTGCTCCAATTAAAACGAAGTGCCAAACGTGAACTGAAAGGGTTGCGTGTCATCGTCGTCGCTATCGTTGAAAGGCTGCGCCACGCTGACGGTTAAAACCCCGAAGGGCGATACCCAAAGGCCCGAGAGCCCCGCGGAGAGCCGGATAGTGTCTAAGTCAATATCTTCGTCCTCGCCATAAACATTGCCCGCGTCAACAAAGGCGGTAAAGCGCACCGACTTCACGTCCGCGAGGAAGGGTACGGGGAGGATGAGCTCGGCGTTGGCTACGACCATGACATTTCCCCCGAGCGCACGGTTTGTGGGAACTCCGTTTCTGGAATCCTCGGGCCCCAAGGTGTTCTCTTCGTAACCGCGCACGGTGCGCGGGCCGCCGGCGTAGAAGTTCTCGAAAAATGGCAGGACTTCGGTTTCGCTGTATCCATCACCATAGCCGAGCTGTCCCTGCAGGGCGAGCACATAGTCCTCGGTGAAGGGATAAAACCAGCGGCCATCGTAATCGATTTTATAGAACTGAAGATCTCCGCCCGGCACCGTCACTTGGCCGCGGACGCGATGATACGTGCCGCGGTCCGGCAACAGCGCTTTATTGCGCGTGTCGTAGGCAAAGCCGGAGCTTATCCGCAACACATCGAAATTGTCGCCCTCCCGCTCAATGAACTCTCGCACCTGATCGGAGGTGAAGGCGTCTTGGTTGATCTCCGTATTCTCATAGTTGAAACCGAGATTGAGAAAATTAAACTCCGACACCGGAATGCCGAAGTTCACCCCGCCGCTCAAGACCTTGGAATCGAACCGGGTAATGTTCGCATCGCCGGCGTCGGTCTCCCGGTAGGAGACATCGAAGCCTTGGCTGATGCCATCGATGGTAAAATAGGGATCGGTGTAGCCCAGGGCAAATACTCTGTTCACGTCGCTATTGTTGAAGGCAAAGTTCACCCGCTTGCCGCTGCCGAGGAAATTGTCTTGAACCACGCTGGTATTGAAGATCAACCCTTGTGTTTGCGAAAACCCCAAGCCTAGCAATAGATTTCCCGACGCCCGTTCCACCACTGAATAATTGACATCCACCTGATCGGGGGTGTCGGGAACGGCCGGCGTCTCAACGTTGACCTCCTCGAAGTAACCGAGCTTTTGCAACCGGGTTTTGGAACGGTTCACCTTGCCGGTCGAGAACCACGCGCCCTCCATCTGGCGCATCTCCCGCCGCAACACCTCGTCGCGGGTCTTGGCATTACCCGAAAAGTTGATCCTGCGCACGTAAACGCGTTTGCCCGGGTCCACGAAATAGGTCAAAGAGACGGTCTTGGATTTTTCATCGATCTTGGGCACCGGATTCACATTGGCGAAAGCGTAGCCTTCGTCGCCGAGCCGCTCGCTAATGTTGGTGCTCGTCTGGGTCACCTCTTTTCTCGAAAATATCTCGCCGCGCCCGGTCGTCACCAAGGGAAAAAGATCATCCGCGGGGACGATGAGATCGCCCGCGAGCTTCACATCGGAAATATCGTAGCGTTCCCCTTCGCTCACGTTAATCGTGACATACACATCGCTCTTATCGGGCGTAATGGAAACCTGGGTCGAATCGATATTGAAATTGACAAACCCGCTGTCGAGGTAGTGCGAACGCAGGGCTTCGAGATCGGCCCCGAGCTTTTGTTTCGAGTACTGATCCGATTTGGTGAAAAAAGAGATCAGGGTGGGCGTCGTTAGTTTAAAGCTTTTTAGCAGCTCGTCGTCATCGTACGCCTTGTTACCGACGACATTGATTTGCTTAATGCGCGCGGCGCGTCCCTCGGCAATTTGTATCGTCACCGCGACGCGGTTGCTTCCCATCGACTTTACGCTCGATTCGATCTCAACCGCATATTTGCCTTGCCCGAAATACTGCCGTCTAAGCTCTTGTTCTACCTTATCCAAGAGCGAACGGTCGAAGACCTCTCCCTCGGCGAACCCGATCTGCTTCAGGGCGGTGAAGAGATCCTCGGTTTTGATGTCGTTATTGCCGGAGATGCCGATCTGCGAGATGGTCTCGCGCTCGCTGACCACCACGACCAGGGTGTCGCCCGCGCGCTCTATCCGGACATCCTTGAAGAATCCCGTCTGGAACAGCGCGCGAATCGCTTCCCCCGAGCGGTTTTCGTCGAACTCGTCCCCGACCTTGACCGGAAGGTAGTTGAAAACCGTACCGGGCGCGATCCGGCGCAAGCCCTCGATACGAATGTCCTTGATGATAAACCGTTCCCCGCCGAGCGCCGGAAGAGCAGTCTGGGCAGTCACGAGCAACACTAAAAGCCACCGCAGTAGGGTCCGACCGGCCACCGTCATATTTTTTATTTTTTATCCTAACCAAGGATGCGCGCGACGTCGTTGTAGATCGCAATGGCCATCAGGCTCCCCAGCAGCACCATCCCGATCTGCTGTGCAAAGCGTTGCGTCTCCACCGAGACCGGCTTGCGCTGCACCAACTCTATAAGGTAATACAATAAATGGCCTCCATCCAGTAGCGGGACCGGAAGCAAGTTGAGCACCCCGAGACTCACGCTTACGATTGCTAGAAACGATAAAAAGGCCGCCATTCCGATACCGGCGGACTGCCCGGCATACTGCGCGATGCTGATCGGCCCGCTGAGATTCTGGACGGAGGCTTCGCCGAGTACAATCTTAAAGATGATCTTTAATGTGATGGCGGACATTTCCAGCGTCTTCGACACGGAGTGCCCAAAGGCATCCAATAGCGAATAGCGTTGGGTGGCGACCAGCGTCGGGTCGAGATCTTTCGGCGGGGCCGCGCCTGCACCGATGCGCCCGATTGCTCTGCCTTCGACTTCCGCCCGTTCCGGCCGCACCTCAAGGCGGAAAGGCGTCTTACCGCGCTCGACCCGGAGCTGAATCGTCTGTTCCGGCCGTGCCTGGACATACTCGACCCATTGCTCCCAAGACTGCATCGGGCGCCCGTCGGCCCGAAGGATCCGATCGCCCGCCCGGAGCCCGCTCCGCTCCGCCGCCCCGCCCGCAAGCACCTCCCCGATCACGGCCTCGAGGTGGGGCCGATAGGGTTGGATGCCGAGACGCCGCAGCAGGCTTCCGCGCGCGAGATCATCGATATGCACTCGGCGCAGGTCGATGGCGACCTTGCGGGTGCGGCCTGCCTCATCGCGTACCAAGAGGTTTACCGTCTCCCCGTCCACGATCTTGGGAATCGTCTCGTTGATCACCGCATCCCAGGTGGGGGTCGGCTCCTCGTCCACGGAAACGATTTCGACCCCCTGGCGGAGGCCCGCCTTGGCCGCGATCGAATCGGGGACCACCGCGCCGATCTCTGGCTTGAGACCGGAGATCCCGATCACATACATGGCGCAATATGCGAGGATCGCAAACAAGAAATTAAATAGCGGCCCGGCGATCACCACCGCGGTTCTGGCCGCCAGCGGCTGGCGGTTGAATTCGCGAGTGAGATCCGCGGGTGGCACCGGCCCTTCCCGGTCATCGAGCATCTTGACGTAGCCCCCCAAGGGGATGGCAGCGACGACGAACTCCGTTTGATCGCGGCCGATCCTGCGCCCCCAGATGGGTTTTCCGAATCCCACCGAGAAGCGCAGCACCTTGATGCCGACGCCGCGCGCGACACAGAAGTGACCGAACTCGTGGACCACCACCAGGACCCCGACGGCCGCGATGAAGGCCAGAACTGAGAATATAAAATCCATCATTGACCTCTCGCCGAAACGGCCCCCGCGGCATGCGCTCTGGCCGCAGCGTCCGCGGCCAAGATCGCCTCGAGCGAGTCGCCTCCCGCGCTTGGTACGCTCGCTAAGGTGTCGGCAACCACGGCGGGAATATCGCTGAAGCGCAAGTTGCCGTTGAGAAACGATTCCACCGCGATCTCGTTGCCCGCATTTAATACCGCGGTCGCCGTGCCCCCGGCTTCCATCGCTTGACGGGCCAAACTCAGACACGGGAAACGCTCGAGATCCGGAGGTTCAAAGTCCAGCCGCCCCACTTCCAGAAGATTGAGCGGCGCGACCCCCGAGGGGATGCGGTCCGGCCAGGCCAGGGCATGGGCAATCGGCGTCCGCATATCCGGATTACCCAACTGCGCCAGCACCGAGCCGTCGATGAACTCCACGAGCGAGTGAATCACGCTCTGCGGATGCAGCACGACCTCGACGTGTGCCGGCGTGGTTGCGAATAACCAGCAGGCTTCGATGAACTCGAGCCCCTTATTCATCAGGGTTGCGGAGTCCACGGATATCTTGCGTCCCATGACCCAGTTCGGATGGGCGCAGGCCTGATCGGGAGTCACGGCGCGGAGATCGGCGAGCGGCGTTTTGCGAAACGGCCCCCCCGATCCGGTAAGCAGTATACGCCGGACGCCCACCCGTTCCAGTCCCGCGGCAAAGGAGGGCGGCAGACACTGAAAGATTGCGTTATGTTCGCTATCGATGGGCAGCAGCTCGGCGCCGCTATTCTTGACCGCTTCCATGAAGATGCGCCCCGACATCACCAGCGCTTCCTTGTTCGCCAAGAGAATCCGTTTGCCGGCGCGCGCCGCGGCGAGCGTGGGCAGCAGCCCCGCCGCGCCGACGATCCCGGCCATCACATAATCCGTCTCTGGGGCGCTCGCGACCGCTTCCAACCCGCCGCATCCGGAAAGGACGCGAACGCCGGGCGCGCTCGCGGCCAAGCGGCGCTCAAGTTCCAATGCCTTGGTTTCATCCACCATCACGGCATAGGGCGGATGCCAGGCCTCGCATTGGCTCGCCAGCCGATCGAGATCGCGATGGGCCGTCAGCGCGATGATCCGGAAACGCTCGCGATGGCGGGCCACGACATCGAGCGTATTGACGCCGATGGTGCCCGTCGACCCCAAGATCGTCAGACCGATCACAATGGCAACCCGACGGCAGTGCCGAGGGCGAACACGGGCGCCGCGGCCATCAAACTATCGATGCGGTCAAGGATCCCGCCGTGCCCGGGCAACAGGCTACCGCTATCTTTTACCCCCGCTTGCCGTTTCACCAAGCTCTCGAACAAATCTCCGAGCACCGAGAATATGACCGTGGCGAGACACAGGGTCATAAACCCCACGCGGTCCGCAAAACGTAAGGGGATCCATCCGGAACATAGCCACCCGACCGCTCCCGAGGCGGCCAATCCACCCCATAATCCCTCCCAGGTCTTGCCGGGGCTGACCTTATCCGCGAGCCGATGCTTCCCCCAGCGCTTGCCGGCGAAAAAAGCCCCGATGTCCGCCGACCAAATCACCAGCATGAGCGCGACCACCAAGAACACTCCGCCATCGGCGCGGCCATGCAAACCGATGAGCGCTGCCCAGCCGGGGACCACGACAAACCAACCGGCCGCGCACAGTAACGGCCGCGACTTCGGAATACCGATCCCGCGGCGCTGATAATCGAGCAGCCAATAGAAAGCGGCGCACCACCCGCCCAACAAGAGCAGGGCGGCGCCGGCCATCTGATCCTTAACCCACGACAAGCTCAAGAGCCAGTACGCCGCCGCCATGCAGACAGACGTCGCGATCGTATAGTAGACGCGCGGTTGGAACGCCGACCAACCGGCGAGGTAACTCCATTCCCAGGCGCCCAACGCGATGAAGGCGCCGAAAACAACCGCCACGCCCGCGGTCGGCAAAAAAAACAATGTCCCGAGCACCAGCGGGATGAGAATGGCGGCGGTGACAATGCGGCGCCTAAGCGCCGCGAACGCATTCGACCTGCTCGCCTGTCTTGCCGAATCGCCGCTGTCGCATTGCATAAGAGTTAAGCGCCATTTCCAGGTGAGCCGGCGTGAAGTCCGGCCACAGAGAGTCGGTAAAGAAAAACTCGGTGTACGCCAGTTGCCAGAGTAAATAATTGCTGATGCGCTGCTCGCCACCGGTGCGAATTATAAGGTCGGGATCGGGGAGATCGCCGAGGCTTAGGTGTGCTTCCACCGCGGCTTCCGTGATCTCCTCGGCCCCCATGACGCCTGCCGCGACCCGCCTCGCGAGCGCTCTCGTGGCCTGGGTAATATCCCAACGCCCCCCATAGTTCGCCGCGATGACCAAAATAAGCCCGCTGTTTCCTTGGGTTAATTTTTGTACCTCATCGATGCTCCCTCGCAGCTTGGACGGAAACGCGGAATCGTCGCCAATCACGCGCAGCCGGACGTTGTTTTCGCGAAGTTTCGTGGCCTCTTCCTGCAGCGAGGTAAAGAATAGCTCCATGAGCAGCGCGACCTCTCGCTTGGGCCGGCCCCAGTTCTCGCTGCTAAACGCAAACAAGGTCAGCACCTCGATTCCCATCTCCGCGCAGGGCGCGACCATCCGGCGCACCGCCTCGACGCCCGCCCGGTGGCCGGCAACCCGCGGTAATCTCCGGCGCTTCGCCCAGCGGCCATTACCGTCCATGATGATGGCCAGGTGGCGGGGGATGGTGGCGCGCGCCCGGTAGCGATCATCGCCGTTCGCCTGGTCCCTTGGGCGTGAACTGCCGTCAGCCAAGCTTAGACTTCCAATAGATCCTTCTCCTTGGCGGCCAAAACCTCCTCGATACGCGCGATGTTATCATCGGTCAAACGCTGCATCTTCTCCTCGGCCCGGCGCTCGTCGTCTTCGGAAACATCCTTCTTTTTCACCAGTTCCTTCAGATGGTGGTTCGCATCGCGACGAATGTTTCGGACGGCGACCCGGGCCTGCTCGGCCTCGGTCTTGACGACGCGGATGAGATCGCGCCGCCGTTCCTCTGTCAAGGCCGGCAAGGGCACGCGAATGAGATCGCCCGCCGTCGCAGGATTGAGTCCAAGGTCGGAATTCAAGATCGCCTTCTCGACGGTCTTCACCATGCTTTTATCCCAAGGCGTGACCCCTAGGGTGCGCGGATCGATCACCGTGACCGTCGCCGCCTGACTGATCGGAACTTCCGATCCGTAATAGTCGACCCTGATGTGATCAAGCAAGCTGGTGTGAGCCCGTCCTGTGCGGACCTTCGCTAGTTCGTGCTGCAAGGACTCTACGGCCTTGTGCATGCGCGCGTCGGCAGCCCGGGTAATAGTGTCGATCATGGTCTCGCCCCGGCGCGCGCGACGCTGGTCACGAGCGTTCCTTCCTTGCCACCCATCACGGCTCGCAGCAGCGCGCCCGGCTTGCTCATATCAAGCACCCGCAACGGCAGGGCGTGGTCGCGGCAGAGCACGACCGCGGTTGCATCCATGACTCCCAGTTTATCGACAAGCACCTGGTCATAATCTAACTGATCATAGCGGCGCGCATCCCGAACCTTGCGGGGATCGGCCGAATAGACGCCATCGACTTTGGTCGCCTTGATCATAAGCTCGGCGTTGATCTCGATCGCACGCAAGCTCGCCGCGGAATCCGTGGTAAAAAAAGGGTTGCCCGTTCCGGCCGCGAAGATCACCACCCGGCCCTTTTCCAGATGCCGGACCGCGCGCCGGCGGATATAGTCCTCACAGATTTGATTCACGCGGATCGCCGACATCACCCGGGCGAACAAACCGATACGCTCCAGGGCATCCTGCAAGGCTAAGGCATTAATCACGGTCCCGAGCATACCCATGTGATCGGCCGTGACCCGATCTATTCCTTTCGCCGCCAACCCTTGGCCGCGCAGTATATTGCCGCCGCCGATGACAATCGCCACCTGCGCGCCACAGGCCGCCAGTTCTTTGATCTCGCCGGCCAGACGGTGTATAACGTCAGGGTCGATGCCGTAATCGCTCTTGCCCATGAGAGCTTCGCCGCTCATCTTGACCAGGATACGGCGGTATTTCGGGGTCCCTGCGCTCACCGCGAGTTAACCCCCACGTGCTTGGGCCATAACCTCCGCCGCAAAATTCTCGACGCGCTTTTCGAGCCCCTCCCCAACCGCGAATCTTTGAAAGCCGCGTATGTTCGCCCCGGCCCCCGCCAACAGCTTTCCCACCGTCACCTCGGGGTTCTTTACAAACGCCTGGCCTAAGAGCGCGACTTCACTCTTATATTTCTGCAGCTTACCGGCCACGATTTTCTCCACCAGCGCCGGCGGCTTTCCGGTTTCCGCCGCTTGCGCCGCGAAGATCTCTTTCTCGCGCGCTAAGAGATCCGCGGGGACCTCGGACTCATGCACGCACAGGGGACGGCTCGCCGCGATGTGCATCGCAATATCTTTCGCGATTTCAGCATTCCCTCCGGCCATGCTGACCAAGACGCCGATTTTGGTGCCGTGCGCGTAGATCCCGAGGACGCCGCTTCCCGCTTCTAGCCAAGTGAAGCGCCGCACCTGTATCTTCTCCCCGATCTTGGCGACCAGTTGTTCGCAGCAGGCGGCCACCGTCTCCTGCCCGTCCGCCAAGGGTAGGCGCAACAAAGAGTCGGTATCGAGAGGCCGGTGCCGGAGAACACAGCCGCCCACCGCTTCCGCGAATGCCTTGAAATCATCGGCGCGCGTGACGAAATCCGTCTCGCAGTTAACCTCCACCATCGCCGCCGTCGCCGCGCCGGGCACCCGGCTAATGACGATAATGCCTTCGGCGGCTATGCGTGCGGCTTTCTTCGCGGCTTTCGCGGCCCCGGATTTACGCAGGATATCGATAGCCTGTTCAAGATCGCCCGCCGCGGCCACCAACGCTTTCTTGCAGTCCAATATCCCCGCCCCGGTGCGTTCCCGAAGCTCTTTTACCGTCGCGGCGGTGATCTCCATTCTCATCCCCTGGGCATCATGGCGTTTAGATTAAAACCCCATCGCATCAAGGAGCGGACGGTTCCAGAGCATCGGCCGCCGCTTCCTCGGCCGCCGGGATCGCATCGGTATCCTCCGCCCCTCGGGCAGCCTTCGCAGAGCCCGCCGCTCGCGTCCTTATCGGTACTTTTTTCTTTGCCGTTTTCTTACGCGGTACGGCATTCTTTCTTAGCGCGGCCCGCTCATCCTCTTCCTTGGGGGATAGGCGTATCGGTTCGCCCGAAGCGTCAAGCTCCACAAACTCGTCCCCTCCCATCACCGCTGCTTCAGGCATAGTCACGCGCCCTTGCGCGATGGCATCCGCGGCCGTCTTAAGATAAAGCTCGATCGAGCGGATCGCGTCGTCATTGCCGGGAATCATATAGTCGATCCCATCGGGGCAATGGTTGCTATCGACCACGGCGACAATGGGGATATTCAGTTTCCTTGCTTCCGCTACGGCATTTTTTTCATGTCCGACATCGATGATATACAGCGCATCTGGAAGACCTTCCATGTCCTTGATGCCTCCGAGGCTGCGCTCGAGCTTCTCGTGTTCGCGACGGTAGTGGAGCGCCTCCTTCTTACTCAGATGCTCGGCCAGACCGCCTTCCTCCGACATGGCCGCGATCTCTTTCAAACGATTGATGGAACGCCTGATGGTCCGGAAATTGGTGAGCGTACCCCCCATCCAGCGGCGGTTCACGTACGGCATCCCGCAACGGGTCGCCTCCGTTTTTACCACCTCTTGCGCGGCCCGCTTCGTTCCGACCACCAGGATGGTGCCGTTGCGCGCCGCCAGCTTCTGCAGAAAGGCCATGGCCTCGTTGAACAAGGGCAGCGTTTTTTCGAGGTTGATGATATGGATCTTATTGCGTTCTCCGAAGATAAAGGGGGCCATCTTCGGGTGCCAGTAGCGGGTCTGGTGGCCAAAATGGACACCGGCCTCGAGCATCTGGCGCATGCTTACCTCAACCATGGAATCACTCCTAATAGGGTTAGACCTCCACACTCCATGCATTGACCCTGTGAACGGGCACCCTGATGCACCTTACCGTGTGTGTGAGTGGTTTGCTATGAAAGCCCGCGCTTTATACCATAGTTGATGTGGGGCAACAATCGGATGCCAGCGCGCGCAATCGCTCTATCCCATGCCGGTCACGATTAAAACACTTCAGGAGATCGAAAAGATGCGGGTCGCGGGCCGGCTCGCGGCGCAAGTGTTGGCGATGATTCGCCCCCAGGTGGTCAATGGCGTCACCACCGGCGAACTGGATCGCTTCTGCCACGATTATATCGTCAATACGCTGGATGCGATCCCGGCGCCGCTCAACTACCGCGGATTCCCGAAATCCATTTGCACCTCGGTTAACCATGTCGTCTGTCACGGTATCCCAGGCGAAAAGCGGCTTAAAGACGGTGACATTATCAATATTGATGTCACCGTCATCAAGGAGGGTTACCACGGCGATACCAGCAGAATGTTTTTTGTCGGCACGCCCGCCTTGCGCGCCAAACGGCTGGTCGAGGTGTGTCACGAATGCCTGTATATAGGGATCGGAGCCGTCCGGCCGGGCGCTCGGTTCGGGGACTTGGGGTCCGCGATTCAGCGGCACGCGGAAACGCATGGTTTTTCGGTCGTGCGCGAATACTGCGGGCATGGGATCGGCCGGGAATTTCACGAGGAGCCCCAGGTACTGCACTACGGGAGCCGGGACACTGGGTTGCGGCTGGAGCCGGGTATGACTTTTACCATCGAACCGATGATCAATGCCGGGAGGCGCCACGTTAAACTGTTACCCGATGGGTGGACCGTCGTCACCAAGGATCGCGCTCTCTCCGCGCAATGGGAGCATACGGTGCTCGTGACCGGCGACGGCTGCGAGGTCTTGACCTTGCTGCCCGGCGATCCGGGCCAGCCCTTATGAGCTACCCGCGGGAGTTTTTCGATCCGGTAAGCTTCGAGCACGACTTGCAACGCGCGGCCGCGCCGCTCGCGGTCTACAAGGCCGCGCTTGCCGCCGGAGCGGCTTCCATAGAGCAGCGTTTCGCGATGGGCACGCCGATCACGGAGTTGGTTGCCCAGCGCACCTGGCTCGTCGATGAGCTGGTCACGCGCGCCTGGCGGCAATGGGAACTCGCGGGCAAACCGTTTGCCCTGATCGCCGCCGGAGGTTACGGACGCCGCGAGCTGCATCCGGGTTCGGATGTCGATATCTTGGTGCTGACGGGGACCCGGGTGGCGAGCAAGGACCATGAACGCATGGAATCCTTTCTGCGCTTCCTCTGGGATATCGGACTCGAGGTCGGCCACAGCGTCCGTACGGTAACGCAATGCCGGGAGGTGGCGGCCGACGATATCACCATCGTGACGAATCTCATGGAAGCACGCTTGCTTGCCGGTGACATCGCCCTCTATGACGCCATGCGCACCGCGACCGGACCGGCGACTATCTGGCCCCCCGCGGCTTTTTTCGAGGCCAAGCTGGGCGAGCAGGCCGCGCGCCATAGTAAGTTCCACGATACGGCCCACAATCTCGAACCCAACATCAAGGAAGGCCCGGGGGGGCTGCGCGATATTCATACGATCGCCTGGGTCGCTAAACGTCATTTCGGCGCCGACTCGTTAGCGGGCTTGCTCGATCACGGTTTTCTAACGCCAGACGAATACCGGACTTTGAACAGCGGTCAGTCGTTTTTATGGCGCATTCGCTTCGCCCTCCACACTCTCGCCGGGCGGCGCGAGGATCGTTTGTTCTTCGACTATCAGCGGCGCGTGGCGGCCCAGTTCGGATATACGGAGAGACGAAAGGACCAACTCGCCGTCGAGCGCTTCATGAAGCACTATTATCGCATCGTGATGGAGCTTAGCCGGCTCAACGAGATGCTGCTGCAACTCTTTCAAGAAGCGATCCTCGAGCGCGATCGTAGCGTCGAAATCCAGCCCTTGAATAAGCGCTTCCAGATCCGGAACGCTTACATCGAGACCTGCGACGAGCACGTGTTCAAAGGCTACCCGTTCGCCCTTTTGGAGATCTTTCTGCTGTTGCAGCAAAACCCGCATATCGAGGGTGTGCGCGCGAGCACCATCCGTTTAATCCGTGACCACCGCTATCTTATCGACGATAAGTTTCGCAACGATCTCAAGGTGCGCAGCCTTTTTATCGACATCATCCGCCAGCCACGGGGCCTAGGCCACGAGCTTCAGCGCATGCACCGCTATGGCGTCCTCGAGGCCTACCTGCCGGATTTCGGCGCGGTCGCCGGGCTCATGCAGTTCGATCTCTTCCACGTCTATACCGTCGATGTGCACACGCTGTTCGTCGTACAGAACATGCGCCGCTACACCAACCTCGAGAATAAGGACGCGCTGCCTATGTGCGCTCGCCTCATGGCACAGATCCCGAAGCCGGAAATCCTCTACATCGCGGGCTTATTTCACGACCTTGCCAAGGGCCGCGGCGTGGACCACTCGCGAGTGGGCGCGACGATCGCCGCCGAGTTCTGCCAGCACCACGGGCTTGGGCATTTCGACACGAGGCTCGTGGCCTGGCTGGTAGAATATCATCTGCGCATGTCGACGACGGCGCAGCGGCGCGACGTCTCCGATCCGGAGGTGGTCAATGAATTCGCCCGGCTGGTCAGCAATCGGGTGCGTCTCGACTATTTATACCTGCTCACGGTGGCCGATATCCGCGGCACCAACCCCGCGCTCTGGAACAGTTGGAAAGATGCTTTGTTAACCGAGCTTTACGAGAACACCCTGCGGGCGCTCCGCCGAGGGGTGCGAAACCCCATCGAAAAAGAAGAATGGATCGCCGAGATCAAAGGCGAGGCCTTGGCGATCTTGCTGCCGTCGAGCCTCAGCAAGGAGGCCATCCTTTCGGTATGGCAGGATCTCGGGGAAGAGTATTTTTTACGCCACGGGCCGGATGAAATCGCCTGGCACACCCAGGCCATCGCCGGCGCAGGCGCGGGAGAGCTGCCGCTGGTGCTTATCCGCCCCAAAACGGGCCGCGGCGGTACGGAAATCTTCATCTACGGTCACGACCAAGACCATCTGTTTGCGGCCGCGACCCATGCGCTCGATCGGCTTGGGCTCACCATCATGGACGCTCGCATCATCTCTTCCCCCAAGGGTTTTACCCTGGACACCTACATCGTGCTCGAAGCCGCAACCCATAAGATGATTCAAAGCGACGGCCGTGCCCAGGAGATCGCCGCCGACTTAGAGGCAAAGCTCGCTTCGGCGGAACCCCTATCCGTCAAAACGAATAGGCGGCCGGCGCCCGAGCTCAAACATTTTAAGCTCCCCACGGAGGTGTCCTTTAGCGCCGATAACGCCAACGCGCGCACGCTCATGGAGGTCGTTGCCACGGATCGCCCGGGAGTGTTGTCGCAGATCGCGGTGGCCATGCGCCATTGTGGCGTCCGCCTGCAGAATGCGAAAATCGCGACCTTTGGTGCGCGCGTCGAAGACATCTTTTACATTACCGACACCGAGAACCGCCCGATCCAAGACCCGGTGAAATTCGAATGTCTCAGAAACTCGATCACCGCGGCGCTCGAGCCCTAAGGCGTCACCCCGTGGCGGACCACCGCGGGGCAATAGGGCTTGCGAGCCGGGATGAGATCTCTTAGTCTGGCGCCTCGGTCTTATAACCATGCAGGATCGTTAGCCTAGTTCCATGCTCGCGCGACTCTTCGGCAGAAACACGACGGAAAGCGAGACGTATGAAGACCGTCTCTCGCTCGCCGGGCGGCTAACTGTGGTCCTCGGGTCCATCACCGCAATCGTCCTGCTGGGATTAAGCTATTATTGGGACGTCGATACGGCGTTTTTCGATCCGCCGCGCTTCGATGTGCGCGAGGCGGCTTTGAAGCGCGTGGCTGAAGATCCGAAGAAGCTCGTGTCTGGCGCGGTCACGAGCGCGACGCTCATCGAGGTCGCGTCGTTTTTGATCGATAAACCCGGCGGATATTTAGCCAATGATATTACCCCGCCGGGTTTGCTCATGGACAACACGCCGAGTTGGGAGTTTGGCGTGGTGGTGCAATTGCGGGATTTGACCCGTGTGTTGCGCAACGACTTTAGCCGCTCGCAGACCCAATCGACCGAAGACGCTGACCTATCCCGCGCCGATCCCGATTTTCACAATGACCACGATGCGTGGGTGTTTCCGTCCTTCGAGGGTCAAGCAAAAGCGGGTGTCGTAGCACTCGAACGCTATTTTTCGAGGCTAACGAAAGCGAAACCGTCCGCAGCCCGGTTTTACGCGCGCGCCGATAACCTGGTCGCGTATCTGTCGCTGGTTGCGCAGCGCTTAGGGGACCACTCTCAGCGCTTGAGCGCCAGCGTCGGGAAGGCGCCCGTGACTACTGACAGCGCCAACCCGGCCGCTGCGGAAGATGCATCGCTATTCGCTGCCCCTTCGGTAAAAACCCCTTGGATGGAGCTCGACGACGTCTTCTATGAAGCCCGCGGCGCGGCTTGGGCTCTTGTGCACTTCCTGCGCGCCATCGAGATCGACTTCGAATCGGTGCTCAGCAAAAAGAACGCACTCGCCAGCGTGCGCCAGATCATGCGCGAATTAGAAAGCACCCAGGACGCGCTGATGAGCCCGATGGTTCTCACCGGGGACGGCTTTGCGATCTTCGCCAATCACTCCTTGGTCATGGCCTCCTATATCTCGCGCGCCAATTCCGGCACGATCGATCTCATAAAATTGCTCCAGCAAGGCTAACGATACGGGTTCGCGATACTACGGGAAGACGCTGTTCCATGCCTTCAAGAAGGCTTGCAGATGTGGCCGCGATTCCTGCTCCAAGGCCTGCCGCAAGGCTTGACAACCCGCATCATAGCCGTTGCGGGTTTGCTTGCCGCACATCAGCTCATAGCGCAGATAAATCAGATAGGTGTTCAACGCATCGGTTTCACAATAGTTGCGTATGGCCTCGATATCGCCCCCAAGAAAACGCTCCCACACATCGGCGCCGTTCATCCCGAGCTTCCCTGGAAATCCCAACAGGCTCGCAACATCGTGCAAGGATGCAAAAGCACGCGGCTCGTAGCCCGCGATGACGTCCATGAGATCGGTATGCCGCTCGTGAAAACGATTGAGATAATTGTTCCAACGAAAGCCCTGATCGTTGCCGCCGGTTTCCCAGTAGCGGCCCGCGTTGACTCCGTGCATAAGCCCGCGGTAATGCAGCACCGGAAGGTCGAATCCCCGTCCGTTCCACGAAACGAGAATGGGGCTATAGCGCTCGATGCCATCGAAGAACCGCTGGATGAGCTCCGCCTCCGGCGAGCCCGGCTCCCCGATCGACCAGACATGTAAGCGCGTCGGTGTGCGTAAGACGAGGGAAATCGCGACCACGCGCTGCACCGGGTGACGCAGGAACTCGCTCTTTCCCTCGGTCTCCTGCATACGCTTACTGTGCATCACCTGTGCAACTTCCTTATCCGTCAGATCGGTGAGCCCATACAAACGGCGGCCGGTGTCCACGTCCGGGACCGTCTCGATGTCGAACACCAGCACGTTCACGGCCGACCCGATGCACGCTTATTTCTTTTTCCAACGATTGCCGTCGTCCTGATACCACCATCCGCGCGGTGCATTCGTAACCCAGCGCTCCGCGAAGGTGGCGCGGATTTCACTCTCCCACTCTAGATGGCCGTTCTCGCGGGCGATCCCTTGATACAGCGCATTTCGATCCCGATTCTCCTCGGCCACGAGTTGCTTGAGCGCGTTGCGGCGCGCGAGTGGGACCGGCGCGAGATCGCGCGCGTCCAACAAACCGGTTGCGGTCATTCCAACCGCACCGCTCGCGTAGAACGGCGACAGGGCTTGATGCCGCTTGCGCATGGAAGCGCGCAGCTTATCGATGCCGGGACTGGAGATATCGATATCCAGTTGCGCGGCGAATGCCATGGGTACAATTAAAGACAACACACGGCCCCCCAATGACGTATCCACGTCAACGCCCCGGCTTTCGTTGGGCGGTTTTTCCGGCGCGTCGCCTTTCTTTGGCCGCCCATAGATGTCCTGTATGATTTGATCAGCAGCTTGTTCCGCAGCCGCCGCTGGAAAATAGATATTGACCGTCACACAGGCGGCCGAGCCCAAAGCGATGATCGCGGTTATGGCTGTACTTTTCATGTCTATGCTCTCATTCGATTACGGCCCCCTTGCTCCCCGTCACGCGCTTTAAGCGATCGATCAAGGTCTGCCATGCGACGGATCGATTGTACCCCTTGACATCGATCACGGGCGGGACCTTGCCTCTTTTCACAATGTAGTAGCCTCCTTCCTCTACCGGCCCGACCCCGCCCATGTCGCACACGCCGTTACGCAAGCGGCACGTGATCCCGAGACGCGCGTAAGAAAACGTGTCGAATAGCCCGAGTAACGCCCGCGAGAAGGTGTTCGCACTACCGCCGCCTCCAAGCCGAGTGAGGCTCTTGACCGCCCGTTGACTGATCCGATGCGGCCTCGGATCCTTGGCCGGGGTGGAAAATTCAGCATCGAACGCTACCGGTCGTCCGTCTTCCAGCCGGAGGCCGCGCACCCGCCCCCCCAATCCGCCTTCGATCTTACCAAACGAAAACGTTCCGGTCAGTGCCTCTAGGTCCAGATCCCTAACCCGGCGTAGCCGGAACCAAAGTGTTGAAGGTACCATTCTGGCGTATGGGCAATAAAAACGGAGACGCGTCGTCGCCATGAATCCCTTTGTCGAACGCCATCAAGAGAAGATCGCCGCG
>JBOIDL010000046.1:0-21817 GCA_050740435.1 Gammaproteobacteria bacterium
TCTCTTGGAGAGCGAGTTGTTCGGGCACGAAAAAGGAGCGTTTACCGGGGCGATCACCTCGCGGCAAGGCCGCTTCGAGATGGCCGAAGGCGGAACGTTGTTTTTGGATGAGATCGGCGACATGAGCTTGGCGATGCAAGTGAAACTGTTGCGCGTGCTACAGGATCGCACCTTCGAACGCGTCGGCAGTAACAAGAGCATCACCGCGGATGTACGAATCGTCGCCGCGACCCATGTCAATTTGGAAGAAGCCATCGCCAAGGGCACGTTCCGAGAGGACCTTTTTTACCGCTTGAATGTTTTCCCGATTGAGATGCCGCCTCTGCGGGAACGTGTCGAGGATGTACCATTGCTCGTGAACGACCTCGTCGCTCGCTTGGAGCACGAAGGCCGGGGTAGGTTGCGATTAACCGACCTGTGCCTCGAATCACTGACCGCCTATCGCTGGTCCGGTAACATCCGGGAGTTAGCGAACCTGATGGAACGGCTGGCGATCCTCTATCCGGACGGGGTAGTGGACCTACATGATCTCCCGGAGAAATATCAGGCGGTGGAGTTAGCGGAGCGAGCGCCGATTCTCGTGCGCGAGCCGCACGCCGAAGAGGTTTCGTCCTTGCCGCGGTTGCCGCGCGGGGGGATCGACCTCAAGGAACACCTGAATAATCTCGAGTACACGATGATCAAACAGGCGCTCGACGAGGCCCACTGGGTGGTTGCGCATGCGGCTAAGCGATTGAAAATGGGGCGTACGACCTTGGTCGAGAAGATGAAAAAATTTGGGATGCACCGCGCCGAGGAAACGGTGAACGGCTAGCTCTGGGCGGGGCGACCGCATACTCTTCCAAACCCGATGAAACCGGTACTGATCTTTCGGCATGCCAACTGCGAAGGGCCGGGTTATTTGGCGGAGTTCTTGGCCTTGCGCGGTATCTCGTTCGATCTCATACGGATTGATGAAGGCGAGCAACCGGCGCGTGATATCGACAGGTGTTCGGCGCTCGTGTTTATGGGCGGTCCGATGTCCGTCAATGATCCCTTACCGTGGCTGGGACAAGAGCTGGCGCTGATTCGGGCGGCCCACGCCCGGGGTTTGCCGATATTAGGCCATTGCCTCGGTGGCCAGTTGATCAGCAAGGCATTGGGTGGCGCGATCACCCCCAGTCGCGTGCCAGAAATCGGTTGGCGCCCGGTCGAGTGCGCGGCTGGCGAGGAAGCGGCAGGATGGCTTCATGGTTTGCCACCTCGGTTCGAGGTCTTACATTGGCACACCGAGACCTTCAGTATTCCCCCCGGCGCCGCTCGCCTGCTAAAGAGCGATGTTTGCGAGAATCAGGCGTTTGCGATCGGCAATACGCTCGGCATGCAATGTCATATTGAAGTCACGGCGAAGATGGTGACCCAGTGGGTGAAGGTGTACCAGGAGCAACTGGTTGCGCCGTCTACGAGCGTGCAGGCCCCCGATGAGATCACCCGTCGGCTTTCCCAGCGCGTGAAGGCGCTGCGGCGCATCGCCGAGCGGTTTTATTGCCGATGGCTGGAAGGATTCAGCGAACGCCCTAAATGACGTGCTTTTCTCTGATTTCGTCCAAGGTCTTGCAGTCGATACAAAGTGTCGCCGTGGGGCGGGCCTCGAGGCGCCGGATCCCGATCTCGACTCCGCAGTATTCACAGTATCCGTAGTCGCCCGTGTCGAGACTCGCGAGCGATTCTCCGATCTTCTTGATTAATTTGCGCTCCCGATCGCGGGTGCGCAATTCCAGTGCGAATTCCTCTTCTTGGGTTGCCCGATCATTCGGATCCGCAAAACTCCCCGCGTCGTCCTGCAAATGCTGAACGGTGCGATCGATCTCTTCGATCAGATCGCGGCGCCAGCTCATGAGGATCTTGCGGAAATGCTCGATCTGCGCCGGATTCATGTATGCCTCACCCCGCTTTTCCTTGTACGGCGCGAAACCGTCGTACCACGACGTGGTCGCGACGCCGACACGCGCCACTTTCGCCTCGCTAGCTTTCGCGACCTTCTTCTTGGCGGGCACTGCCCTTACCTCATGTTTAGAAAAATGAGCGCGCAGTTGTACCAAAAACCCGGGAGGGACGCAACGCTTTTAAGCACTAAAGGGCTCGGGTCAAACCGAGCTGCTCGGCGGGCTTCCAGCCGGGCGACTGATAATGCGCGATGACGCTCGTGTATAAGCCCCCGCGCACATTGAAGCGTGACGTCAGTCTCGCAAACCGCGGCCGGCATGTTGACACGATCTCATTCAAGATCATGTTTGTGACATCCTCGTGAAAAGCGCCTTGATCGCGGAAGGACCAGATGTAGAGCTTGAGCGACTTTAGTTCGACGCACTCTTGGTCGGGGACATAGAGCAGCTCTAAGGTGGCGAAATCGGGTTGCCAGGTCTTGGGACATAGACAGGTGAATTCAGGGATTTCTATCCTGATCACGTAGTCGCGGGTAGGGCTCGGGTTCGGAAAGGTTTCCAGAGGCGCCCTCGGTTGCGTTGACATGGCGGCGGTCCGTCAGATGGTTTCAAAGCGCGACGATACTTGCTTTGTTCATGGCCGCATAGCGCGGATTAACTCGCAAGTATATACCTCCCTGGGGCCGGCGCCTTTACCTTCACGCGAGTTCCTGCTACAAACTGGGGCGGTGTTTCTCGAACAACGGATACAAAACGCCTGGTACGGACAGCATCGCTGGTGCGCCTTGTTGTCGCCGTTGAGCTGGACTTATCGCGGCGCGGCCTCCGCGAGACGGTTGCTTTATTCGACCGCACTGGCGCGCCCATACACCTGCACGGCGCCCGTCGTTATCGTCGGAAACATCACGGTCGGCGGCACGGGCAAAACGCCGCTCGTCATCTGGCTTGCGCACTGTCTCAGGCGCCACGGCTACCGCCCCGGGATCGTGACCGGCGGGTACCGGGGACAGTCGACAAGTTGGCCGCGGCGAGTAGCACCCGATAGCGATCCACACAAGGTCGGCGATGAGTCGGTGCTGGTCGCAAGGCATTGCAACGGCCCCGTGGTGGCCGCCGGCCGGCGGCGCGCACAAGCCGTTGATCAGTTGCTATTCGACGATAAATGCAATGTGATCGTGTGTGACGATGGGTTGCAGGACTATGCGCTTGCAAGAGACGTTGAAATCGCAGTCGTTGACGGGGTTCGCCGCTTCGGCAACGGCCGCCTGTTACCCGCCGGACCTTTGCGCGAGCCGATCGATCGATTAACGCGCGTCGACATGATTGTTACCCGTGGTGAAGCCCTCGATAACGAGTATGCGATGAGCTACCGCGCCTCGGTAGCCAACGCCGTGGCCGACGATACGGCGGTGCGTAGCTTGGATGAACTGCGCGGGCGGCGCGTCCATGCCGTTGCGGGGATCGGACACCCGGATAGTTTTTTTTCACTTTTAAGAGGCTTCGGTATCGAGACCATCGAGCACCCGTTTCCGGATCATTACGGCTTTTCTCGTCGCGATCTCGCATTCACCGATGGGCTTCCCGTCATCATGACCGAGAAAGATGCGGTAAAATGCCGGCACTTCGCAGCAGCCGATGTTTGGTATATTCCCATACAAGCCGAGCTGTCATCGGCCTTCGAAAAAAAATTCATTGCACTGTTGACAGGTAAGATCAATGGACAAGCGTCTTCTTGAGATCTTGGTGTGTCCTTCATGCAAGGGCCCGCTGCTGTACAAGCGAGCAGAAGCCGAGCTTATCTGCCGCGCCTGCCGCCTAGCTTATCCGATTCAAGATGATATTCCGGTGATGCTGGAGGACGAAGCACGCCGTATTCCACCGGACGAGAAGCTCTAGTTGGATTTTCGCGTCTACATCCCCGCGCGCTACGAGTCCACTCGCTTGCCGGGCAAACCCCTGGCGGACATCGCAGGCAAGCCCCTCATCCAGCGCGTGCATGAGCGCGCGCTGCAAAGCGGCGCCTCGGCGGTGATCATTGCCACCGACGATGAACGCATTCGTGCGTGCGCGCTCGGTTTCGGGGCAAGCGTTTGCATGACCTCTGCGCATCATCGTTCCGGGACGGAACGGCTGGCGGAAGCGGCGGCGGCTTTGAAAGAAGACGAAGACGCCATTATCGTTAATCTACAGGGTGACGAACCGCGCGTAGCGCCCGCGTTGCTGGCCCAGGTCGCCGGCCTGCTCGATGACCGGCCCGGCGCTGAACTGGCGACCCTATGCGCGCCTCTCGGCAGCGCGATCGCGTTGCGTGATCCTAATATTGTCAAAGCCGTGTTGGACCGCGAAGGCTACGCGCTATATTTTAGCCGCGCGCCGATCCCTTGGGATCGCGAGCGATTCGGCGCCGAATCGGCGGCGAGTGAGATGTCCTTGGCGAACCGTGCTTATTTGCGGCACCTGGGTTTGTACGCCTATCGCGTAAAAACTCTTAAGCGCTTAGCGCGGTTGGAACCCTGCGTTTTAGAACGCCTCGAAGCGCTTGAGCAGTTGCGCGCCCTATACTATGGCTATCGCGTCGCGGTAGCCGTCGTGCAGCGCGAGATAGAACGTGGCGTCGACACTCCTTCGGACCTGGAATACATGCGGCGCGTATTCGAGCGGGAAAGACTGCGCTCGCGGTGCGGTGTGACGCCTTCCGACGCCTAGCTCGAACCGCATTTCTTCCGTAACACTCCTGTGAAAGCTTGTGAATAAATCGTCGCGAGCGAAGAGAGGTCGCGCTGCATCCTCGGCGCGCCAAGCAGGGCCACTCCCTGGCCCTGGCTTTCCGCCGGAGCGCAGGAACCGGAGTGTATGTTGAAATACATGAGGATTCCGAGCACCGCCGGAACGCGAGATCCCGAGCGCAGTAGATTTTTTCACAAGCTCTGAGTATTTGCAGTTGAGCGTATATGTTGTAAGCTTTTCAATACGGCTCGCCGTAGCGACGGCGGGCGCGCTTCTAGGGCGTTAGGTGTGTTTAACGAACCGATTTCGTTGGGCCGCGGATAGGGCTCACCAATTCCAGGCGCCTCGTTAAAGTGTTTTTTATTCTGAATGTGTGAGGTTGATTGAGTATGTCCGATCGTGAACACGGTACGGTGAAGTGGTTTAATAACTCTAAGGGTTACGGTTTTATTCAGCGTGATAAGGGTGATGATGTCTTCGTGCATTTTCGTGCGATCCGGGGGGACGGCTATCGTTCTTTACAGGATGGCCAACGTGTGGAGTTTTCCGTAAGCGAAGGTCAAAAGGGTCTGCACGCGGAAGATGTCGCCGTGATGGCCTGAGAGGTTGAGCGTTGAGCGGATAGTGGGTCGATCCGCAGCCGCGCCCCGTTTGGCCTCCAATTATCGAGCGCGATAAATAATACGCCCTTTGGATAAGTCGTAGGGTGTCAGTTCGACGGTCACGGTGTCGCCGGTGAGGATACGAATGTAATTTTTTCGCATCTTGCCGGAAATGTGAGCGGTCACAACATGCCCGTTGGCGAGTTGCACGCGAAACATCGTATTGGGTAGGGTTTCAACGACCTTGCCCTCCATTTCAATTTGTTCTTCTTTTGCCATGATCTCCGGTTGTAAGTCCTGGCGGCGGGAAACGGCGCATTGTGACCCAATTAGGGGCATAGCGCAAAACACCGAGCGTAAGGTTTTATATGTTCGTGGCGCTTGGAATCCAGCGTCCATTGCAATAGTACTCTAGGGGTTGAAACTCGGCCTTATAGCGCATCTTTCGGCAGGCATCGATCCAGTATCCTAGGTAAACCCAGCGTAAGCCTTCCGTCCTGGCCTGCTCGATTTCATACAGTATGGCGTAACGTCCTAGGCTACGGCGTTCCTCATCGGTGTCGAAAAAGGTGTAGACGGCGGACAGCGCATCATCGCTACGATCGACGGCCGCCACCGCAACTAAGTCGATACCGCGCCGAAATTCGTAGAATAACGTGTTCGCCCAGCGCGCGGCCAGAAAGTTGATAAATCGCTCGGGCGTGAGGTCTTGCATGTCGCTGCCGGGGTGCCGGGCCGACACATAGCGGCGATAGAGAGAATAATGGTCCATGGCAAAAACGGGTGCGACCGGACGGACTTCCAAATCTTCGTTATGCAACCAGGTCCGCCTTTGGATACGGTTCGGGAGGAATGAGTCGATCGCTACCCGTACCGGAACACAGGCGCGGCAAGCCGGGCATTGCGGCCGATACAGGTACTCTCCGCTGCGCCGGAATCCATTGGCAAGCAAGGCCGAATAGAGGCCATTGTTCATGGGGACAACCGGATCGGCAAACAGCGTGGCCGCCCGTTGCTCCGGCAAGTAGCTGCACGGATGCGGCGGCGTTACATAGAATGCCGTGCGGGAGGCTGGTCTTGCGGATTGCTCTGCCATGCGTTTACGCTTATCGTCGCCGGGCACCAACGATCGAGCATTGCAATGAATTGGCTACGGGGGATCCGAAGAGCCCCCAAACGCTCGACATGTTGGGAATGTACCTGACAGTCAATTAGTTTGAGATCCCATGTGAGTAAATGCTGCACGAGCCGCACCAAGCAGATCTTAGAGGCATCGGGCCTGCGGCTGAACATCGATTCAGCAAAAAAAACGCGGCCAATGCAAATGCCGTAGAGCCCGCCGATCAGTCGATGGTCATTCCATGCCTCGATGGAATGCGCATGGCCCTCGCGGTGCAAGGCAGTATACGCGTCGATCATCGCCGGTGTTAACCAAGTCCCGTGATCATCCTTGCGGGGCTCAGCGCAGGCCTGGATGACCTCTGGAAAACTCCGGTCGATGGTAATTTCGTACGCCGATCGCTTGAGGCTTCGCCGCAGGCTGCGCGAAATCACCAAACCCTCCGGGAATAATACGCTGCGCGGGTTCGGGGACCACCACAGGATCGGCTGCGTGCTGTCGTACCAGGGAAAGATCCCATGGCGATAGGCCTCGAGCAAGCGGCGGCTGCCGAGATCGCCGCCGATGGCGAGGAGGCCGTCCGGCTCCTCCAGGGCCTCTTCCGGATCGGGAAACCCGCAAGCCGTCCGTTGCTCGGCGATCCAATAAAGAAGCGTTTCCACGGAAGAGTTGGCGCAGCGTTTACCAAAATTGTATCAGACTCTATGCTCGGAAGTGATTGACGCTAGAACTCACCTAGAATTATAGTGTTCACAAAGTGAACGAGAAAGATCGAGAAGAGGCGTTGACTCTCGAATTGCTTGCTGCTGTCGATGGAGGTGGTTCCCTCACGCAGCGGCATCTCGCACAACGGCTAGGGGTCGCCCTGGGGCTTGCGAATCTCTATGTCAAGCGTTGCGTTCGCAAAGGCCTCATCAAGATCAAGCTGGCGCCGCCAAATCGGTATTTCTATTACTTGACCGGTAAAGGGTTTGCCGAGAAAAGCCGGCTCACGGCGAAATACCTATCGCACTCATTCGAGTTTTACCGCCAGGCGGCGCTCTCCTGTGTTGAGGTGTTTAAGACCTGCGCGGCGAACGGCCGTACGCGGGTGCTGCTATGCGGCGTCTCAGAGCTTGCCGAGATTGCATCGTTACGGGCGCGTGAGCACGGTATCACCTTGCTAGGCACTTATGACCCCCGCCACGCGGAGGCGCGGTTCCTCGATTTGCCCGTGTGGCAACGGTTTGAAGACCTTCCCCCGTGCGATTTCTACGTGGTAACCCAGCTTGATGGCATCACGGAATTTGTGGAAGCTTTGGGTCAAGCGGTCCCACGAGAGCGAATATTGACACCGGCGCTATTGAAGGTAACGCCGCCATCGGCAAGCCTAGAGATGCGGGCTCATCGCCTCACGATGCGCAGTCATGGCGCCGGGGACGCCGAGGGCTAGCGCATAAGGGCGCCTATAAGATTTTGCCGCGGGGAGGAAAGTATGGCTAAACGAATTATCACGGTGGCAAAAAAAGACGTGCCTTCCGTAGCCATGATCGGCTGCGGGTACTGGGGACAAAACATCCTGCGAAATCTACATGAGCTTGGAGCGCTCGGTGCGGTTGTCGATCTTGATGAAGACCGTGCGCGGGCGTTTGCGCAGCGCTTTGGTGTACCGCGCAAGTCGTTTTCGGAAGCGCTGTCCGATGTGGATCTCGCTGGCGTCGCGATCGCCGCTCCGGCGGAAAGCCACGCCGCGCTGTGCCGCGAAGCGCTCGCTGCCGGCAAACATGTCTTTGTCGAGAAGCCATTGGCGCTCACGGTCCCGGAAGCGCAAGAACTGCAAATTTTGGCTGAAGAGGTCGGCCGGATCTTGATGGTCGGGCATTTACTGCAATATCACCCAGTATTCAATCGGCTTAAGGATCTGGTCGCGGAAGGGCGGCTGGGGCGTTTGCAGTACATTTATTCCCACCGTTTGAATCTCGGGAAAGTACGGCGCGAAGAAAATATTCTCTGGAGTTTTGCCCCGCACGATATCTCGATGATCCTGAGTCTCGTCGGGAGCCATCCCGATTCGGTCTCCGCGGTCGGTAGTTACTATTTACACAATAAGATCGCCGATGTCACAACCACGCATCTCTCCTTCCCCGGAGGTGAACATGCGCATGTCTTCGTATCGTGGCTGCATCCGTTCAAGGAGCAAAAGCTGGTGGTGGTCGGGGATCATGGCATGGCCGTATTTAACGATCAGGAACCCTGGGAGACGAAGCTCATCGTCTATCCCCACCAGATGGAGTGGAAGAACGGCCTCCCGGTGCCGAAGCGGGCTGAAGGCCTCCCGATCAGTGTTGCGCCCGATGAGCCCTTAAAGCTCGAATGCTTGCATTTTTTGGAATGTATCGAGGGCCGGGCGAAATGTAGGACCGATGCCGCCGAGGGCGTTGGTGTGTTGCGGGTTCTCGCCGCGGCTGAACAGTCCATGTCCGGACACCGCCACAGCGAAAACCATGCCGCGCCCGCGGTGGCGCATGCACACTCCGTGGTGATCCACGAGACTGCGTTTGTCGACCAACCGAGCACCATCGGTGCGGGCACCAAGATTTGGCATTACAGCCATATCTTGCCGCGCACGGCGATCGGGCGGGAGTGCGTCATCGGACAGAACGTCATGATTGGCCCGGACGTTACCGTGGGTGATCGCTGCAAGATCCAGAACAATGTGAGCCTCTACAAAGGGGTCACGCTAGAGGAAGGGGTTTTTTGCGGCCCCTCGTGCGTATTTACCAACGTTAATAATCCGCGCGCGGAGATCGAACGCAAGGATGAATTTCGGCCTACGCGCGTTCGCCGCGGGGTCACGATCGGCGCCAATGCCACCATCGTCTGCGGAACCACGCTCGGCGAGTATTGTTTTATCGCCGCGGGCGCGGTGGTCACCAAGGATGTACCCGCGTTTGCGCTGGTGGCCGGTGTGCCGGCGCGCCGGATCGGTTGGGTCAGCCATGCCGCCGAGAAGCTGGGCCCGGATCTGATCTGCCCGCGAACGGGACGAGCGTATATAGAAACAGCTAAAGACCAACTTGTAGAGATAGAACCCGCCCAGCCGGCGCGGGCGTCAGGCCACTAAATCAATCGACACTAGGACAGCAGAGCTAGATGACGGTCGATGATCCTATCCAGTTTATCGATCTGCGTGCGCAGCAAGATCGCCTCCAGCCTCAGATCGAACAGGCCATCAAAAAGGTGCTGGCGCACGGCAGCTATATCCTCGGCCCCGAGGTGGCAGAGCTCGAACGTGCCTTGGCAGAATTCAGCGGCGCCAAGCACGTCGTAACTTGCGCGAGCGGTACCGAGGCGCTGCTGATGGCACTGATGGCGCTCGGAGTAAGACCGGGTGATGCGGTCTTTATTCCTTCGTTTACATTTGTCGCGACCGCCGAGGTCGTGGTGCTTCTGGGAGCCACGCCGGTTTTTGTGGACGTCAAAGAAGCCGATTTTCTGATCAGTATTAGCAGCCTGGAAGCCGCAATTGACGAAGCCAAGAAGCGAAGTTTAAGACCCCGCGTCGTGATCCCGGTTGATCTCTTCGGACAACCGCTAGATTACCGGGAGGTCGATGACATCGCTCGGGCATTCGACTTACACGTGATTGCCGATGCGGCGCAGAGCTTCGGTGGCGCGCGGGCGGGCAGACGGGTTGGAACGCTCGCTCCAATCACCGCAACCAGCTTCTTTCCGGCAAAACCACTCGGTTGTTACGGTGACGGCGGCGCGCTATTTACCGCTGACGCAGAGATGGCCTTAGTACTGAGATCCCTGCGCGTACACGGTCAAAGTAAGAATAAATATGATAACGTCCGCATCGGGATAAATGGCCGTTTAGATACCTTACAAGCGGCAATCCTAATTGAGAAATTGCGAATATTTGCCGACGAGATTGAGGCTCGCCAATGCGTCGCTCAACGTTATAACCAAGCTTTAAATGATATCGTAAAGACACCGGCCGTAGCGGGCAACGCGATCAGCGCCTGGGCGCAGTACACGTTGCGGGTAGCGCAGCGCGATAGGGTGGTGGCATCGCTAAAAGAAAAACGCGTTCCGACCGCGATCTATTATCCTAAGCCGCTACATTGCCAGACCGCTTACCTGAACTATCCAACCAGTCCGGGTGGTTTGTCCGTATCGGAAAAACTTGCGGGCGAGGTAATGAGCTTGCCTATGCATCCCTATCTTGAACCGAAGGTTCAGGAGTACATCATTGAGAGCGTGCGTGAGGTCGTGGGGGATTCGGCATGACGGGTTCGAGATATACTCCCCACGCAGCCAGAGGATCCTGGCGGCCAGAGAACGCGGATTTTTCGGCGATTTTTTTGATCTCATGCGGCTAACCGAAGATCAAATCCGAGTGGTCAAGTTACGTGCGGCCGAGTATTTCGGGCCCGACGCAGACGTGTGGCTGTTTGGCTCCCGGGTCGATGACAGTGAGCGGGGCGGAGACATCGACCTTTACATTGAGACGAGCCGTCGGTTAGCGGATGCGGCTTGGCGCGCGCAGCACTGATCGCACCCCTATCTTACTCAGAAATGCAGGACATCATTATCGAGTCAATGCGTTTGGTACTACGCAATACCTGAGCGCATGGAGATATGTTGGGATTCAAGATGTCAATAAGCGACGAATATTTTCGCTATCTGGCCCATTTCGGATCGGTCGTCACCATTCGGGACATGGCGGCTCGGCCCGAGCTCGCAGATGTTATCGCATTACGGCACGATGTGGACCACGATCTCGACATCGCCCTCGAAATGGGTTATTGGGAGCATCGCCGTGGCGTAACAGCGAGCTATTACTTACTAGATACGGCGCCTTATTGGGAAAATCCCGATTTTATAGCCAAGTGTAAACAGCTGGCTGCCTTCGGGCACGAGATCGGGCTACATCTGAATAGCCTGTCGAAGTGGATAAAAGGACAAACGCTGGATGTCCTGCTCGATCTTAGGAATTCGCTGGACCGGCTACGACGCGAAGGGATCATCGTCGATTCTGTCTCTGCACACGGCGACCGCCTTTGCTACGAGCGGCAATTTATCAATTACTGGTGTTTCCAAGACTTACGGCCTGCGGATCCCGCGGCTAGGGAGAACGGATTATCGGCCGAGGGCATCGCAGTTTCCGATTCACGGTTTCAGATCGGCTATCCAGCATCGCACGCGCTGAAACGTGAGGATGGGGCGGAGTTTCCGCTGTGGTCGATCCCGATGTCGTCGGTCAAGCTGCGTTACGAGGCGATGCATATTTCTTTTGACTGCTATTTTACCGACAGCGGAGGTAGTTGGACCCGAACGCCCGATCCCATCGCACAGGATTTAACACACGGCCGCAATCAAATATTGATTCATCCCGAATACTGGCGCGGACTCCAAAAGCTTTACTTTTTTCTCTCCACCCCGCGCAGTGGTTCCAAATGGCTGAGCGAGTTTCTTGACCGCGCGACTCCTTTGCGCGGAACTCATGAATTTACGTTAAATCATCGTTTCCAAGACGGGCAGTTGCGCGCAGACAAACTTACGCTCGAACATACGAATGATCTCACCGCTAACCCGGCGCTGGTCCGTGATTTGATGCTGGAGTCGCGCGCTTGGATCGAGGAGAGCCCGCGGGATTATGCGGAAGCGAATGTATATCTGGGACATTTCATCGGCACCTTGGACCAGGTGTTTCCCGACGCGACGCTGGTGCACCTACACCGTGATCCGAAAGACGTCATACGGTCACTGATCAACCGCGATTGGTACGACACCCCCGAAGACGACAGGCATCCGTCGGTTCCTGTTGACGGATGGTCACAAATGTCTCAGTTCGAGAAAGCGTGCTGGTATGTGAGGGCGGTTAATGAGTCATTGATCGCGCGTTGCCCGAAGCGTATTCGGTTTGAGGAGATGGTTGCCGATTCCTCGACCTTCACCGCAGACTTAGAGGCGCTTGGGATCTCGGTTTACCCTCTCCTTGCCGCGCCGCTGTTTGGACGTCCGCTCAACCTGAGCTACCACACGGAATTCCCTGACTATGAACATTGGGGCGCCGAGATCAAGGCGATATATCACGCGATATGTGGCGGGCTTCGTCGTGACTTGGGCTATGCAAGTAACACAGCCGCGATCGGTAATGCGGACGTGCACGCGACCGCTAGCTCCGACTCGGGCGTTCTCGCGCGATGGCGTCGAAGGGATCTCGGCGAGAGAAAAGTGAAACTCTTTCAAATCGACTTCTCCCGTCTCGATTGGTTGACCTTTCTTCGAGGCTTTGGGCTCTTTGCGGCGAGACAGCTTAATCGCTTGCGGGGCAGGAGAGGCCAAAAAACGGACGGCATGAAAGTCCCGGAGAGTTGGGTAGCGAGAGTATGGGCCAACGGACTTCGCGCAGGATTCCGCACTCAAGGATGCGAGATCGCGTTTATTCGACCGGCGTTGAGGATCCGAACGCGACCTCGGACGCATTGCTCTATTGTGATCGGTGGCGGTACGTGGCACCGAATCTCACCACAAGAGGGTTGGAAGGCTAACATCGGCCACCGGTATCACGGGACGGTCGTGCTAGAGGTCAAAGGCCCATCGGTCGTGACGCTTTTCTGCCTCATGTATGAGGGTTCCGAGTTGCGAGAGAAACGGTCAGTCGTAAGGATCTCAGCAAACAATTCGACGCGACATTTTTCCTTCAAAACTCGCCCGATGGCTGACAGGTTCACACTGGCGCTTTACGCAGGCGCCAGGGACGAGTCGTGCGAATTCGCGATCCATCGAATAGTGCTTGAGGAGATTGAGCCGCGTGCGAGATAAAAACCTATGCGAGGTCTCGTTATAAAATGATTGGAGCCGCGCTCATCGATCGCGAGCGCCGGTAAATGTCACTATGCGTTGCGACCACGCGTATGTTCTCTTTTAGCCGACTTCGACTCAAATCTAGGGTATCCATCGGTGGCCGCATACGACAGCTCTCGGAGTTTATCCTATCACGTCCCTTTTTTGCGCGAGAGATCAGCAGTGATCCGATGATATTCGTATGTGGGTTGTCGCGGTCCGGTACGACGCTTCTGGCTACAATATTCGATGCTCATAGCAAGGTCGCGATGGGTTATGAGCTGATCCCCGGGATCCTACCGAACGCGGCTACGAGCCTAATGCTCGTGTGCAAGGCAAGAGATACCGGAGCGCTGTCGGAGCGGGAATGCGGCAGGGTTCTGAAGCAATGGGGATACAAGGAGCTGGCGCTCTTTGTCAGTAGATGCCACCGGGCAGGCCTTGATTTCGACGGGATTAACGCAGTGTTCGCATGGGCACGAAAAGAACAACGCGGAAGGATCTCTACCGTCTACGACAGGTTGCGCATAGCGCACAAGGCTGCGTACGAGATGAAGTGCCGGCAGAATGCCGAGTACTATGGGTTCAAACTTAATACGGGGTCGGTGCGCTACGCGCATAAGCTTTTCCCCGGGAGCTACCTCGTTTACATCGTCAGAGACCCGAGAGATGTCATCGCCTCGCATATCGAAAGGAAGTTTTCGCGAACAGTGGAAGAAATATCCCGAAGTTGGGTGCGCGCCTTAGCAAATTTCGAAGCGTTTCGGACGACTCATCGAGGTCGCGGAGCGGTAGTTAGATACGAAGATTTAGTACACTCGCCGCGGGAAAGTATACAGAGCTTTTTCGCAATATTACCGCTCGGAATCGAAGAGGGCCTGCTAGAGTACCAATCATCGAAGGCATCTGTTCTTCAGACACATCATCCGAATCTAGAAGGGCTTAAAAAGGGGTTTTCGGCAGCGAGAATCGGGCGGTGGCAGGGGGAACTGGACCCCAAGGCGGTAACCGGCGTTGAATCGATATGTGGTGAGTGGATGTGCCGATTCCACTATCCGGTATAGACGAAGTCTTGCGGCATAATTCGTCTGAAACGCTGCTATCGATACCCGCAGTTTTAACACGGATCGTCTGCACGCTATGATGCGTATTCGATCCGCGGCTCGTAATGTCCTCTTAATCGCAAAGCAGACCCAGCGCTATCGTGAATTCTGTCTTTGGTTCTTTAAAGACTTCTTTTTGAGGTATCGCGGCAGGGTTGCGAGGATTACAACTCAGAATTTCATCGGGTTGGGGAGCCTTGCGGTGGCGATGTTTATAAGCTATCTATACCTCAAGACGATGGAGCAAGGCGCTGATCTTCCGGTTTTAGGTTGGGTTATCACTCCTAGGCAATCGTTTTTGATGATGGCGTTTTTCGGGGGCGGCGTATTGGCGCTGACACTGGTGTCCGCGGTATGGACTGGGCGGGCTAAGATCGATGCGATTACATTGGCGCGAGAGTATGCTGATTTTTGCGCCCAGCGAGCGATCGTCGCGTTAGGCGAAATCAAAAATAATATCCTGCAGGCGCCCGGTAAAGAATTCGGTCGCGCGGGGGCCCACCAGATCGCGATGCGCGACGCCTACGCCTGCGGGCTCATTGCTCGAATCGGAATTAACGGGCTACTACCTGTCGGTGCCGTGATTGTAGCAGGCGTCTCCCTGTTTATCATCGAAGTAGCATTGTCGACGATTGTATTTTTACTTCTATCTGCCGCGGCGTGGCATCTGTATCGCGCGAGCGTCCAAGGAGCAGGTCATCGCAAGGTCTCGGAGCGCAAAGGGCGTGCATCCGCGATAGAGCGGCGCCGCTTATTAGAACGCCTAAGCTACATGGCTGCGCCCATAGGGCGTGAGGATCGCGAGTTACAGTTCGTCTTCCAACAGGGCGCGACGAAAGAATGGGGGGATGCGATGGAGGCGCAAAGACAGGTCTTGGAACGAGTCACCCTGGTAAGTAATGTCGCGATAGCGATCACAGCGTTCCTAATCCTGATGGTGAAAGGCGCGGGGATTCTACGCGATGAAGGAGACTGGAGCACGCTATTCGCGTACCTCATAGTCTTGAGTATTTTTACGACCAACTTTGCAAGATTGGCGAGGTTGTTGACGAGCATCAATCGTTTTTATCCGTCGGTCAGTCGCTATGCGCGCTTTGTGGATCAAGCCCGTAGCAAGGTGGAAGAAAGAAACAAGCCGGACAGTGATACCAAACCCATCCGATTATTGGTTCGCGCTAGGTCACCTTTAGGTCATGGCGACGAGTTCGTGCTCAACAGGGGTGAACGGCTTGCGTTTCTGCTACCGGAGCAACTCTCGCGTTATCACCTTTTATCGCTGGACGCGGGTCTCGAGCTTCAACCACGACCGATCGGCGGCGTCCGACCGAGATGGTGGTTCGCGGGCGTGGGTTCGGAGAATCCTTTTGGCAGTCTGCGGGAGACCTTCGGTTTCCCGGCCGGATATGAGTGGCGCGATCTGGTTGCAGATATCGAGCGTATCGGTTTAGCGAGAAGCGAAATTGGCACGCTTCCGAATGACCTGGATGCACCGTTAAAAGGCGCGCGGGTGCTCGAACATGGCGTCAATCTCGCATTTGTATTGTCCGCCATCGCGGGTGCAAGGCGCGGCTGCGACATTATCGTCTTCGAGAGTGCCGGGTTGCAGCGGTTCATAGACGATCAACGCGTGCGCTTGTTCAGTCTTTTCGACGAGCATTTCATCGTGCTCGCATACACCTTGAAAGACATGGCACAGGTGGGGCGCTTCGGCGAAAACGTAGTCCTGGCGGGTAGCGGAACTGATCTTATTGCTTGGGCGCCGATAGCTACTATGAAGTCCGACCCTATAGCGATGAGTCTCTTCGAAGAAAAGGTAATCGCGCCATTACGCAGCGCGAAAGACGGAATGCGGCAACAAAACGAAGCGGAAGACCTAGAGGACGACCTTTGATAAGTCTGGATCGGAGAACACGCATTGGGACGCGAGAGATCATGCGGACCAGGCCCATACCATCACGTTCAGCTTCCGTGCTGCGACGACCGTCATACGGTGCGGTCCATGAATGAGTTAGAGTTTCGCGTTAAATACGTATATCCTTGCGGTATGTTCCGCCAAGCGTACTTCCCTTTCGGCTACTTCACCGGGTTCCTGGATTTTCTCCGCCGCCGCGCCGACCGGCTCCAGATCATCACGTACCGTGACCTGCAATGGGGTGGCGATTTCGACAGCATCGGTCGCTACCCCGGCGAGCAGCGCTGCTGGAAAGAGCAGGCGAAGCGGCTGGCCAAGGAGCGGCGAGCGCTCGTCCTCATCCAGCACGACGTCGACGCCCGGCCGGAACGGACGCTGGCGGCGCTTCGCGAGGAACGGGACCGGAAGCTGCCCAGCAACGTCATGATCTTCCGGCGCCGGGTCGACGGGCACCTACTCAAGGACACCGGCATGCTCGCGTTCACCGAGTACGCACTCGACCACCAGTTCCTGAAGGAGTTGGAGGGTGAGCGGTTCGTGATCGGCTACCACTCGAACGCCATGGAGCAGGCGCTCTGGGATCGACACGTGGCTGAGCACATCTTCCTCGAAGATCTCGCCGCTCTGCGCGCGTCGTTCGACGTCGACTTCTTCTCGCCGCACGGCGGCGTCATCGGCCCCGGCGGGACGAAGAACCGTGACCTCGAGATCACCGATGCGTCATCTCTCGGCGTTCGCTGGGTGCACAACGGCCGGACGCCACGCTTCACCGCCAGTTACAGCGACGGCGGTTTGAACGGCCGCAAATTGGACCCCGCAACACGCGATCTTCGCGATTTCGTGAGGACGTGGGAGCCCGGCGGTCGCTACCGGGTGCTGCTCCACCCGCAATACTACACCAACGAACCCTACGAGCCGGCCCCCCGCCTCGTGGGAACGGCGTGGTACGACGACCTCCTCCAAGCCTACAGCAAGGATCCCGGGACAGACAGCTGGGCGGACGTCGAGATCCAGTGGTGACGCCGGGCATCGCGGAGCGGCCGATCTTGGTCCGCGGACTGAGCCGTTCGGGCGGCACCCTGCTCGTTACGATCCTCGACAGTCACCCCGATGTGACCATGTCCTACGAGTTGTATCCGAACCTGCTTGAGCTGGAGGACCCGACACCGAACGGCCTTCGGAAGGTGATCGACCGCCTCGAGCCGGAGAAGGGGCGCAGGTTCGCCGAGCGGATCGACAACAGCCGCTTCCGGACCTTCCTCTACCGCCTCCCGCGTGGCGGTCTCGGCGCCGAGGACGTGGTCGGCGTGTTCCGGGCCCACATGGACGAGGGGATGGGCGTGGCGACGGCGGCTGAGCGCATCCGGCTCGTGGAGCACTTCGCGCGGTGGAAGACCAACCGCGAAGGCAAGACCCGCTGGGGTCTGAAGTGCCTAGGCACCTACGACGACTACCTGGCCGTGTTCCCCGAGGCGGCCTTCGTGAACATCATCCGGGACGGTCGGGACGTGCTCGCCAGCACGCTCACGAAGATGAAGACCGAGCGTACCGTGACGCAGGTTGCCAATGGGTGGGTATCGACCCATCAGCGATTCCGCGATCTCATGGACCGGCCCGGTGTGACCGCCACCGAGGTTTTCTATGAGGACCTGGTGCAGAACCCCGAATCGGTCATCCGGGGGCTATGCGAGGCCCTTGGGCTCGCGTACAGCTCAGACCTGCTCAACCACAGCAAGCACGCGCACTCCATCTACGCGGCGAGCCACCTGTCTCTGGAGCGGATCCAACGACCGATCGACGCGAGTAGCATCGGTCGCTGGCGTCGAGAGCTGACGACGCAACAGCTCTTCGAATTCCTCGAGATCGCCGGCGACGCGATGCGGTTACTGGGATATATGCAATGACCTCCCTGGTACTCGTGTGCGGCATGTCCCGCTCCGGGACCACGCTGCTGGCGACGGTACTCGATTCTCAGCCCGAAATCTCGATGGGGTACGAACTGCTGCCATCCGACCTGCCGCCAGCATCGGAAACGCTCGCGCTGCTGGCCGAGGCAGGGGAAGACGCCGGCGGCGACACGGCCGCCACTGCCAGGCTCCTCGAGCAGCAGGGTCACCGGGGGCTGTCTCGTTTTGTCAGGCGTTGCAAGCGCGCCCTCGTGAACGCGGACGAGCTGGTGGCCATCATCGCCCGCTTGGCCGGCGAGGGCAGCACGGATCTGACAACCATCGCAGCGCGCACGGCGCTCGCCCGAGCAGTCGTCGAGGCCAAGCGGGCCAAGGAGGGTGCCCGCCTGGCTGGGTTCAAGCTCAACGCTCCTTCGATCGGTGCCTTCGCCCCGTCGCTGGGCGACGCCTCTTACGTGTTCATCGTGCGCGATCCCCGCGACGTCATGGCCTCGCATCGGGCCAACGACTTCGGCAGGACCGCGGAGCAGGTGGCGCGGGCTTGGTGCAACTACCTCGCTCGATTCCAAGCATTCGCGGCCACGGCGGTGGAGAGGACGCTGCTGATCCGCTATGAAGACCTCGTATGCCAGCCAGCGGAGACGGTGGCGACGCTGGCCCGCTGGTTGGGCCTGAACGACTACGCTCCGATGTTGGATTTCGTCCATTCGAAGGCCAGCATTTACCAGGGCGGTCACGTCAACCGAGCAAAGCTCCAGCAAGGCTTTTTCACGTCCAGCATCGGCCGGTGGACAGCGGAGATCGACCGTCAGACGGTCGATCTGCTTGAGGACGCGTGCGCGCCGGGCATGCGGCAGCTCGGCTACGCCTGCCTTCCCGATGACCGACCCACTCCGCTACCAGAGGCGGAGATAAGGGCCAACCGGAGGCGGCTGGCGGCCAAGAAGCGGTTCCATCGAGACGAATACCAGCGCCTCGTCGAACCCTGGATCGAGGGGCGGACGGTCCTCACGCTTGCCGAGGCCATAGGCCGCCACCCACGCCCGGCGAAGAGGATCACCGTCATACGCCACGACATCGACCACGACATCGAGTCGGCCGTCGCCATCGGCCGGTGGGAGCATGAGCACGGCCCGCGCTCAACCTTCTGCGTGCTCCACACTGCGTGGTATTACGGCACCTTCGACGGCCGGCGCTACCACCACTCGACCCAGATGATCGACGCGTGCCTCGAACTTCAGAAGCTCGGCCACGAGATCAACCTCCACAACAATTTCGTCACGCTCGGGCTCGAGCACGGCATCGACCCGGTCGAGCTGTTGCACGAAGAGCTGATCTTCCTCCGCCGACACAACATCTCGATCCGGGGCACCTCGTCCCACGGTGACGCGCTTTGCCGTGAGTTGGACTATGCCAACTTGGAGCTGTTCAAGGAGACACCCTGGCACTCGAAGGGCGGGCGTCGCATTATCCGGCACAAGGGCAACCAGGTGGAGCTCGGCGTCATCCCCATGTCCGCCTTCGGTCTGGAGTACGAAGCCTACGACCTCCCGCGTGAGATCTACGTCACCGACTCCGGCGGTCGCCCGCGGCTGAGCAGGAACACGCGGGGGCGCGGGGGCGTCCGGCGGCAACAGCAGGCACGTGCGATTCCGTTTGAGCACGTGGTTGGGATCCTCACACACCCCGAATATTGGAACATGACCACTGACTCAAAGGGAGCCGGGGCTTTCGCCCTGTTTGCCGAGTTGGAGACGGAGCACGAGGCCCTCCAGCGTACCAACCGCGACTCAGCGGCAGCGCAGCATTGAGCATGTCGGCCCTACCTGCGGACTACGTGTCGCGCGTATCCGGTTTAGGCAGTCTAATGGCCATGGCGCTCGATGCGGACGCCGAAATCACTTGGTCTAGCCTCCTGCCCAAGTGGCGGCTCGGCTATGGTGGTCGGGCGGAGACCGGTCACCCGACCATGCTAGCAGGATGCGTCCCGTGCAAGCGTTGAGCATCGAACAGCTCGACGTTGCCTCCCGCTTGGGCGCGCTCACCGGCGAAACGGTCGAGGACGTGGGTTCCCGTCTGGGCGTGCGCGCCATCCCACAGCGGGCGGACCTCAGCCGGACGATTCCCAAGTTGCTGCAGGCGAAGTTCAAACGCGCTGGGGTGCGCTACGGGCTGCCCTATGTCGAGCTGCACAACGGCCGCGTGTTCTACGGCTTGCCGTCGCAGCGCAGCCATGTGCAGCAGCACCGGTTGCTTCGGGGCCTTCTGGATCCCGATCTCCCTCCGGAATGCTTCCTATGCGCCCTAGACGTCGTGCATCGGTACGTCGCAGACGAGACGATTCCCGTCGACCTGCTCCCGCGGCCGGATGGGACGATCGTGGAAGTCGGTGCCTACCTGGGCCACAAGGCTATGCGCATGATGGACGCATCGATCGGGACGACGGGCCACTTCGTAGCGATCGAATTGATGCCCGAAAACTGCGAGATCATGCGACGAAACTTCACCGAGAACGGCTTCTCGAACACCGTCATCGTCCGAGAAGGCGTGTGGAACCAGCCCGGGGAGATCGAAGTGATGGGCAAGGGACAACAGCGCAACACACTGGTCGAGATCGACGGCGGCCGGCTGAGCGTTCCGACCGGATACCTCGCCCCGGTCTCTCCGCTGAGCGACATCCTGTCCCGGACCCTACCCGAGGGCAGCATCGTTGACTTTATGTACCTGTCCGTCAATGGGGCCGAACTGGAGGCGATCGAGGGACTCGGGGACTGGGCGGCTCGGGTGCGTAGCATCCGTGTCGCCGCACCCTATCGGAGGGAGGGCGGGTCCAACGCCACGCGGGCCCGCGCCCTGCTCGAGCACATGGGTTTCGGCATCGCCAGCGGCCCACGCCCGACCATCGTACTGGGGACGCGCGCATGCTGATCGATCCGGCCGAGATCGCGATCATCGCCAAGGCGAGACAGGCGAACGTTCGCGATCCGAAGCGGTCCCGCCAACACTTCGTGGCGATCTTTGAGGATTTCCTTTCCGGCGTGCCCTTCACAGGCCAGACGGTGCTGGATATCGGCCCAGGGCAGTACGACTTCGGTGAGATGGCTCGCGCCCGGGGCGCGAGCGTGATTGGAATCGACCGCGATCCGGCCGTGATCGAGCTGGGCCGCTATAAGCGGTTCGAGGTCATCGAGGCCGATCTCCGTGACTTCCACCGAGGGAGGCTGGCCGCACCGGTCCACGGCATCTTCTGCAAGTACTCGCTGAACGCCCTCTGGTTCCACAACGACGAGCGCGGTCTGCGAGCCCACACCCAGGCGTTCATCGATGCCCTCCGCCTTGACGGATGGGCCTGGATTGCACCTTGGAACAGGTCGCCCAAAGCTCTCGCGCTGAGCGCCGCAGAGGAGGAGGCCGTGCTGGACGTCCAGCGGGACTGCTTCATGGCCGCCGGGTTCGACTTCCGCCAGCTCAGCGAGGCGGAGACGCGGCGTTATGGGGTCCACGGCGCCACGGCCGACAATGCCCTGTTTACCCGTGGTCTGTAGCGGTCCCACAGCGTGTACCTTCCAGTTGCATAAATATTGGCGCTTAGCGATAGAAAATGGCTAGGGCATTGGGTTTCTGTGAGTTTTGAGCTTTTCGCTGGATCTCACCGTGGGTGAATTCCAGCCCTCCAGTCAATGGGCT